>JBOHHE010000286.1:0-10648 GCA_050700355.1 Pseudonocardiaceae bacterium
GGGAAATGGGGAGGGAAATGGGGAGGGAAATGGGGAGGGAAATGGGGAGGGAAATGGGGAGGGAAATGCTGACGAGGAAGAATTTTTGGCTTTCGGTTTCTCTAGATTTATCAAAAGGCTCGTTAACTTCATTCGGAAGGTCGCGCCGGTTCTTTTCCCTGTCCAGTCCCTGGCAGCCACATGCGCACTCTGTCAGCGAGGGGTTGTAGACAGTGTTCGAGTACCTGTGCTCGGAGTCGTAAGCTGCACAACCTTAGTACCACTGTGCCAGGTAGGTATGGCCGCGATCACGGACGTGACCAGGAACGCGTTGTTTGAGCGCCCGACACTCAGGTTGCTCGTAGACGATAATACCCCTGGTTTCTACAATGATGCTCTGCGTAACAGCCTTGACGGGACGAGCGAGCTGTTCCCAACTCCGCCAAGCGACCCCAGCATTGTCCCCGCCCCCGAGCCCGATCTATCGCCCGTTGCGGACATTCTCGGAGACTGGCTCTCCGCGAATCCACTGCCGCTCAACCCCAATTGGACAGGTCTGCAGCCCGTTCCTCTTACCTGGCCCGAGTTCCACGAGACAGCTATCATCTATCGGATCGACGCCGGGGCAGTTGAAACGCAACTCACCGGCAGCTTCGCTGTCGATAACGGTATCTTTGTCTGGGTAAACGGTCTGTTCAAGTTCGGCGCGATGGAACCAGGTCCCGCCACGCCATTCGAATACACAAACGTCGACCTTGGCACTATCCCACCTGGCATCAACTTCATCCAGATACTACGCGAAGACCACGGCGGGGAAACCGGGTATCATGTACAGATCACGGCACCCGCAAACGCATGAGACCATAAGACACAGCAATTACCTTTTGTGGCGAGGTGCTTGTGTCGATGCTGCTCAATGTCATCGCCGGCTGATCAGGACGAGATCACGCCGCATAGAGCGGTCTCGCGTTGTGGAGGATCTTTCCCCTGAGCCGAGGGTTGATCGGCATCAATCTCGATACTCCCCGGTCCCACGGTTTCCCATGGAAGCAGCGTAGTAAGGGGTGGGTGACCAAGCGAATCCATGGAATGATCCCGACGCGCACGTTGGGTCGCTGGTCGGCTCGATGCGGTAACACGGTCGCACTCGGCGACGGGGCTGGCTCGCTGTTCGGCATGGACAGACGCATCAGGGCCATCACTGAAACCGCCCGCAGCGGGCCTGGCCTGCTCTCCCCCGACGGGACGCTGTGGACAACTCGCTCGTGAGTGGCGAAGCTCACATGGCGCGGTAGTCGCGGGGGCTGTAGCGGGGGCCGAAGCGGGGGCGGCGGAAACCGGCGGCTTCGACGTAGCGCACCGCACGGTGCCGCTGCGGGGTGTAGGGCGCGAGAACGTCGAGCATGCCTTCGTCGTCCAGCGGCTTGCCGAGCAGCGCATACCCGACGATGGAGGGGATGTGGAAGTCGCCGACGCTCACCGCGTCAGCGTCGGCCCAGGCCCGCTGGGCGATTTCGGCGGCGGTCCATATTCCGATTCCGGGGACCTTGCGCAGCAGGTCACGACCTGCCTGGCTCCCCAGCGCCACGGCGTTCTCCAGTCGGCGGGCCACGGTGGCCGCCGCCAGGAGCGTGCGGCGCCGGGAGCGGTCCACCCCGGCGCGGTGCCATTCCCAATCCGGGATCGCGCGCAGCGTCGCCGGATCAGGCGGCACGCGCAGTTCAGTGGGGCCGGGCGCGGGTTCCCCGAACCGGAAGCACAGCTCGCGCCAGGAGCGCCGGGCCTCGGTACCGGTCACCTTCTGTTCCAGGATCGCGGGCACCAGCACGTCCCACACCCGGCGGGTGGCGCCGAGGCGCAGGCCGGGCATCCGGCGCCGGATCTGCGCGATCAGCGGATGGTGCGCGACGAAGCCGCTGTCGTCGTCATCGGCGCCGAGCAGGGTGGGTACCCCGTCCAACGCCCAACCAGCGCCGGGTCCCCATCCGGTGGCGTGCACCTCGACGCCGCCAGAGCGGCGCAGCGCCAGGGTGGCGGGGCCGTCTGGAGTGGTACCCGCGCGCCACACCGTGCCATCGGAGTCCACCCGCATCGTCGGGTCACCCCGGCCGCGACGCAGCGGGGCGAGCACCGCGCGGACGTCGAGCGGATATCCGGGTGCCCAGAACCGCTCAGAGTTCCGGCCCTGCACGCAGAGCTCAGGCATCGGTGGAGAAACGTACGGCGCCATCCGGCAGGACGACCCCCGGCCAGACCCGCAGACCCGCGCGCAGCTCGCAGCGCGCGCCCACCACGGCACCGTCGCCGATCACTACGTCGTCCAGCACAGCGCCCGCACCGGCCTGTGCCCCCACACCCAGCACGCTGCGCTTCAGCTGAGCCCCTGGGCCGACGACCGCGCGGTCCATCAGGACGGATCCGTGCACCTGCGCCCCACGCTGCACCACGGCACCCGCACCCACCACGGAACCGCCCCCGACCGACGCGTCGGGATGCACCTCAGCGCCGGGCAGCAGCAGCGCCTCCCCCACCGGCCCGGGTAACACTGGTGAGTGCGCCAGCCCACGGACCAGATCCGCCGAGCCGCGCACGAAGGCCGCCGGGGTACCCAGGTCCAGCCAGTAGGAGCTGTCCACATGGGCCTGCACGCGGAACCCGTCCGCGAGCAACTCGGGGAATGTCTCGCGCTCCACCGACACCGGGCGACCGACCGGGATAGAGTCGATCACCTCACGGCGGAAGACGTAGCAACCGGCGTTGATCTGGTCGGTCGGGGGGGTCTCGGTCTTCTCCAGAAACTCCAGCACCCGGCCGTCGGCGGTGGTGGGCACACACCCGAAGGCCCGGGGGTCGGACACCCGCACCAGGTGCAACGTCACGTCCGCCGCCGAGGCGCGGTGGGTGGCCACCACCTGCGCCGGATCCAGGCCGGAGAGCACGTCACCGTTGAAGACCAGCACGTCGGGCTCGCTCAGCTTCGCCGCGACATTGCGGATCCCGCCTCCGGTGCCCAGAGGCTCGTCCTCCACCACATAATCCATCGCCAGATCCAGCATGGATCCGTCACCGAAGTGGGTGGCGAACACCTCGGCCCGGTAGGAGGTGCCCAGCACCACGCGCCGCACGCCGGCGGCCCGGATCCGGCCCAGCAGATGCGTCAGGAACGGCACCCCAGCAGTGGGCAGCATCGGCTTGGGTACCGATAGCGTCAGCGGACGCATGCGGGTCCCCATGCCCCCGACCAGCACTACCGCCTCGATGCCCGGTAACACCGGCTGCCCGGTAGATGAACCCCAGACCACGCTCATGACCTCCTCAAATGGTTCACCCACCAGGGACCTGGTACGGCTAGGCTGATGCGTTAGCAGGCGCAGCAGCCGAGAATGATGGCGACCCTGCCACGACGCCCGGGGTGCCTCTCGCTGAGGGGTCCGTCCGTCGGGAGGTTCCTGCGGGCTGTACGGACCACGAGGAGGCGCAGCCGGTGAACGCCCTCGATCGCGCCGACCAGACATTGGCCCGTGCCCAAGCCCGCCGGGCGGGTGTCGTCACTCCTGATTCGGCGACCTCGCCGATGGATCAGGCCAGCACAGTACAGATCCCGCGGAAGCTGGTGGAAGCCGCAGATCGCGCTGCCGCTGATCCGGATTCCACGATGGTGCTCCCGCCACCTGCTGACGACCCGAGGACGGATACGGCGGGCGGCTTCGGTCCGACCCGCCCGCGCCGCTGAGTTCCACTCACGACGCCGCCTCGGTTGCCTCGACGTAGGTGGTGACCGTCTCGTCCAGCTCGCCGGGCGCACCGGTGCGCCCGAGCCGAGCCCGCAGAGCGCCAGCCAGGTCGGCCGACCACCCTGCCCGGTCGGGCTGGTCCGGCTGGCTCGGCTGGCCCGGCTGAGCGGGCTGGCCCGGCTGAGCAGGGGCCTGTATCGCCTCCCGGCAGATCGCCATCGCCTCATCCAGATCAGCCTGGGCACCCACCCCGCCGAGCCGAACCTGCAGCGCGAGACCCAGATTGGCCAGGTACATGGCCCGATGGGGGTGCCCTAGTGGAGTGGCATGCACCGCGGCCCGCCCGACCGCGACCGCCTCATCCAAATCCGCCCGCGCACCTCCCCGCCCGAACCGAACCTGCAACGCGAGACCCAGATTGGCCAGGTACATGGCCCGATCGGGATGGCCCACCGGGGTGGCCTGCACCGCAGCCCTCCCGACTGTCACCGCCTCGTCCAGATCGATCTGCGCACCCGTCCGCCCGAACCGAACCCGCAATGCCAAACCCAAATTGGACAGCCGTGCCGCCCGTTGCGGGTGGTCGGCTGGAGTGACCCGCACCACCTCCCGGCCCACCGCGATCGCCTCGTCCAGATCGGCCCGCGCGCCCATCCGCCCGAACCGAACCCGCAACGCAAGACTCAGGTTCGCCAGATACATAGCCCGATCAAGATGATCGACCGACGTGGCCCGCACCGCCTCCCGGCACACACCGACCGCCTCGTCCAGATCGGCCCGCGCGCCCATCCGCCCGAACCGAACCCGCAACGCAAGACTCAGGTTCGCCAGGTACATAGCCCGATCAAGATGACCAACAGAGGTGGCCCGCACCGCAGCCCGACCCACCGTGACCGCCTCATCCGCGTCGACCGACGCGCCTGTCTGCTCGAACCGGACCTGCAGGGCAAGACCCAGGTTGGACAGGTACACCGCCCGATCAGGATGATCCACAGAGGTGGCCTGCACCGCCTCCCGCCCCACCGCGACCGCCTCATCCACATCAGCCGACACACCCGCCCGCTCAAACCGAACCCGCAACGCAAGGCAGAGGTTGGACAGGTACACCGCCCGATCAGGATGATCCACAGAGGTGGCCCGTACCGCCTCCCGCCCCACCGCGACCGCCTCATCCACATCAGCCGACACACCCGCCCGCTCAAACCGAACCCGCAACGCCAAACCCAGATTGGACAGCCAGCCGGCCCGGTCGGGATGATCAACCGGAGTGGCCTGCACCGCAGCCCGTCCGACCGCGATCGCCTCGTCCAGATCAGTCCGCGCACCGACCCGCTCAAACCGGACCCGCAACGCCAAACCCAAATTGGACAACCGCCCTGCCCGGTGAGTGTGATCAGCTGGAGTGGCCTGCACCGCGGCCCGCTCGACCGCGATCGCCTCATCCAAATCAGTCCGCGCACCGACCCGCTCAAACCGGACCCGCAACGCCAAACCCAAATTGGACAACGGCGTAGCCCGGTCGGGGTGATCAGCGGGCGTGGCCCGCACCGCTTCCCGGCACACGCCGATCGCCTCATCCAAATCAGTCCGCGCACCTGTCCGTTCGAACCGGACCCGCAGGGCGCCACCCAGATTGGCCAGATACATAGCCCGATCAGGATGATCAGCCGAGGTAGCCCCCAACGCTTCCCGGCACACGCCGATCGCCTCATCCAGATCGCCCGGCGCGCCTCTCCGCTCGAACCGAGCCTGCAGGGCGCCACTCAGGTTGGACAGTCGTCCCGCCCGATGGGGGTGGTCGGCCGGAGTGGCCTGCACCGCCTCCCGACCTACCGCGACTGCCTCATCCACATCAGCCGACGCACCGGCCCGCTCAAACCGAACCCGCAACGCCAAACCCAAATTGGACAAATACATCGCCCGATAAGAATGATCAACCGGACTGGCCTGCACCGCCTCCCGACCTACCGCGACCGCCTCATCCACATCAGCCGACACACCCGCCCGCTCAAACCGAACCCGCAACGCCAAACCCAAATTGGACAAATACATCGCCCGGGAAGGGTGTTCAGCTGAGATGGCCTGTACCGCGGCGCGCCCGACCGCGACCGCCTCATCCAGATCAGCCGACGCACCCGCCCGCTCGAACCGGACCTGCAGCGCCAGACCCAAGTTGGACAACGGTCCCGCTCGGTCGAAATGATCAGCCGCAGTCGCCTGCACCGCCTGCCGCCCCACCGCGACCGCCTCATCCAGATCGGCCGACGCACCTATCCGCTCGAACCGGATCCGCAAGGCGAGACACAGATTGGACAATGGCCCCACTCGGTCGAAATGATCAGCCGCAGTCGCCTGCACCGCCTGCCGCCCCACCGCGACCGCCTCATCCAGATCGGCCCGCGCACCCGCACATCCGAAGCGGGCCCGCAAGGCGCCACTCAAGTTGGACAGATATCTGGCGTGGTCAGGATGGTCGGCCGAAGCCGCCTGCACCACAGCCCGAGCCATCGTGACCGCTTCGTCCACATCGGCCCGCGCACCCGCACATCCGAACCGAGCCAGCAAGGCGCCACCCAGGTTGGACAGATATCTGGCGCGGTCAGGATGGTCGGCTGGAACCGCCTGCACCGCAGCCCGGCCCACGGTGACCGCCTCGTCCAGATCAGCGGAGGTGCCCAGCCGCTCGAACCGAAGTCGCAAGGCAAGGCACAGGCTGGACAGCCGCCCCGCCTGGTGGGGATGGTGCGCTGGAGCGGACTGTACCGCAGCTCGAGCCACGGTGACCGCCTCGTCCAGATCAGCCGGCGCACCAGCCCGCTCGAACCGGACTCGCAACGCCAGACCCAGGCTGGCCAGGTGCATGGCCCGATGAGGGTGCTCAGCTGGGGTGGCTTGCACCGCGGCCCGACCCACCTCGACCGCCTCATCCAGATCAGCCGGCGCGCCAGCCCGCTCGAACCGCAGCTGCAGCGCCAGACCCAGATTGGACAACGGTCTCGCCCGATCAGGATGAGCAGCCGAAGTGGCCTGCACCGCGGCCCGACCCACGGTGACCGCCTCATCCATATCGGCACGCGCACCCATCCGCTCGTACCGGACCCGTAATGCGAGGCCGAGGTTGGCCAGGTACATGGCCCGGTCGGGATGGTCGACCCGGGCTGCCTGCACCGCGGCCCGAGCCACGGTGACCGCCTCATCCAGATCAGCCGGGGCACCGGCCCGCTCGAACCGGACCTGCAAGGCGCCGCTGAGGTTGGACAACCGACCCGCCCGATCAGGGTGAGAGCTCGGGGTAGCGGCCACAACTCGTTGCCACAACACCACCGCGGCCGAGCCAAGGGCCGCGTCACTGGTACTCATCGCCTGCGTAAGCAACCCCACGGCAGTGCTGACGGCGTTCTCCGCAAGCGACGGCAGCAGGGGCGCAGGCAGTCCTTCGACTCCGGCGATGAAACACGGTGTGAGTGCCCGGCTCGCGTCTGCCAGCGCATCATGGTCCTGGCCGTCGCGCGAGGCCAGATGCCGATACCAGTGGAACCAGCCGAGCGCGTGCAGCGCTCCCAGGTCGCCGCCGTCGTCGCGCACGATCCGCGCGAGGCGGGAAGCATCACGGCGCGCGCTCCACTTCAACGCCAGGGCCGGATCCTGCGCCGCGTTGATCTGCCTCAGCCGTGCTGTAACCGCCGCGAGAAGCTCATCCCGCATCACATCCCCTACCTGCCCCTAAGCGTTGCCTTAGTTCTCTAGTCGGGCAATCGCTGAGAAGTAGCTCAGTGTTTCGGCCGTAACGCGCTGTTCATCCCCACCAGCAACGATGGCGCGTCCTCCCGACCAGCTCAGCGCAGCGGAGAGCTGGCCGAGCGGCTCGACGAGCCGCACCGAAATATGAACATTGAGTAACCAGGCGATGACTCCAGTCGTTCACCGGTTGCGCAGGACGACATCTGGAAGGACGAGTGCAGCGATGCTGAGAAGACTGCCGACCAAGGTGTGTGCCGTCGCCGTAGGCCTGCTCGCCGTGTTGGTCACAGCGACATCACCAGCTGCCGCGGAGCCGCCGGTAGTCGAAGTCCCCGTGGCATTCCACGTCAAGAACACCAACAACACGCAGGTGCCGTGCCAGAGCGACGGAAAGGACTACACCGTGCGGGGGCGCATCGTGGCCCCGCGATCCGCGCTCGAGAATCCCACCGCGGCGACGATCTACCTGCACGCGGTCACCTGGGGCGAGTACTACTGGAACTTCCAGGACGTGCCGAACTACGCCTTCGCCACCCAGCTTGCGCAGCGCGGCCATACCTCGGTCATCGTCGACCGGCTCGGCTACGGAGCCAGTGACAAACCCCCGGGCAACCAGACCTGCTTCGGCTCCGAGGCCGACGCCGCCCACCAGATGGTCCAGGCCCTGCGCAACGGTACTTATCAGATCGAGTCGGACGAGCCGGTCAAGTTCAGCAAGGTCAACCTGGGCGGGGCCTCGGTCGGCGGGCTGATCTCGCATATCGAGGCATACACCTATTCCGACGTCGACGCCGTTATCAACATGGCCTGGGGCGACTTCACCGTCACCCCGTTCGCCGGCCAGGAGTTCGCCGACGTGCTGCTCCGCTGCGCCCAAGGCGGCGACGAAGGAGCCCCGCCGGACTACGCGGCCTTCTTCAAGAATTCCCGCGAGAAGTTCTACTTCAACAGCGCCACCTCCGAGGTCCGGGCCGCGGTGCCGGCGTTGAACCCGGACCCGTGCGGCCAGCTGTCCTCTATTCCGGCCGGAATCGCGGCCGACATGCTGCTGCTCGGGAAGATCACCGTACCCGTGCAAGTGATCTTCGGAGACGCCGACGCGGTGTTCGGCCCGCAGCCCTACGCCGCCGACCAGCAAGCCGCCCGTTACACCGGTAGCCCGCAGGTCACTAAAACGATCATTCCGGATGCCTCGCACTACCCTTTGGTCGAGGCCAACCATCTCCAGGTGGTCGACGAGGTGCACAAGTTCCTCACCGCGAACGGTTCCTGACCTGAGTCGCACATCGGGCTCGGCCTGGAAGGGGTAGAGGTTTGACCGTGGTGATCACGGGTAACCCAGCGCCATGACCGACCGACTACGAGCATTGGCCCTGGTGTGCACGCTGACGCCGTCCCCGGACCCGTCGAGCAGCGAGTTGATGGCTGAGCAGGTGCTCGACGCGCTGGCCAAACATGATGTGGACGGAGAGTTGCTGCGGGTCGTCGACTTCGATGTGCGTCCCGGTGTCCAGACCGATATGGGGCAGGGCGACCAATGGCCGGAAATCCGTCGGCGGATCGTCGCGGCGGACCTTCTGGTGCTCTCCACCCCCACCTGGGTGGGCCACATGTCCAGCGTCGCACAGCGAGTGCTCGAAAGGCTCGATGCGGAGTTGTCCGAGACAGACGACGAGGGACGCCCCTTGATGTACGGCAAGGTGGCCACCGTTGCGGTGGTGGGCAACGAGGACGGTGCCCATAAGATCGTCGCTGATGTGTGCCAGGCGCTGAACGATGTGGGGTTCACGATCCCGGCCCAGGCCTCGACGTACTGGAATGGCGAGGCTATGGGCTCGACGGATTACCAGGACCTCGACGAGGTCCCGGAGACGGTCCGCTCGACGACGGATTCGTTGGCCCGCAACGCCGCTCACCTGGCCCGGCTGCTCCAGAGCCACCAGTATCCGGCAAGCTGAACGGTTTCTGACCGCTTGTCCAGCGCGGACGTGTCAAGATAGATCACCCGGCCGGTTGGCTTTTCACTGCACATTAGGACAGCGATAGCCGCTCCGGTCGTACGGTCGATGAGGTTTGGTTCCGTCCGATCTATCAGGGTCTCGTAGCACGACAGCCCACGCACGGCGAGACCACCATGTACGCACATCGTCACCTCCCCTACTCATCGTGACGCAAGTAGCACATACCGCGGCAGTGGTTCGGGTGGATACAACGTTTGCGCATTCCACAAACCGCGTGCACCCGCTGGGCGTCACGCTGTTCGTCCAGCTGAGGGACCGGTTATATGGCACCCAGATACGCCAAACCGACCAGGGAAGGAGGTGATGATAATGCGGCAGACCACTGACGACATGGTCGCCGAGGCGCCCACCGTGGAACCGCGAGTGCAGCTCGGTGACGCGGTGGAGCTGACCCTCGGCGAGGGTTCGGGCACCTCCGAGGACAAGCGGTATCAGTACAACTGACGCTCATCTCCGACGGCGTGGCGTTCGCCTCTTCTGTCGGCCGCTGACCCCCACCAGCATCCGCAGCGCCGGGCGCTTCACCCCGCAGCCGCTGCACGTTGCCGATGGCGCTGCCGTTGCGACCATGGTCACCCGCCTGCAGGGCATCGCTGGGACGAGCGAGCACGTGGAGCTGATCTCCGGCTGTCTGCGGTCACTGGAGGTGTTCCGTATGTCACGCCAGCTCGATGTTCTCGACGACGTGCTAGCCAAACAACCCGCTCGACGGATGGCGGCATCGTGACCGGCATGCCTTCGGCAGAGGCGAATCCGGCACCGATACCGTCCCGGCGCATGGACAGGATCGCCATCCTCGGCTGCGGCGGGTCCGGCAAGACCCACCTGGCCAACCAACTCGCCACCCTTCTCCACCTCCCGCTCACCCACCTCGACGGCCTCTACTACGACGCCGACTGGAACCCACTGCCCCAGCAAGAGTTCGCCGCGCTCCAGCGCACACTGGTGGCCCAGCCCCGATGGCTGTTGGAAGGGAACTACGCCGGCACGCTCCCGATCCGGCTGGCCGCCGCCGACACCGTGATCTTCCTCGACCTGCCCGCGATCACCTGCCTGACCGGCATTCTCCAGCGCAGATGGCGCTACCAGGGCGGACAGCACGCCAAGGACGGTGTATACGACCGGATCACCGGGAACTTCGTCCGCTACATCTGGGGCTACCGCAAAACCATG
>JBOHHE010000287.1:0-2850 GCA_050700355.1 Pseudonocardiaceae bacterium
GGGTGGCGAGGCTGACCGCAACCACGACAGAGGTACTTCATGACGTGGCGTGTAGCCCGCAGCCTGGATGTCCTATTAAGGCAGCTCAACGCCCGGTTCCCGAACCGATCCACAGCGAGCGACGGCAGCATCGGGGACTCGGCGCACTCCGCACGCGCGTCGGATCACAACCCGGACGCTGGTGGCGTGGTCCGAGCTCGGGACTTCACGCACGACCCCGCTCATGGAGTCGACATCGACCGATTTTCGGATGAGATCGCGGCATCGAGGGATCCAAGGATCAAGTACTGCATCGCCAACCAGTTGATCATGCACGGGGCGGTGGGGCCAAGACCCTGGCAGTGGACGGCCTACACCGGGCCGAACCCGCACCGCACCCACATGCACCTGTCCGTCGTCGCCGATAAGCGCGCCGACGACCCCACCCCCTGGGCATTGCCGATGCTTGCCCGGCCCCGAGAGGAACGCGTCATGCCCTCACCCACCGAGATCTGGGCACACCGGGTGCCCAACCTGCACGATGACCCGCAGCCGGTATCCGTGATCTTGTCCTGGACGGAGCGCCGGGTGGATGCCGTGCAGCAACAGCTGGCCGCGATCGCGGCCGAGCTCGCAGGGTTCGCAGGGCTGCGGGCCATGGTGGCCCAGCTGCTCGCCGAGCGCTCCGACGTGACCGGCCCCGACAAGGAGATCTGATGCAGGCGCCGATCCGCAAAGTCAAGGCCGGTGCCGTAGCCGGCTTCAGTAGCACCATGACCGTGCTACTGATGGAGCTCATTCCCGGCCTGGGCCTACCGGCCCCGGTGGCGGCCGCGCTCACCGTGATCGCCACGCTCGCGGCCGCCTACGGCGCCCACTCGGCGCCGGGCGAGGCGAGCCCACCGCCGACCCTGCCCGACCGGCACGTCTGACCGAGGGCGCCGGATCAACAAATAACAAATAGATAGAGTGGTGGTCAATGGGTCGATTACTGGAGCTACTAAAACCATTCAACGTCATAGCCCAACACAGACGAATAATACAGCTGGAGGAACGTATGGCCACTATTGGCGAGATGGTGACCCGACTCGATATCGCCACGAACCGAATCGCGGAGAAACTCCAAGAGCTGCGTGATCGGGTCGCACAGGGCGACGCTGACATTGCTGCCCAGTTCGAACCGCTGATCACGGAACTCGAGCAGATGGGCACCGACCCCACCGACCCGGTGCCAGATCCGGCACCTGAGCCATCTGAGCCCATCGCCTGACCTTCCCGGCCCCCCAGGGTCGGGAAGCAGAAACGCCCCCCGCCGGCTCCGTGAGGAGCTGGCGGGGGGCGTTTCGTGCTGTTGGACGCCTGAGCTCGACGCCGAGAAAGGATCACCCAAGTGACCCAAGTTCGTGTGCGCGACCCGCCAGACCCGGCAGGGCCAGCGCCGCCGCCAACCCCACCCCGTCCGGCACACCGGGCAACGGGGCCCGCCGGCGGGCCGGTGCTCCGCGAGCAGCCGCCGCCACGACCCCTGATCGACCATCTCACTATAAGATGAAGTCATCTCAAGGTAAGATGGGAGCGTCCTTAGCATGTCAACCCGTGTCACGCGAGGAACTCTCGGAGATCCCGATGGCCGAGCTGGTCAGCCTCGCCCAGACCTTGCGCGAACTGGTGCTCGCCGTCCGGGAATCCGCCACGGAACAGAAGCGCCGGGAAGCGGACCTGCGCCGTCAGTGCGCCCCGGTGATCGCGGAACTGGCGCGCCGGGACATGAAGTACGTGGAGATCGGCGAGCTGATGGCGCTGGACGACTCAACAGCTCACCGCTGGGCGCGCGACCAGACGTAGAGCCCACCAGCGAGCGGCGACCTCATCAAGATCGGGTACGAGGTGCTGCGCCGATAACCCCGGCCCGCCGGGCGCCGAGCGGCGCCCGGGATAGCGCCCGAACCCGCCCACGCTGGATAGAAAGGCCCGAACCCGCGCGGTGAATCGCGGGCTGGGGGCCTTGATCCCTACCTGACCAACCAGGAGAGACCCGTGCGCAAGTCAATCGTACCGTTGCCTGATGACCTGAACCGCCCAGAGATCGCCCGTCAGGTCCCGATCTGGCCGCTGTGGGTGCTGGCTCTGCCGGCGACGGTGGCGATCTGGTCGGGGTGGGTGGGGCTGGGCGCCCTGACCGGCTTCGGGGTTGTCGATCTCCTCCCGGGCATCACGGAGATCAAGATCAACACGGCGATCACCTTGCCCGTCGGGATGGCAATTTATGCCGCCTACGCTCTGCGCGCCTGGCTGACGCCCGGTACGCCGCCCGCCGCCCGCCGCTTCGCCCAGGCGTCCGCGCTGGGCGCCCTGTCGCTGGACGCCGCCGCCCAGATCGCCTACCACCTCATGATCGCGGCCGGGGTGACGGTCGCGCCCTGGCCGATCATCACTGTGGTGTCCGCGCTGCCCGTGGTGGTGCTGGGCATGGCCGCCGCGCTGGCCTACCTGCTCATGGACCAGGTGGCCGCCCAGGCGCCCGGGGTCGACTCGGCGCCGCCGGCCGATGATCCGGATCGGGGCGAGGATCCGAGCGGCCCCCTGCGGATCGTGGATCCGCGAGGGGTGACGCCGGGCGGGCCGCAGTGCGACGTCGACCCGGATGTCGCCCGGGTGGCCGAGCTGGTCGCCCGGGGGCGGGCGGACGACCGCAAGATCGGCTGGAGGCCGGTCGTGCGTGAGTTGGGAGTCACCAAGCATCGGGCGCTGGCGCTGCTGCGCGAAGTTGAGCGACGGTCCGCGTGAGCGCCCAGATCGACCGGCCGGGCGAGGGTGACGGGCCGGGCAAGCTCATCCTCTTCCCTGGGTGCCCGAAGCCGGGTGCCGAGC
>JBOHHE010000288.1:0-3321 GCA_050700355.1 Pseudonocardiaceae bacterium
GCGCAGCTCGACCCGGCGATCAGCCAGCACCCGGTGACGGATGACCCGCTCCAGCGTCGTCCGCCGCACGTTCTGGATCTCGATGCCCAGTGTGCAGACCGGTAACCGGCCACTGGGCAGTCGATACCGCAGGCCCAGACCGAAGTCGTAAACCGGTGCGCCGAGCGCGGCCAGCTCAGCGCGCAGGCCCGGGAACCTCGCCTCCAACAGCTCCGCACCGCGAGCCAACACAAGATGCGGGTGCCGGGACTGGGGCACCCCGGGGTGAAACTCGGTTTCCTCGTCGATCGGGTCCCGTTCGCACACGGTCACCCGCTCGAAATGCTCCGCCAGAGCATGCGCGGCGAGCAAACCGGCATGGGCACCGCCAACCACTATGGCGTGCCCCCAGCGTGATCCGGCCAAATTCCCCTCCTAGCAGCTCAACATCACGTCGTGAGCGTGGATCTATTCGCTTTCGTCGCCATGATCTGGCCGGACCAGTCCAGGAACTCGGCGACCCTCGGCTGATCCGAGTACCGGGCCAGTTCCGTGCGCACCCGACCGATACGCGCATCGATCCGGGCAGAGCTGACTTCGCGGGCTCCCTCCACTGCCAACGCGGCCGTCGAGACAGCTTCTTCAATGTTCCGCTGCTGGACGAGCACCTCGGCGCGGTACACCAGGTACGACGCACGGTTACGCGCGTGCCAGGTGGCCTGCTTGTCACCCAATCGGGAGTATGCGGATGCCTCCAGCGATAACAGGTGAGAACGCAGGCGAGGCGTCGCCCACGGCCTGGCCGCCTGCAACGCGGCCTGGGCGAGGTCAAGCCCCTCCTGTGGTCGGCCCAGCTCGGTGGCTTGCCGTGATAGGGACTTCAAGGTAGCGACAAACAGCCGATCGTCACCGACGAGCCGGGCGGTATGCGACGCTTCGAGCCAGCAGTACCTGGCCTCAGCTTGGTGCCCGGCATCGAATGCGAGCCAACCCGCGTATCTCCTCAACTCGCCAGCGATGGTGTGCAGTGCCTCGCCGGTCGACGGACCGTAGCTGGCCCGGTACAGCACCCGACGCAGCTGCCGTATCGACTGCAACGCCAGGTCATACACTCCACCGCCGCCGTACTGGGCGTCCAGTCCATAGAGCCGGTTCAGAGTGCGCTTCCAGCTCACCACATCGCCCTGGCCGAGCCGGGATGCTTCAGCAGGCGCCATCGAGTCGACGAGGGAACCGGCGCCCACACCAAACGTCGAAACCAGAAACTCGAACCGGTTCACGGGACCTGCTCCTCTCGCCGATGCCTCCTTCACTGTAGGAGCCTGACCAGCGAGTAACCACCCGCAGACCGGCCGCTCAGAAGCAGGAGCAACTCGCCTTGCCGGCTCCTGCTGGGTGGTAGCTTCGACCAGACCGACCAGACCGACCAGGCGGGCCAAAGCACCATCGGTACCCAGCGCCTCGTCACACGCCTGGGCCAGCGCCGCGGTCGGCATTCGTTCGGCCTTCTCGACCTTGCCGATCAAGTCACCCGAGTAGTTGACCTGCGCACCGAGCCGGTCATGCGACAAGCCCGCAGCCAGGCGCCACCACCGCAACTCGGCACCGAAGAAATGCCGCACCGACACATACGGCGTCAACTCCCGCGGAATCTGTGCCACGTGCCCCCTTCCGATAGTGGGATGCAGACACCCGTCATGGTCCGCATCCATCCTCTCGACCTCTGGCCGATTCGCGGCATTATTAGCCACGATCGGTGCGCGAGAGCTTACAGCTGACCACCGACATCCCGACAAGGAACGAACGGTCTGACGGAGGACGAGAAAAGACTTGACCGATGGGGTCTCCCCCACCTCCGAATACCCCAAGAAACCATCACGACATCCGGATTACCTCCTGCAGGCTGCCGGACGTGAGCGGACCATTGATGGAGTCCCCATACCCGAACCACCGATCCACCCTCGCGATCGGCTATTACACGCTGTCGCGTAAAGACAAATACGTCCGGTTCCGGGAGCTGTTCGAGGTAATCCAGCTCTTCGTGGATCAGTCTGGGTGAGTCGCTTTTGGGACGGTCGAACCGTGGCGGATGGGCCGCCTTCACCGGACACTTGGGCGGGTGGGTCTCTTGAGATACCACGTTTCCAGCGTGCCTGTCGTCGCTGAGCTTTCCCGTCGGCAACGCGTTGTGCAGCTGGCCTCGACCTGCCTGGTCACGGGGCCGCGCCGTGTGCTGCGGGAGAATCCGGGCGTGACCGGTTAGCGGCTCTGGTGGGTGTTGAGTCGGGCGGCTTGGCGGGTCAGGTGGTCGCGTTCGGCGAGGGTGGGTGCCTTCTGGGCCGCTTCGGTGTAGAGCCGTGCCGCTGTCGCTAGGTCGCCGTCTCGTTCGTGGAGGTAGGCGGCTACTGCGGTGTGGCGGGGCAGTGTGTCGTTTAGCGCCGCGAGTGCGGCCAGCCCGGCGCGCGGTCCGTCGGCCTGGCCCAGGGCCACCGCGCGGTTGAGTCGGACGATGGGGCTGTCGGTTAGGCGGGTGAGCTCGTCGTACCACTCGAGGATCTGCATCCAGTCGGTCTCCTCGGTGGTGGGTGCGTCGGCGTGCAGGGCCGCGATGGCGGCCTGGGCTTGGAACTCGCCGAGGCGGTCGCGGGTCAGGGCCGCTTGCAGGATCTTGACGCCCTCGGTGATCAACTCGGTGTCCCACCGGGTGCGGTCTTGCTCGGCGAGGGGCACCAGGCGCCCGTCGGGCGCGGTTCGGGTGGCGCGGCGGGCGTGGTGGAGCAGCATGAGGGCCAGCAGCCCCGCCACCTCGGGGTGATCGAACACGGCCGCGAGCTGGCGGGTGAGCCGGATCGACTCGGCGGCGAGGTCGACGTCGCCGTGGTAGCCCTCGTTGAAGACCAGGTAGAGCACGCGCAGCACGGTGGCGACGTCCCCGGGCTGGTCGAGGCGCACACCGGAGACAGTGCGTTTGGCGCGGTTGATGCGCTGGGCCATGGTGGCCTCGGGCACCAGGTAGGCCGCGGCGATCTGGTGGGTGCTCAGCCCGCCGACGGCGCGTAGCGTGAGCGCGACCGCGGACGAGGGTGTCAGCGAGGGGTGGGCGCACAGGAAGTAGAGCGCGAGCGTGTCGTCCACCCCGGGCACAGAACCAGGCCCCGTCCCCGGCGCTGGCTCCCCTGCGTCGACACTGACGAGGTCCTCGCGCCGGCGTCGGGCGGCGTCGGTCCGGGTCGCGTCGAGGAACCGGCGCCAGGCCACGGTGAGCAGCCAGCCCTTCGGATCGTGCGGCGGGTCGGTCGGCCAGACGCGGAGGGCTTCGATGAGCGCGTCCTGCACGGCGTC
>JBOHHE010000289.1:0-9125 GCA_050700355.1 Pseudonocardiaceae bacterium
CTCCCGCCACGCGCAGGTAGATCGCTGATCATGAGAGGAGATCCGCCGTGCCAGAGCTGACTGGCTCCGACGGTGACCGGCGCAGGGTTGTGGTGCTACCGGTGACCTGCTGCCGTGACGGTCACGAGCACCTCGTCGCTGAGGACGCGATCGTGCCTGCGAACGCGGGTCGGTATACGGCGATCTGCTCCCATCCCGTGCTCGCCGCAGTGCTGGCCTGCCCGCCTGGCCCACCATGCCGGGCCTGCATCGCAGCGCACCGCGCCCACCCGCTGCGTGGGCAGCGCACCCGCCAGACCGAACGGCGCGGGGTATGGGCCCGGCTCACGAAGAACTCATAGAAGGAGCGTGGATCATGGGTAAGCACGACCCAATCCAGGACAGTCAAGACCACAGCTGATCTGGCCCAGACCACCTCACATGGGCGGTTTTGACATTGCTATGTGAGACGCCGCTCCCAAAGTGCACCTGGATCGGACCGCTCCTCACTGGCGCTCCTCCCCGGGCATAGGAAAGCACACTCACGCCTTCAGCGTCTGCGCAAGTTCGACACTGATGAACCAACTCTCAATGTGAGCTAACCTCGAATCGTATGGTGGAGAGAGGCGAAGGCTATGGCACCCGGTGGGGGGTTGCTGGTCACGCTCGACGGGCCTAGCGGCGTCGGCAAGTCCACCGTCAGTGGGCTGATCCGGATCGTCTTGCTGTGGCTGGTGTGTCTGTTGTGCTCACCACCACCCCTTCATCGTCTCCACTCGGCGAATTAGCGCGGCACGGTACCCATCAATTTTACGGTGCGGCGCTGACGTGTTTGGTCGCGGCAGATCGGTACCATCATGATCAGACAACGGTCCGCGATGCTCTCGAACGAGGCTCAGTCGTCGTATGCGACCGGTACGTGCCGTCATCGTTGGTGCTCGACCTATTGGACGGCGTCGAGCGCGATCACGTTTGGAATATCTATCGGCGCATCACTGTACCTGATCTCGCGTTCATCTTGCTCGGCGATCCCGTGTTGTGCGCGATGCGAGCACGTTTCCGCAGGCGCTACAGCCGTTTCCATACAGACAACGATGATGCGAACCGTCGCGAACTGGAGATATACAAGGAAGCAATATCGTTTCTGCGAGGCACTGGCTATCCGGTACGCGAACACGATATTGGCTCAGCCGCAGCCGATCAAGTAGCGGACGCGTTGACAAGCGTGATTCTCGAGACAAGGAGTGATCAATCACGAGGGTGGCGCTGCTTTACCCCGAGGTTTATGACATGGCACGTTTCAAAGAACACCGTAAGGAGTTTCCACCCTTCGGTGTACTCTACCTCGCAGCTGTCATCGAACAGGCTGGCCACAGCGTGGCAGTCAAGAAGGTTACACCCCGCACGACCAGCCTTGAGCTGCGCCACTACGATGCTGTCGGCTTCAGTTTGGCTTCGTCCGCCACGTACGGATTCATGCGCGAAGCCAGAGATCGAAGCGCGATCAATAAAGACGCGCTTGTGATGGTCGGCGGTGTTCACTGCAACTTCTATCCGCTGGACACACTCAACGACTTCCGTGCACATGTCGCTGCTGATGGTGAATCAGAAGAAACGATACTTGAGATACTCGACCGCGCAGAAACCAAGCAGTTTGACGACGTGGCAGGCGTGTACTGGCGACGCGGTTTGGAGGTACGCCGCAGATCAGCCCGCCCATTGCTGCGGAATATCGACGAGCTTCCACTACCCTCGAGTTTCGCACTTCTCAAGATCTGTTGGTTGGGCTGGTTGCTGAGTGTGGTAGGTAGGTCGAGGTCGTGTCGTGTGGTCGACTCGGTCGGTGAAAAGTGGCGGTGAGTAGCAGATCACCTTCACTGTAAATCCGCGTGCGGTGTGTGTTCGGGTTCCTCTGTTTCGCTATTCTGCTACGTGCGGTGACGGGCTTAACTTCATTGGTGAGGGTGGTCTTACTGGGGGTGCCCAGTGCTGTACCGAGAGAATTGTGGGTTGACGGTGTGGGTCGGGGGAAGGGGAGCATCGGGGTGTTCCATAGCCTCTGAATGAGGAGTCCGCCGATGCTCCCGGTTCCGAGGTTACCGTCCTCGCTGATGGTGTTGCTGGTGGTTTTCGAGTCGTGTTTTACCGCGCCGTCGTTTCGGACGTTCTGCGCGTTGTTGGCCGGGTTGGTGGTCCAGACCGGTCCGCGCACCGTGTGCGGGATGCTGATCGGGGCGGGCTGTTCGCGGGTCTGGGCCCATGACCGGGCGCACCGGTTCTTCGCCCACACCCGCTGGTCCCCGGACCAGGTAGGGCTGAGGCTGGCCCGCCTGGTGGTGACCCGGCTGGTCCCGGCGCCCGCCCCGATCACTGTGGTGATCGACGACACGCTGTTCCCTCGCCGCGGTAAGAAAGTCTGGGCGGTGTCGTGGTTCCACGACGGCGCCGCTGCGGGCAAGACCAAGACCGGGTTCGGGAACACCTGGGTGATCGTCGGGATCCTGGTGTGGCTGCCGATGTGCGCCCGGCCGGTGTGCCTGCCGGTGCTGGCCCGGCTGGTGATCAAGAACACCACCTCGGCCTCCCGGCTCTGGCTGGCCACCGGGCTGGTGGGGCTGCTGGCCCGCGCCTTCCCCGGCCGCCAGATCCACGCCGTGGCCGATTCCGCGTTCGCCGGCCGGGACCTGTGCCGGCTACCGGCCCAGGTCAGCTGGACCACCCGCCCCCGCAAAGACGCCGCGCTCTACCAGCTCGCGCCGCCGCGCACGGGGAAACGGGGCCGGCCCCGGCTCAAGGGGCCCCGGCTGGGTTCACTGGCTCAGCTGGCCGCCACCGCAGCTTTCAGCCCGACCACCGTGACCCGCTACCAGACCCCCACCACCGTGCAGATTGCCCCTATCACCTGCCTGTGGTACACCGTCTTCGGCCCCCACCCCGCCCGAGTGATCTTCCTCCGCGAGCCGGGCACCCGCCACGGCTACGACCTGGTGCTGATCACCACCGACCTCACCTGCCCGGCGACCACCATCGTGGAGCGCTATGCCACCCGGTGGGCCATCGAAGTCATGATCAAAGACACCAAGCAGCTCTTCGGGGCCAGACAGACCCACACCCGCACCACCGCCACGGTCGCGCGCGCCGTCCCCTTCGCCCTGATCTGCCAGACGATCACCGTGCTCTGGTACACCACCACCGGACATCACCCCGACGACATCACCAGCCGCCGCGCCCAGGCCCCCTGGTATGACCACAAGTCCCAGCCCAGCACCCTCGACATGATCCTCAAGCTACGGCGGGTCCTGCTCGCCACCCGAAATCGGCCAACTCAGCCCGACCAACCCACACCCGAAGAAATCCACACCCTCCGGCTGGCCTGAGACCTCCACGCCGCATGATCGCGAAAGTCGAGACACAGGGGGACACAGCATTTTCGTGAACGTGATGCGCTCCGTGCGATTAGTAATGCGAACGTTAGCGTTCGTCATATCTCAGGTACCGTAGATGCCATAGTCGACCTCTTGAGTCGAGAGGGTCTGATGGCACATCGAGCGATCGAAGCACGGCTCATGACACCACGCACCTCCGTGGGGAGGTGCGGCTTGCACTCAAGCTGGCTTGGGAGCGAGGAGTGTTGACGTACCGGAACGACACAACTCGCTGGAACCGAGAGAATCACAAGTTTGGGCTGACTGCAAGGTTGTACCCTGGTTTCGACACGTCGATGGACAGACACAAAGCTGCCGGCGAGCTGATTTGCGAGTATTTCGACCGCTATGGACCAGCATCATTGCGGGATGTCGCGTGGTGGTCAGGGCTATCTCGATTAGCAATCATTACCGCAATGAACGAATCCAGACGCCGCTTTGTAGTGATTCACGCTCCATGGTGTAAGTCGCTGCTGTACATATACGGCGATCAGCATGATCAATTTCGAGATGCTTTTTCGCTTCCCCGCGATCCCGTGCTGAACTTCCTGGCACACGAAGATGTAGCGTTAAAGGCATACTTCGAAAGCCGCGGTCGGTATTTAGGGAAGTTGCACCCAAGATGTGCGTTCAATCAGATTGGGGAAGTATTGCCTACAATTGTCTATGACGGACAGGTGGTGGGCACATGGGCGTGGGACCGAAACAAGACGGCCGTTACTTATTCGATTATACATGATTATGACTCACCTGGATTGCGAAAACAAGCAATGTGTCGGGCAAAAACACTTTCCGAGACGCTTCGCCTTCGCTGGGATTAAAGCGTGGAAGGTTACGATCAACTATCCAGCGCAATAAACCAGTCATGTCCAGCCTTATTACTTCCAGGTCCGGGTCTCGTTCAATGCTTCCTTTTTTCTCAGAGCATCGTCGAGGCTAATTCCTAGCCGATTTGCGATCGCGCACAGATAGATCAACACATCAGCAAGCTCTTCATCAACAGTACCGGTTACGGAGTTTGTTCCGATGCGCATCTTTTTGTGCTTGCGGACCGCCTTGAATAATTCGCCCACTTCTTCGCCCAACAAGAGACACTGCTGCACAACGTCACGGTTGCTGAAGCCGCGCTCTTCCTCCATCTCCGCGACATAACGCTGAAGGTCATCAAGCGCCGTAGCTTGCTTTAAAGGGAGCACCGGTTAGCCTCACAAGGGGTCAGATGCCCTCCCGACAGGGAAGGGAGGAGCGAAGGCCCGCAACATAGCCTAGCCTGCTTGGGGAACGCCACGTGTACAACAAGTGCCCACCTGGGGATAAACTTGGAATTTCGAGTGACAAGCTGTGGACAATTTGGGTGTGCCTGTGGAGCAGCGAAGACCAAGACTACCCATGATCGAGTGACGATGGATATGGATCCTGTCCTCTTGTTCGGTGGCTGGATAGATCATCCGGACCGATGGCTGGAGTCGGGATGCCAGGGGCACTGGTCCGTTGAGAGAAGGGTGGCCGAGTCCGACGTGCAGTGCGACGGCGAGCGATCTCGTCGCCCGCTCCGGGCCACTGCGCGGACGTCCGTCCGGCCCCGCTGGCCGACTGACGGGTTGCCCGGTGGTGGCGCGTGGTGGGTTATGTGCAGATGATGCGGGGTTGGGGTTGGTAGACGACTTTGCGGGTGTTGCGGCTGATTTCCGCACCGGTGCTGGCGTTACGGATTACGCGGGTGTCGGTGACCGTGAAACCCTGGGAGCCCCGGGTGCTGGTGCAGTCCTCGGCGCTGATCTGGCGGGTCTCCGGTTCGGTGTAGTCGGTGCGCGGACCGGCGATCGACTCGACGTTGACGTGCTTGGTGCCCCAGAACGTCACAGTGAGCGAGGTGGGGCTCCAGCCGGTCTGGATGAGGATGCCGGTCGGCGAGTCGTTGCGGAATTTGACGTCGATGGCGCCCTCGAACACGGTGGCCTCGCGCCCCGCCGGATAGCGGCTGATGTAGTAGCTGTGTTCCTTGTGCTCGACGTCCACCATGCCCGCGAAGTACGAGGCGTTGTACAGCGTGGTCGCGAACTGGGACACCCCACCGCCGATTCCCCGGCTGGGACGGCCGTGATCGATGATGCCCGCTTCCTGGTACCCGCTGGCGGCATTGCGCGGGCCGGTGTAGCCGTTGAGGCTGAAGGTCTCACCCGGAGCCACGATCGCGCCGTTGACCTCCTCGGCGACCCGGCGGATGTTCTTTCCGGAATCGGCGGCGAACCCACCGGTGGTGAACGTGCTGATCTCGGCGCTGATCCCGAGTGCCCCGGCCTGCTCGGTGCTCAGTTTCGGGGGTTCGATGATGTAGACGGCGGGCAAGGTGCGGGCAGTACCGGTCGCCCGCAGCACATCGGGCAGTGTCAGCAGACTCTTCTCCCAATCGATGCGGCGGCCTTCGACCGAAGGCCGCACCACCGGCCGCCCGCCCTCGATCGCGATCCCGGCCTCCTTGGCGGTCCGCTCGGTACCTGCGAGCTGCGGCGCCAGCTCATTGATCACCGTGGGGTTGTCGACGGTGGTGGTCAGGCCGCCACGATCATCCGGAGCGAAGCGCAGCGCTGCTGCCGTTACCTCCGGGGTGAGGACGGCCTCGCCGCCCTCACCGGGGACCGCGACGGGACCGGATACCGCAGGCTCGACGACGTCGCGCAAGGCGGCCTGAATCCCGTCAGAGGTGGTATTCACCGGCAACATCTCAACCGGGACGCGCACCGCTCCGCCCCGGGCCCACTCGGTGAGCAACAGGTCGGTAGCCGTCTCGAGATCCAATCGCTGGCCGGGCATCGGTTCGACCGGGACCGGCCGACTGCCCTCGAAACGGATAGTGCCCTCGGTGGCGGGTCTGTCGATCTGTGGGAGCAGCCCCTGGAGAGCGGTGGTCAGGACGTCCCGGTCTCCGCTGGTGACCACGCCGACCTCGTGCTCGGTGAACAGCGAGGTGAGCCGGGTCCACGGATTGAGCGGCTGCTGACCCGCCTGGTCGAGGGTGCCCGGCCAGTCGAGCATGAGACCGGCCTGGGCCGGATCCAGCTTGACCTCGACGTCACCGGCCTGCACCGGGACCGGCTGGGTCAACCGTGGCTCGATCTGTTCCCGCAGCCGCTGCTCAGCGACGGACCGTTCCATTCCGCCGATGTCGACCCCCGCGACGGTGACCCCACGCGGCACCTCGCCACGGGACATCGCGACGTCGAGTCCATAGACCAACACGAAAAGCCCGAGCAGGACCGCCGCGACGATCACGCCCCGGCGCGGCGGACGGGAAGGGTGAGCCCGGGGGATCTCGTCGGTGACCGCCCAGGCCCCGTTGAGGTCGTCGACCTGCCCACCGGTGACACCGTCGGCCCCGGGTGGCTCGCCGAGCCAGGCCCGTGGTTCGTGCTGCGTCGGCTTCTCGGTCACCGCGCCCCCTTCTTCTCAGCGGGCGCGCAATGCTGGCGTTGCCCGCCCCATCCCCAGGACTTCACAAATAAAGGCCGGTTCCGTGCTCAGGGCGCTCGTTCGCGATGGCCTGTAGGTCCCGTTCCCGCATGACCAGGTAGATCTCCCCGCGCACTTCGACCTCGAACTGATCTTCGGGGTTGAACAGCACCCGGTCACCCACCTGGACGGTCCGGACGTGGTGCCCGATCCCGAATACTTCTCCCCACGACAACCGCTTGGCTACCTGCGCTGTCGCCGGGATGACGATACCCCCGCTGCTCCGCCGCTCGCCCTCCTCGCCCAGAACCCGCACCAACACGCGGTCATACAACATCTGGATCTCGAGTTTGCTGTCGGGCACGGGCGAAAGGGTACGTGCTATCCCCGGTCGGGACAGAAGAAGGCCCCGCGACGCTGCCAGGTCGGGGGTCCGACAACGTCACGGGGCTACTCATGTCATCGCCACCCCCCGTCCGGGCGTTACACGGCAATCACCCGCAGTTCAATCCGCAGGGCGACCGAGCAGGAAGCGGCCGAAGTGCGGCACCGTGAAGGCGATCTGTCCACGCTCCCCGGAGTAGACCAGCCCCTTCTTGAGCAGGCTGTCCCTGGCGGGGGACAACGACGAGGGACGACGGCGCAGGTCCTCGGCCACCTGCGCGGTACCGACCGGCTCGTCCCGGCCACCGGTGATCTCGGCCATCGACTGCAGATACTCCCGCTCGGCGGGCGTGGCCCGCTCATACCGCGAACCGAAGAACCCGACGGCGAGCTCGGCCTCGGCCTCGGGTGCGGCGACCTGGATGTCGGTGATCCCGATCGGTGAGGTCGGGGCGGCGTCCCACGCCGCCTTGCCGTAAGCCTGCACGAAATAGGGATAGCCACCCGAGGTCTCGAACAGCACATTCAGCGCGTCCGGGGTGATCTCAGCGTCCTCCCGCTCGACGGGCGCGACCACCGCGCGATCCGCGTCGTCCCGGTCCAGCCGGTCGATCCGCACATAACGAAACAGCCGCTCGGAATAGGACTTGGACGCGCTGAGCACAGCGGGCAGATGCGGTAATCCCGCCCCCACCACCACCAACGGCGCCCTGGACTGGGACATCTCGTGGCACGCCGCACACAGCGCGGAGATGTCATCGGGCGCAACGTCCTGCATCTCGTCGATCAGCAGCGCCACCCCGGTGCCGACGTCGCCTGCCAGTTCGGCGACCTCGGTGAACAGCTCCACCAGGTCGATCTCGATATCTCCGGAATCGGCCCGGCCCGCGACGACCGGCACGTCGATGCCCGGCTGCCAGCGATCCCGCAACTTCGCGTTCTCCGGGGCGGCGCGCAGGGCGAACGCCTTGAGCACCCCGAGTACCTCCTCCACCCGCCCTGGCGCCCGGTGCCGCAGCGCGATATCGCGGATCGCGCGATGCAGTGCTGCGGACAATGGGCGGCGCAGTCCACCTTCGGGCCGGGCCTCGATCTTGCCCGCCCCCCAGCCCTGGCGCAGCGCCATCGAGCGCAGCTCGCCGAGCAGCACTGTCTTGCCCACTCCACGCAGCCCGGTCAGCACCAGTGAACGTTCCGGGCGGCCCCGCGCCACCCGCTCCAGTACTACCTCGAAGGCCGCGACCTCACGGTCCCGCCCGGCCAGCTCCGGCGGCCGTTGACCTGCGCCGGGAGCGAACGGATTGCGCACCGGGTCCATAACCTCGGACTGTATCCGGCTCTCTAGCGTTGACCCCAGATTCCGCGATAAACCCCGATCGGCGTGTCGTCACAGTGCAGGAGTTCCCACGGTCCCGAGGACTGTGATAAGAGCAGGTGAACGGGTATGATCCCGAAAGTCCTACATGATCGATATCCAGGCAGACGGTCCTATCGGTGAGCAGTCCAACCTCGATCTAACGGGAGAGTCGGAAGATGGACCGCCACATGATGATCATCGTCTTGCTGGTGGTCGCCGTGGCCACTGTGCTCGTGTACGTGGCCGTCGGGCAGATGCTGCCGCGCCGCTGGCGCAAGAACGAGGTTGAAGCTTCCGAGGACTTCGCCATCAACTCGGTGAACGTTCTCATCGGACTCTTGTTCTCGATCCTGCTCGCCTTTGTGATCGCAGGTGTGCTGAGCGACTTCGACAAGGCCAGCGCTAACGCCCAGGAAGAAGCCAATGCCCTCGGCGCGATCTACGGCTTCGGTCAGGGAATTTCAGAACCCGCCAAGTCCACCTGGAAGAGCGACACCCGAAACTACGCGGCTCTGGTTGTCGACCAGGAC
>JBOHHE010000290.1:0-1718 GCA_050700355.1 Pseudonocardiaceae bacterium
ACGGGCGCGTATGGGTGGAAAAAAGCCTTGAATACTCTGGCTGTCCTCTTCCCAGGACGACTCCCCCTGTGATAGACTAATTGTATTAGCCATTCCGTGGCTTACACGGAAAACGTGACAGGCTCGATCAGCGCGGATGAGAAGACCTCGATCCCAAGCCCGCTGCCACCCCACACTGCCGCCGGGCACGGCCCGGATGATGCGGGTCAACCACGACTACGACCGCGGCGGTGCGCTGGCGTATCTGGCCGCCTACGACGTGCACCATGCCCGGGTGTTCGGCCGCTGCGCGCCCACCACCGGGATCACCCCTTCATGGCCCTACTCACCCAGGTCATGACCCGCCAGCCCTACGCCTTGGCCAAGCGAGTGTTCTGGATCGTCGACAACGGCTCCTCGCATCGAGGCAAGACCGCCGTCGACCGGCTGGCCAAGCGCTTCCCGAACGCGGTCATGGTGCACACCCCGGTGCACGCCTCCTGGCTCAACCAAGTCGAGATTTACTTCTCAGTTATCCAGCGCAAGGTCGTCTCACCCAACGACTTCACCACCCTGGACCAGGTCGAACAACGCCTCGCTGACTTCGAACAGCGCTATAACACCACCGCCCGACCCTTCCAGTGGAAGTTCACCCCGGCCGACCTCGACGATCTCCTGACCAGAATCGACCAGCAGCAGCAACCGACTGCCTCACATACCACCCATCAGGCCGCCTGATCAACCCCCGACGGACTTCCGGTGCCAACCACTAAGCTAATGCCCGCTGAGGACGGATTTCTGCGGGCGGGCGGCGAGAACGCCGACCAGTTCACCGAGTATCACCGCAGCAAACGCCTGGCCGAAGCGGCGATCGAGGTGGCCGGGCCGGGCCGTGTCGGGCAGGTGGCAGACTTCGACGCCGCTACCGCCGTCGCCGAGTTCGTCACCTGGCTGCGCCGATCCGGCCGGCCAGAGCCGGACGAGCTGGAAGAGGTGAGCAAGGAACTGGCAGACTCCTGGTGTCTGGACAGCCCAGCCGCCGTGTACGGAACCTGCTCCCCGCATCGTGTCGCTCTGACCGTGCTGCATCTGCGTAACACGGTCCTCGCCATCGGCGGTGTGGGTGTCGATCTCGGGCCACTGGCGGCAGGTCATCGCGTCCCGGTCGGCCGTATCGCAGCCGACCAACAGCCGGAACCGCAGCCCGGGTGACCCGGTGGGAACATCGGCTGGGCACTACGGCAAGAAGTGCGGAACCCGCAGATGCGGGACGGGTGAACGGGGCTCCTTGGAGCGCACCGGCTGAGCTTAGCGTCGGTAGACGGGCCGGCCCATCCACCAGTTACCGGGGGCGTCCAGGTCGTTGCTGGACCAGTACTCGACGACGGCTTGGGTGAACTCCTCAGCTGACAGGTAGTCGTCGCCGTCGGTGTCCAGATGCGCGAAGGCCTCGTTGGCGTCGGCCTCGGTCAGGTCGGGGAAGTGCCCGCTATGAAACGCCCGGAACTCCGCAAGGCCGACCTGACCGTCGTGGTCGATATCCGCGATCGCCAGGAACGCTGCGGCGACTGCGCCGACGGTCGCCTGTGCGGCGGCCGGGTCGGTGGCCAGGGTCAGGGTGGATTCCAGGAACTGCTCCTTGGAGATCGCGGTGCTGCCGCCGGGGAGGTGCGGTAGGTGTAGGTCACGCCAGATTCGCAGGTATGCCTCGGTGATCTGCTGCTCGGATGGTGAGCCAG
>JBOHHE010000291.1:0-2137 GCA_050700355.1 Pseudonocardiaceae bacterium
ACGCTGAGCGCACCGTGCATGAGCGGCACCGCAACCTCGTCGTCGCCGCAACTGGCACCGGTAAGACCGTCGTCGCTGCGCTCGATTATCAGCGATTGGGTCACCAGGGTCTGGGCGGATCGCTGCTGTTCGTCGCGCATCGCAAGGAAATACTTGACCAGGCGCTGCGCACCTACCGCGAGGTGCTGGGCGACGGGACATTCGGTGAGCTGCTGGTCGGCGGTCAGCGTCCCCAGCACTGGCGGCACGTGTTCGCGTCCGTGCAGTCCATTTCCACGGTGGCGCAGCTACCTCAGTTCGATATCGTCGTGATCGACGAGTTCCACCATGCCGAGGCCGTGACCTATCGCCGGTTACTGCAACAGCTGCGACCGAATGAGCTACTGGGGCTCACCGCGACTCCGGAACGCGCCGACGGCGTCGACGTGCGCAGCTTTTTCGACGGGCGAACCGCATACGAACTACCCCTGAGTGATGCGCTCGACCAACACCTGCTGTGTCCGTTTCATTATTTCGGCATCGCCGACAACACCGACCTCACCGCGATCGAATGGCGCCGGGGCGCCTATGACGTCACCGGGCTCTCCGGGCTCTACACCGGCAACGATGCCCGCGCCCTGCTAGTACTGAAGGCGTTGAAACACCACGTAACCGACCTGGGCCAGATGCGGGCGCTAGGTTTCTGCGTCTCGGTGGCGCACGCCGACTACATGGCGCGGGTGTTCACCGAAGCCGGAATCCCAGCGCGGGCGCTGTCCGGCCAGACTCCGCTCCTCGAACGGTCCCAGGCCGCCACAGCGCTGCGCCACCGGGAGATTCGGTGTCTGTTCACCGTCGACCTGTTCAATGAGGGTGTCGATCTGCCCGATGTGGACACTCTGCTGCTGCTCCGCCCGACGTCGAGCGCGACGGTGTTCCTGCAACAACTCGGACGGGGATTGCGGCGGGCGCCGGGCAAGGCGGTGCTCACGGTTCTGGACTTCATCGGACAGCATCGCCGCGAGTACCGGTTCGACCTGCGCTACCGAGCGCTGACCGGAACGTCGCGCAGCCGGTTGCGCCAGGAGATCGAACACGGATTCCCGTTCCTGCCCTCGGGGTCACAGCTGGTGCTTGACCGGGTGGCTCGCGACATCGTGCTCGGCAACGTCCGGGGTGCGCTGTCGCGCTCCCGGCGCGAGCTGGTCGCCGACCTGCGGTCACACGGCGACCTGCCGCTCATGGCGTTCCTGCGCGAATCCGGGAGGGAGCTGGCCGACGTGTACGGGCGGCCCGGCCAGAGCTGGACAGGGTTGCGCCGCGAGGCCGGACTTCCCACGCTGCCCGCAGGCCCGAACGAGGATGCACTGCTACGGCGGGTGGTCGCGCTGTCCCAGGTGGATGACCCGGAGCGATCAGCGCTCTATACGCGGCTCGCTGCCCCGGATGGACCATCCTATGGTTCCCTCTCGCCGGACGAGCAGTCGCTCGCGCGGATGCTGTTTTTCACGTTATGGCCCGACCGCGGTGACTTCGCGTCCTACGACGACGGGCTGGCCCAGCTGCGTGCGCACCCGGCCGTCGGGATCGAGATCGGGGAACTGTTGGCACTCACCACCGATCGAATCCGACACGTCCCGCGTCCACTCGGTATTCCGGGTGTCACTCTGCTATCGCACGCCGGCTACCGCCGTGAGGAAATACTCGCCGGAATCGGTTGGGCAAACTGGGAACGCAAACCGCATGGGCGGGCAGCGGGCGTTACGTGGGCACCTGAGACCGGGGTGGACGCACTGTTCGTGACCTTGCGCAAGGAGGAGCGTGACTTCTCACCCACCACCCGCTACCACGACTATCCGCTCGCGGCGAACCTGTTCCACTGGGAGTCCCAGAACAGCACGTCCCATGACTCGACCACAGGCCGTCGTTACCTGACGGGCAGCAGTCGGGTGCTCCTTTTCGTGCGCACAGCGCGCACCGATGATCTGGGCTCGACACCATATCTATGCCTGGGGGAAGCAACGTTGGTGGAGCACCGTGGCGAACGGCCGATCGCGATCACTTGGCGACTGCACCGCCCGATGCCGCCCGAGGTGCTCCAGCAGGGCGCTGTCACCGCAGATTGACGAAAGCCCCGCTCGCTCTGCTGGGAACCGGG
>JBOHHE010000292.1:0-1913 GCA_050700355.1 Pseudonocardiaceae bacterium
ACGCGAGCACCAAAGCGACCACATTCTCCACGGCGGTCACAGCCGCTTCAGACCGCGCAGCGTGAAGGCCAGCACCAGGAAGATCCCGATGAACACCAGCGCGTAGGCCAGATCGGCCATCAGTGGACACCCTTCTCCTGCTGGCTCGCTGGGGCAGCGGCCACCGTCTCGAGGGTGCGCCTGCATGTCACCCGTTGGTGGCAACCTTCCGATCCCCTGATGGTTCCGGGTCAGTTGTTGACGCGTTCTTGACACGACCGGCGACACGGCCCGGAGATCTCATCGCCATCCGGCCAGGCCGTGGGACGACTTCCAGGACATCTGGTCAACGCAGATGTGTAGCCATGTTGCTCTTACCTCCGAGGATGAGGGACACTGCGAGAAAAAATTCCGCAGTTGAGGATCGATCCGTTGAGTGGTGGGCGAGGGAGTTGAGAAGGTGCGGGTTGTGCGGGCAACGTTGCACGCCGAGCTGGGCGAGCTGATCTGCGACCTCGCCAGCATGGGTAGGCTGGCCAGCTAGATGATCTATTCCAAGGGGTAGGGGTCGGCGTGTCGTGATCGGTTGATACGCGAAGGGTGTCCAAGATCGGCGTTTCTAACCCAACGTCGAACCCGGAGGCCCTCGTGGACGCTGATCTGGACACCCTCGCCACCGCACTCTACGTCAGGACCGATGACCTGTTGCGGAGCGCGCCGCAGCACGCGCCGTGGCGTCCGGCGATCGGATTCAGCCCGCAGATCTCCGATGCAGAGCTGGTGACGCTGGCGGTGATGCAGGCCCTGCTGGGGTTCACCAGCGAGTCCCGCTGGCTCCGGTTCGCCACCGCTCACCTGCAACAGTTGTTCCCCTACCTGCCGCAGCAGCCCGGCTACAACAAGCGGTTGCGCAATCTGGCCGCCACGATCAGCTGGCTGATCGGGATGCTGGCCCGCGACACCAGCCTGTGGACCGATGACGTGTGGGTCGTCGACTCCACCCCGGTGGAATGCGCCCGCTCGCGGGAGGCCGTACACCGCAGCGAGCTGGCCGGATGGGCCGAGTACGGCTACTGCGCCAGCCACTCCCGCTACTTCTGGGGACTCCGTCTGCACCTGCTGGCCACCCTGCACGGCCTGCCCGTGGGCTTCGCGCTGACCGGAGCCAAGGCCGATGAACGCACGGTCCTGCTCGACATCCTGCACACCGACCCGACGCTGAGCGCGCCACGACCCGGCCAGATCATCATCGGGGACAAGAACTACTTCGGCGCCGAGTTCGAGACCACCCTGGCCGAGGCCGGCCTGACCCTGCTACGGCCGGCCCGCAAGGGCGAACCCGACCGCGCGGGCAGCCGGTTTTTCAAACCCCTGCGCCAAACCATCGAATCGATCTTCGACACCTACAAAGGACAACTCGACCTCGAAGGCCACGGCGGCAAGACCCCCACCGGCGTCCTGGTCCGCGTCCTGCAACGCATCCTGGCCCTGACCACCGCGATCTGGCACAACGACCACACCGGCCAGCCCATCAAACGCTCACTGCTGGCCTACGACCACTGACCGACCCCTTGGAATAGATCATCTAGAAGCCAACCAGGCCGCACACCAGGCCCGCGCCGCCGGTGGCGACCAACTCGACCAGGTCGTCCTCACCCAGATCCGCAACCACTACCTGGGCGCGCTCGCCAAAGGCAGGACCGACAACCACGGCCACCGCCACACCCTCGCCGCCCAAGCCCGCAGACTCATCCGACGATTCACCCGCTACCAAGACATGATCCTCCGCTTCGCCGTCGACCTCACCGTGCCGTTCACCAACAACTGCGCCGAACGCGCGGTCCGCCCAGTCAAGGTCCAACAACGCGGCTCCGGCGGCTGCTGGCGCACCCTCCAAGGACTCATCGACTTCGCCCTCGTGCACTCCTACCCCG
>JBOHHE010000293.1:0-18977 GCA_050700355.1 Pseudonocardiaceae bacterium
CGGGATGCGGTGGTGGATGCTGGTTCGCCCGGTGTGTCGAACCCTGTGGGTGTGTTTCCACCGTTGGCTGGGTCTGTGCCGGTGGAGGTCGGCGAGGTGGGTGAGGCGGGTGAGGTGCCGACCCTCGTTGCCGGTCCCACGCCGCCCATCGTCGCGCGGTCTGTCGTGGACAATGGCGCTCCCGATGATCCCCTGGTTCAGCGGGTAGAGGTGCAGCCCTCCTCGTCCCCCAGTACAGCTCCTGCACGGCCGGTGGCCACCGGCCGTGCGGACCCCGCTCGCAGACTCGGCCTCGGTCCACCGCTGACTCCCGACACCGCGGCGGTGCAGCTCAGCGGTTCGGTACCGCCCGGCTCGGTAACTCCCCCCGGCTCGGTGACTCTGGCTGGCTCGGCAACCCCGCTTGGCCCGGCAACCCCGTCTGGCTCCGCAATACCGCTGCCGCCACTGGTTGCTGTCCCGCCGTTCGATACCCGAGCGGACGATGGTCCGCAGGCCGGGGGAGCCGGGGCGGTCGAGGGGACGGTGCAATCCCCGCCGGCCGTCACCGCGGGGCCCGCGCCGTTATCCGGCGAGTCCGGTGTGGTCACTGTGCAGGGTATTGCCGTAGCCGGCCCGGATCGACCGCTTCCGGTCCTGCGGGCGTACGACCCGGCGACGCCGAGCGTCACCGAAGCGGCCTCGTCCGCCCCGGTGGTGTCGGTGTCTCCGGTCGTCGCCCGTTTGGTCGGTGACCGGCCACCCCCCCTGCTCACCGTGTCGTCTCCTTCGCGCGGGCCGACCGACCAGGGCGGGGTACCGCCCTGGTCTGGTGGAGTTCCGAGCGTCCAGCGGACGCCCACAGAGGCTGCGGCGCACCGCGGTGGTCACGATCACGGCGCGGGCCACGCTGCGCAGTTCGCATCGCTCGGGGCGGCGACTGCCGACCTGGGCGCACCGCTTCGTGCGGCGGGATACCCGCATGGGGAGCCGGTCGTGCTCACACCCGTCGAGCCCGCTGTACAGCAGTCCGTTCAGCTCACCCCCGGAGAACGCGTCGTAGCGCGGCCCGTTCAGTCTCCTGCTCCGGGGCAGCCGCCAGTGGTGTCGGCGCCGAGGCGATATGCGCAGGTGGCACCGGTTGTGTACGGCGGGCATTCGGAGCCTGCGCCGGCTCAGGTAGTGCAGCGGGAGTCGATCGTCGCACCGACTGCCGAAGCACCGCCGGATGTCGTACCGGAAGTGGGCGCTGAGTTGCCTGGTGTGCTCGGCCAGGAGCCGACGGTCACTGCGGGCGGGGTGCCCGCGGTGGCCGGGGCGCCCGCTGCGGGCAGTCCGGAGGAGATGGCCAAGAAGCTGTTCGATCCCTTGCTGCGCAGGCTCAAGACCGAGCTGCGGTTGGACCGCGAGCGCCGAGGGATGCTCACCGATCTGCGTCACTAGTAGTTCAGAAGTGTCACTAGTAGTTCAGAAGTACTGGAATTCAGAAACACCAGAGTTCCGCGAACGAGGAGGAGCCGATGCCGACGAGCAGCGATCCAGCTGTCAGCGTGTGTTTCCTGGTCAGCATTGACGACCAGAGCCTCGGTGCCTTCAACGGTTGCGAGGGGTTGGGCTGCGAGGTCGTCATGGAGCAGCGCGAGGAGGGTGGTAACAACGGTGCGGTCTGGCAGTTGCCCACCCGGCTGAAGTATCCCAATATCAAGCTGACCCGGCCGATCACCAAGGATACTGAGAAGGTCGCCAAGTGGTTCTCCAGCGTGGCCACCGGAGTGGGCCGCAAGACCGCTTCGATCACCGCGCTGACCCTTGATGGCACGGTCGTCGCCCGGTGGGGCCTCATCGACGTGGTACCGGTCCGCTGGACCGGCCCTTCGCTGAATCCTGACTCACCTAAGGTCGCGACCGAGACCGTGGAGATCGCCCACCACGGTTTCCTCTCCGCCAGTGGAGGAAACTGAGATGGCCGGACCACCGACGGTCTTCCAGGCTGCTGGCGCGCCCGCCAGCAAGGGCGCGCCAGCCCAGTTGGTGCATGCTTTCCTGGAGATTCTCACCCCACCGCCCAGCGGCACCACCGATGCTCCCGGAGCGCCGACCGGCGAGAAGATCGAGTTCCAGTTCAACCCCAAAGAACTGACGCTTACCAAGACCGCCAAATGGAAGCGGGAGGCGGCGAAAGGGGCGACGAAGAGCGGTGTGCCGGAATTTCTCGGCGCTGAACCGGCGAAGATGTCGGTGGAAATGTTCCTCGACGCCACCAGGAATATGGACGACAGCGTGGTCAAGGCTGTTGAAAAGCTGTTCAGCTGCTGCGTGCCCGCTGCCGGTACCACGGAGAAGCAGAAGGCGTCTCCGCCCTGGGTGCGGTTCCATTGGGGCGCGGTCACCGGTTTTCCCGCGCATATCAAGACCATCACCGCGAAGTACACCCTGTTCACCCCGAGTGGGACGCCGGTCCGCGCGCTGTGCACCGTCGAACTGGAGGAGATGGGTGGTGAGACCAGTGGGCAGAATCCGACCTCCGGGGCGCTGGCCGCCCGCTCGATACACACCATCGTCGAGGGTGATTCGCTGGCCTCGGTCGCCTACCGTGAATACGGCGATCCGACGCGGTGGCGGGTGCTGGCCGAGGCCAACGACATCGACGACCCGATGCAGCTGAGGGTAGGCACCGCGCTGCTCGTGCCCGCTCTGGAGGAGCTGGCCGTCGAGGAGTCGGGCGGTGCCTAACCAGGGGTTCACCAGCTCGCTCGTCGTCGAGGTGGAAGGCGCGCCGCTGCGGCCCGAGATCGCGGTGGCGCTGACCTACGCCTACGTGGACGACAGTCGGGTGCTGCCTGATGCGTTCGTGCTGCGTTTCCGCGATCCCGGGCGAAATGTGTTGGAGAAAGCCGGGATCACGATCGGCGCCAAGATCCGACTCAAGGCTCAGGCAAGTGACAGCCCCGCCCCGGAACTGCTGCTCTCCGGCGAGGTCACCGCGCTGTCGGTGGATATTGACACCACCGGCACGGTCACCGAGGTGCGCGGCTACGACCATTCGCACCGGTTGTTCCGCGGACGGCAGGTGACGGCCTACGCCAACATGACGATCAGCGACGTGGTGCGCAAGGTGGCGCAGCGGGCCGGTCTGCCGCTTGGCGCGGTGGACAGCTTCGGCGCGGTATCCGACGACAGCGAGATCACTCAGGACAACGTCAGCGATTGGGAACTCCTCCAGCGCCTGGCCGATCTCACCGGCGCTGAACTCGCCGTGGTGGACGGTAAGTTGTCCTTCTCCGCGCCGGCCGGGTCATCGGCCGGCCCGGGCGCGGGCGCCCGAGCCCGGCAGGATCCGCTGGTCCTCGAAGCCGGCCAGAACGTCACTGCGGTGCGCGCCGCGGTGAGCTCCGCCGAACAGGTCGGCAAGGTTGAGGTACGCGGCTGGGACTACCTGGCCAAGCAGGCGGTCACCGGCAGGGCGTCCGCGCAGGCCAAGAACGCACAGCTCCCCGACGTCAACCCGCCGGGCTTGGCGCGGAAGTTCGGCAACGGCACGTTCCTGGCCACCGACGTTCCGCACCGCACTCAGAAATCGGCTCAGACCGCCGCTGATGCGCTGGCCGCGCAGATCGCGGGCGCCTTCGCCGAGATCGAGGGGGTGGCCAGGGGCAACCCGAAACTGCGCGCCGGTACGACGGTGGGACTGTCCGGGGTCGGTAAACCGTTCGAGGGCAAATACACACTGTCGGCCACCAGGCACCTGTTCAACGAGGACACCGGCTACACGACGCTGTTCACCGTCAGCGGCCGCCAGGAGCGCTCGCTGTACGGGCTGGCCAACGGCGGGCACGAACGCAACGGCGCTCGCGCGGTCGCCGGGCTGGCACCGGCGGTGGTCACCGACGTCCGGGACCCGCGCAAGCTCGGCCGGGTCAAGGTCAAGTTTCCGTGGCTCGCCGATGATTACGCCAGCAGTTGGGCCCGTACTGTCCAGGTCAGTGCCGGATCCCGGTATGGCGCCATGATCCTGCCGGAGGTCGGCGATGAGGTGCTGGTCGGCTTCGAGCAGGGCGACTTCGACAGTCCCTATGTGCTCGGTGGACTCTACAACGGTAAGGATGCCCCCGCCCCCAGCCCGTACGAGCTGGTGGATCGCAACAGCGGCCAGGTCGTCGCCCGCCGGCTGGTCTCGCGCACCGGGCACCGGCTGGAACTGGTGGAGACCGCGGCTGCGGACAACGTCGTCCGGCTGGTCACCGGGGACGACAAGTACCTCCTGGAGCTGGATAAGAAGGGCACCAAGGTCACCGTGAAGAGCGACGGGACGGTGCTCATCGAGGGCACCCGGGGTATCACGATCGACGCCAAAACCGGGCCGCTGGAACTCAAGGGCGGACAAGTTTCGATCAAGGGCACGGGCGCGGTGAAGGTCGAGGGCACCACCGTGTCGGTGAACGGCCAAGGCAGCACCGAGCTGAAGGCGAGCGGCGTCGTCACTGTGCAAGGCTCTCTTGTGAAGATTAACTAAAGGAGGCGGAATGCCACCGGCAGCGCGGGTCGGCGACCCCACCGGGCATCCGGGCGTGATCGGCCCGCCCGGGGTCCCGACCGTGCTCATCGCAGGACTGCCCGCAGCGACCGTCGGCACGCCGCATATCTGCTCGATGCCTCCGCCCGCCGGGCCGCACCCGCCGGCCCCGATCGTCCCGCCTGGCTGCCCGACCGTGCTCATCGGGGGACGTCCCGCCGCCCGGATGGGCGACCTCTCTGCCTGTGGCGCGCCGATCAGCATGGGCGCGCCCACCGTTCTGATCGGAGGCTGAGGTGGGTGCGGGCCAGGAGTTTCTCGGGGCGGGCTGGGCGTTCCCGGTGCACACCGACGCGACCGGCAGCATCGCCCTGGTCAGAAACGAACGGGAGGTCGCCGAGAGCATCCGGATCATCCTCGGGACCGCGCCGGGGGAGCGGCCGATGCGCCCGGAATTCGGTTGCGCGATCCACGATCTGGTATTTGCCCCGGCCGACGCCACCACCGCTGGGACACTCGCCTACCACGTGCGTATCGCGCTGGAACGGTGGGAGCCGAGGATCGACCTGGAGGACGTGCTGGTGCACTTCGACGCGGTGGACGCCGGCACCCTGCTCATCGATATCCGCTATCGGCTGCGGAACACCAACGACCCACGCAACCTAGTCTTCCCGTTCTATGTGATTCCCTCCCACGAGCCGCAGGCCGAAGGAGGTGCGTGATGGTGTTACCCGCGCCGAACCTCGACGACCGCCACTTCCAGGACATGGTCGACGACGCGAAGCGGCTCGTCCAGCAGCGGTGTCCGGAATGGACCGACCACAACGTCTCCGATCCCGGGATCACCCTGATCGAGGCGATCGCGTCCATGCTGGACCAGCTCGGCTACCGTCTCAATCGGGTGCCGAACCGGCACTATCTGCGCTTTCTGGACCTGATCGGGGTAAAGCTGTATCCGCCCGCCGCGGCGACCTGTGACGTCACGTTCTGGTTGTCCGCGCCGCAACCGGAGCCGGTCGTCGTCGGAGCGGGCACCCCGATCTGCACGCGTCCCACCGAAACCGAGGACACCGTAGTCTTCGGTGCGGCCCGCGAGCTGGTGATCGTGCCCTGTTCGCTGCTGAAGGTGCTCACCCAAGGGCACGACGCCGACCTGATCGACCGCACCGACCGGCTGGGGCTTGCCGGGCCGGATGGTTCTGTCGAGGGTTTTCCCAGCTTTGGCAGCCCGCCGCAGGTCGGTGACGTCTTGCTGGTCGGGCTCTCGGCCGCGGTCCCACGCTGCGCGGTGCTGTTACGGCTGGACTGCGAAGTCCAGGGGGTCGGTGTCGACCCTCTGGACCCGCCGCTGGCCTGGGAAGCCTGGGACGGTGACAGCTGGGCGCCCTGCGAGATCGACCATGACGAGACCGGTGGGCTCAACCGCCCCGGCGACATCGTGCTGCACGTGCCTCCGAGCCACACCGCGTCAGTGCTCAACCGGGATCTGGCCGGCTGGTTGCGCTGCCGGGTGCTGGAGCCCGCCGAGGGTCAGCCGTTCTACAGTTCACCGCCGCAGGTGCGGGCCGTCACCGCCGCCACGATCGGCGGCACCATCGACGCGGTGCACGCCGAGACGATCAGCGACGAGACCCTCGGGCTGTCCCGGGGCGTTCCGGGGCAGCGCTTCACTGCGCGTTATAGCCCCATCGTTCCGGGGGCCGAGCCACTCGTGCTGGAGGCGGTGGGGTCCGAGGGCTGGGAGGAGTGGCGGGAGGTCGAGCACTTCGCCGGCTCAGGACCTACCGACCGGCACTTCGCCGTCGACCACGCATCCGGTGAGATCACGTTCGGGCCTGCGGTGCGAGAGCCGGATGGATCACTGCGTCAGTACGGTGCTGTTCCGGCGAAGGGGGCGACGCTGCGGCTGCCCGCCTACCGCACCGGGGGTGGACGGCGCGGCAACGTGGCTCGCGGCCAGCTGACAGAGCAACGTGAGCCGGTGCCGTTCGTGACTCGGGTCGACAACCGGCGTCCCGCCGGCGGCGGTGTCGACGCCGAGACGGTATCGAATGCGGCGGCACGCGGACCCCTGCTGCTGCGCACCCGGGACCGTGCGGTCACCGCTGAGGACTATGAGCTGCTGGCCCGCCAGGCCGCGCCGGGAGTGGCCAGGGTCCGGTGCGTCGCCGCCGGTGCCGACCTCGCGGCGGGTGGAGCGCGGTTGCTGGTGGTCCCCGCGATCGGCGACGACGGCACCGGACGGCTGCAGTTCGAGGAGCTACTTCCGGGGGAGGCGATGCTGGCGACGATCGCTCGATATCTCGACGAGCGACGCTGCCTGGGCGCCCGGTTGATGGTCGAGCCGCCGTACTACCAGGGCGTGACGGTGGTCGCCCGGTTGGCAGCCCAGCCCCGGGTGTCCTTGGACAAGCTGCGCAGCCGCGCTACCGAGGCGCTCTACCGCTATCTCAACCCGATCAGTGGTGGCCCGACCGGTACTGGATGGCCGTTCGGGCGCCCGGTGCAAGCCGGAGAGGTGTTCGCTGTGCTACAGCGGCTCGACGGCGTCGAGATGGTGGAGGACGTCCGGCTTTTCGGTGCTGATCCGACCACCGGCGCGCGAGGCGATGCGGTCGCCAGGATCGATCTCGACGAGCATGCGCTGGTTTTCTCCTACGACCATCAGATCCGGGTCACTCCGGTTTAGGAGGATCTCATGCGAGGGCTGATCGAAGACCTGGAAACCCCGCACCCGATCGGGGCCCAGTTACCCGGTATCTACGCCGAGGACGACTTCACCCAGCGGTTCTGCTCCGCTTTCGACACGCTGCTTGCGCCGATCTTCGCTACTTTGGACAGCCTGCCCGCGTACCTGGATCCCGCCCTCGCGCCGGAGGATTTTCTCGACTGGATGGCAAGCTGGGTCGGCCTCGTGGTGGATGAAAGCTGGACTGTGGAGCGGCGGCGCGAACTCGTGGGCAGCGCCGTCAATCTGCACCGCTGGCGGGGAACCCGCCGAGGGCTGACCGAGCACGTCCGGCTGGTTACCGGCGGGCAGGTTGAGCTCACTGACAGCGGTGGAGTGTCCTGGTCCCGGCGCCCCCAGACCCGCTTGCCCGGCTCGGGCCGCCCCGCCCTGCACGTCCGGGTTCGCGTCCCCGACCCGTCCACATTAGACGTCCGCCGGTTGGATGCCCTGGTCGCTGAGGCCAAACCCGCTCACCTCCCGCACACCGTCGAAGTCCTCCCCGCCCGCTGACCCATCCCCCGCTGACCCATCCAGAGCTGCGTCGAGTGCCATCAGTTGGGTGCGGACTTCTTCGGCTTCGGGGACGCCGAGGTCGGTGTAGTGGGCGAAGGCTTGGCTCCAGTGTTGACGGGCCTGGTCGGGGTCGCCGGTGGTGTGGTGGATGTGGGCGAGGCTGTTGTGGGCGCGGGCCTGCGCGTAGGGTTCGCCGATCTCGGTGGCCAGGGTGAGCGCGTCGGTGTACAGCAGGCGTGCTTCGCCGAGCTCTCCGGAGGCACGGTGGGTCTCACCGAGGCCGTTGAGGGCTTCGGCCTCGCCCGCTCGTTCGCCGATCTCGCGATAGATCGCCAGTGCCTGCTTGTGGTGCTCGGCGGCCTGCTGGACATCGCTCTGCCGCAGGTAGATGGAGCCGAGGTTGTCCAGCGCGCGGGCTTCGCCGGCTCGCTCGCCGATCTCCCGGGACTGCTCCAGGGCCAGCTGGAAGTGCTCGGCGGCCTGCCGGAGTTGCCCGTGGCGGCGGTAGATGAGGCCGAGGTTGGTCAGCGTGCGGGTTTCGGTGGCCCGGCTGACGATCCCGCGGGTCAGGGCCAGGGCTTGCTCGTGGTGCTCGATGGCCTGGTCGTTGCGGCCCAGCCGATGGTCGACGAGGCCGAGGTTGGTCAGTGCGTAGGCTTCGCTGCCCCGGTCGCCGATCTGCCGGGCGAGGGTGAGGGCTTGTTGGTGGTGCTCGGCGGCTTGGTGGTAGTGGCCTTGGCGCCAGTAGACCACGCCGAGGTTGGTCAGTGTTTCGGCTTCGCTGCCCTGGTCGCCGATCTCGCGGGCGAGGGTGAGGGCTTGTTGGTGGTGCTCGGCGGCTTGGTCGTAGCAGCCCTGGCGCCAGTAGACGAGGCCGAGGTTGCTCAGGGTGTGCGCCTCCACGGCTCGGTCGCCGATCTCGCGGGCCAGGGTGAGGGCTTGCTGGTGGTGGGCGATGGCTTGGTCGTAGCGGCCTTGGCGCCAGTCGACGGTGCCGAGGTCGGTCAGGGTGTGTGCTTCGGCGGCCCGGTCACCGGTGCGCCGGGCGACGTCGAGGGCGTGGGTGTGGATGGTCAGGGCGTCGGGGTAGTGCCCGCCGATGTCGAGGTAGCGGAACATGATGGTGGCCAGGCTGGTGGTGTGGTTGGGCCAGCCGTGGGTGGCGGTGTAGACGCAGATTGCGGTGAGAGTGGGCCGTTCGGTGTCCAGCCAGGTCCGGGCGATCGTCGGGTCGGTCATCGGCGGGCTGAGTGTGCTCGGCGGGAGGATGCGGGGTCTGCGGTGGCGTTCGGCGGGGATCAGGGTGTCCATCGCGGCGGCGCAGGTGGCCAGGTAGTGGTCGAACAGCCGGGTTCGGGCCGCGCGGCGCTCCTGGGCGGAGTCCTTGTCGTTGGCCAGTCCGAGGGCGTAGGCGCGCAGCAGGTCGTGCATTCCGTAGCGGCTGGGGCCGATCGGTTGGATCAGGTGTACCCGGGCCAGCAGATCCAGGACTTGTTGGGCCCATTCGACGCTGGTGTCGGCCAGCGCCGCGGTGGCGTAGGGAGTCACGTGCGGTCCTGGGTGCAGGCCGAGGAGCCGAAAGGCCCGGTCCGTGTCGGAGGGCAGGTGCTGGTAGGACCAGGAGAACACGGTGCGCAGCGCGGTGCGGGGGTCGTCACCGGCGTCGAAGCGTTCCAGGCGCCGCTGTTCGTCGGTGAGTTCCTCGACCAGGGTGCTGAGGCTGGTGGCGGTGCGGGTGGCGGCCAGTTCGGCGGCCACCCGTAACGCCAGCGGTAGCCGGGCGCATTGTTCGGCCAGCCCCCACGCGGCGGCGGGGTCTTCGTCGACCCGCCCGCCGATCAAGGTCCCGAGCAGCGCTACGGCGTCGTCGGGGGGCAGCAGGTCCAGGTTCAGACGCCGGGCCCCGTGCCGGGCCACCAGCCCGGCCAGGGAGTCCCGGCTGGTCACCAGGACCAGGCAGGAGCGGGTTCCGGGCAGCAGAGGGCGGATCTGTTCGACGCTGCCTGCGTTGTCCAGCACCACCAGCACCCGTCGCCCGTCCAGCAGGCTGCGGTAGTAGGCGGCCCGCTCGTCCAACTCCAGGGGGATATCGGGTCCGGCCACGCCGAGGCCGCGCAGGAACCCGGCCAGCGCATCCTCGGCGGCCATGGGCTGGTCGGGGTCATAACCACGCAGGTTGACGTACAGCTGCCCGTCGGGGAACTCACTGCGGACCCGATGCGCCCAGCGCAACGCCAGCGCGGTCTTGCCCACCCCAGCGGTACCGGCGACCGCAGTGATCACCACTGCGGTCGCCGGGTGGTCGGCCCCCTCGTGTAAAAAGCGGTCCAGTTCGGTTAGTTCCGTTGTCCGGCCGGTGAAGCCATCCACATCCGCGGGCAGCTGCGCCGGCACCCCACGCGCCATCTGGTCTGCCGGACGGAGCCGGTCGGGGGGTCGTTCTCGGCGTCGGAGTTGGAGTAGGTCATAGAACCGCACCAGCGCGCCGTGCTGTTGACGCCATTCCCGGACCGCGCTTTCATCATCGCCGGTGCAGGCCCGGACCAGGGGTTCGACCACCCGCTCCCAGTCCGGCGGACGCCGAATCTCACCATCCAGGACCTGATAGAACTGGGATCTGCTGCAGGGCATCCGGCGGGCCAGCTCCGCCCGGCTCAGACCCGAATACTGCTGCAGCGCCCGCAAGCGCTCACAGAACTCCGCAACCGGCTCCTTTGCCACGGTGCCTCCCTGCGGGGTCCGGTGTAGTGGGCTACCAGCGCGTAGCACGTTCGTGTTGCGCACAATACCCAATAGTAACCTCCAAAGAGATTACCGATCGACTTGATCTCCCGAGTCAGGTTTAGGAGATCTGTAACCCTAAAGGGTTCAAATTTCTACCTCCATCACAAAAAGTGACCATTAACCCCTCTTTCGCGTCTCACTACCCTCCGTTAGAGTGACGGATAGGGTGGGTGGTGGTCAGGGCATTCATCAGCCACGCCAACGCGCACGCAACGCGGGCAATCTTTCTTTGCGTGAGAGGCTGTCACGGAGTTCCTCCGGCTGAATCTCCCTCAGCGGTCTTCGTTGCCTGTCGTGTGGTCGAGTGCCGCCAGATGGGCGCGGACGTCGTCGGCTTCGGGGACGGCGAGGTCGGTGTAGAGGTCCAGGGCCTGGTGCCAGTGGTAGCTGGCCTGATCGAGGTCGCCGGTGGTGTGGTGGGTGTGGGCGAGGCCATTGTGGGCGCGGGCCTGCTCGTACCGGTCCCCGATCTGGGCGGCCAGGGTGAGGGCGACGGTGTGCTGGATCAGCGCGTCATGCTGCTGCCCGGCGGCGTGGTGCGTCTCGCCGACACCATTGAGGGCCTTGGCTTCTCCGGCCCGTTCGCCGATCTCGCCGAATAGGTTCAGGGCTTGTAGGTGATGCTCGGCGGCCTGCTGGTACTGACCCTGCCGCCGGTAGACGTTGCCGAGATGGTCAAGCGCCTCGGCTTCGCCGGTCCGTTCGCCGATCTCGCGGAACAGGTTCAGGGCTTGTAGGTGATGCTCGACGGCCTGCTGGTACTGACCCTGCTGGTAGTAAACGACACCGAGGTTGGCCAGGGCGTGTGATACGCCAGCCCTGTTGCCGATCTGGCGATACAGGTTCAGGGCCTGCTGTTGATGCTCGGCGGCCTGCTTGTAATGGCCCTGCTGCACGTAAACGACGCCGAGGTGGACCAGTGCGCGGGCCTCGCCGTCGTAGTCGTCGAGTATTCGGGACAGGTCGAGGGCTTGCTGGAAGTGCTCGGCAGCCTGCCGGTAGTGGCCCTGTTGCCAGTAAACAGTGCCGAGGTGATCCAACGCGTGGGCTTCACCGTCTCGGTCGCCAAGCGCTTGGAACAGGTCGAGGGCCTGCTGAAAATGCTCGGCGGCGTGCTGGTATTGGCCCTGCTGCCAGTAGACGAGGCCGAGGTTGTCCAGCGTGCGGGTCTCACCAGTCCGGTCGCCGATCTCGCGGGACAGGTCCCGGGCCTGCTGGAGGTAGTCGGCGGCTTGCCGATGGTGGCCCTGTCGCCAGCAGACAACGCCGAGGTTGGTTAGCGCGCGGGCTTCGGCGGACTGGTCCACGGTATGGCGGGCAGCGCGTAGGGCGTGGGTGTGAACGGCTAATGCGTCGGAATAATGCCCACCTGCATCGAGGTAGCGGAACAGGGTGGCGGCCAGACGGCTGGTGTGACTGGGCCATCCGTGGGCGGCAGTATAGGCGCAGGTGGTGGTGAGGGCGGCCCGCTCGGTGTCAAGCCAGGCCCGGGCTGAGGCTGGATCGGTCACCGGCGGGGTAGGTGTGGCCGGTGGGGGAATGCGGGGTCGGCGATGCTGTTCGGCCGGATGCAGGCTGTCCATCGCGGCTGCGGCGGTGGCCAGGTAGTGATCAAACAGGCGGGTCAGTGCTCTCCGCTGCTCCTGCTCGGTGTCCTCATCGGTGGCCAGGTGGGTGGCGTAGGCACGCAGCAGGTCGTGCATGCCGTAGTGGCCTGGACTGGAGTGCCCGATCAGGTGCGCGCGGGCCAGCACATCCAGCAGGTGATGGGCAGTGTCGTGGCCTGTGTCGGTGAGCGCGGCGGCGGCATAGGGGTCCAGGTCGGGGCCGGGGTGCAGGCCGAGTAGCCGGAACACCCGTGCCGTGTCGGCTGACAGGTGCCGATAGGACCAGGAGAATACAGCGCGGACCGCGGTGCGGGGGTCACCACCGGCATCGAGCAGGGGCAGCCGCCGCTGCTCGTCAGCCAACTCGCCGACCAGGCTTGCGAGGCAGGTATCTGGGCGGGCAGCCGCCCGTTCGGCGGCTACCCGTAGGGCCAGCGGCAGCCGTGTGCAGTGCCTGGCCAGTGCCGTCGCGGCGTCGGGTTCGGCCTCGACCCGCTTGCCGATCAGCGCCCCCAGCAGCGCCACTGCGTCGTGGAGTGGCAGCAGGTCGAGATCGATGCGCCGGGCTCCGTGCTGGATCACCAGTCCGGCGAGAGAGTCTCGGCTGGTTACCACGACCAGACAGGGCGGGGTGCCGGGCAGCAGTGGGCGGACCTGCTCGGCGTTGGCGGCGTTGTCCAGCACCACCAGCATCCGTCGTCCGTTGAGCAGGCTGCGGTAGGCACCGGCGCGCTCGTCGAGCTCCAGTGGGATGTCTTGGCCGGCTATGCCGAGGGCGCGGAGGAACCCGGCCAGTGCAGTTCCCACCGTCATGGGCTGGTCGGGGTCGTAGCCGCGCAGGTTGACGTAGAGCTGTCCGTCGGGAAACTGGTCACGGACCCGGTGTGCCCAGCGCAGCGCCAGGGCGGTCTTGCCCACCCCGGCGGTACCGGACACCGCGGAGATCACCACCGCAGTTGAGTTCGCACCTGCCACGGCGTTGTGGCCGGTCCCACCAGCCAGGAGGCGGTCGAGTTCCACCAGTTCCTGTGCCCGACCGGTGAAGGCGTTGACGTCTGGGGGTAGCTGGGCGGGCACCACCCGTGCCACGTCGGCCGATGTGGACGTGCCGTGCGGCCGGTCTTGGTGTCGAACCTGCTCGTACGTCGTGATGAGCTCGCCGTGCCGCCGGCGCCAGTAACCGACTTCGTCCTCATTGTTGCGGGTGCAGGCGCGGACCACAGGCTCGACCACCCGGTCCCATTCCGGCGGACGGCGAATCTCCCCGTCCAAGATCTGATAAAGCTGGGCTCTGCCGCACTTCTCCCGAACCTTGCGGGCCAGCGCCGCCCGGGTGAGCCCGGAATCCTGCTGCAGGCGGCGCAACGCGGCACAGAAGTGCGCAACCGGGCCTTCGTTTCCCTGCCCTGCCACGGACGTCCCTCCCCACGGTGTCCAGCCCCGCCCGGTGACAGTATGTCGTACCCATGTCACGATTAGTAGCAGTAGGTGCGGTATCGGCCCTGCTCATGCCCGACACGTGATTATCACTCGCTGATGGTCGATTCACGGACCTCCTGGAGGGCCTGTCCGGCGTTGGCGACGAGGTTTTGCAGGCCGAGCTCGCTGGTGACCAGGACGAATCTGTTGTTGCCTCCAACGGAGAACTCGACCTGCCCGCCGGGGTACACGTCATAGTCGATTTCCTGCAGCGCAACGCATCCACGGTGAGCCGGTTCGAGTCCGGCGAGTACCCGATCCGGCGCCCGGATCTGATGGCCCTGCTCGATCTGTACGGAGTGTCCGATCGCCGCAAGCGCGACGGCCTACTCCGGCTGGCCGAGGACGTCTGGCAGAAGGGCTGGTGGGACGGTTATGAAGAGCTCGAACGCCAGTTCGTCGACTACGTCTGGCTGGAGTCCCGGGCGAACACGATCCGGGCCTTCGACTGCATCCTGCTACCCGGGCTGCTGCAGACCCGGGACTACGCCCAGGCGGTGATCACCGCCGCGGACTGGGAGGCCGAGCCCGCCCAGATCACTCGCTGGGTCCAGGTCCGAATGGACCGCCAAGCCATCCTGCACCAGGACGCCCCGCCGCAGATCTCGGTGATCATCGACAGCTACAGCCCTAACGCCGGCGGCAACTGCGTCGAGGTAGGTGTCTTGCTTGATGCCACCGGCCGGGTCGCGGTCCGGCACAGCCACCACCCCCACGGCCCCGCTCTCATCTGCGCCCACCCCACCTGGGCCGTCTTCGTCACCAGTGCCAAAAACGACGCCTTCACACCGCGATCCCCTGCTTGCTGAGTGGCTCCGCTAGTTCGAAGTTGACCTCGACTTTCAGGACGAGTTCCTTTCGATTGTTCAGGTCGGCGATCATCTCTTGCCTGCCGCCTCAAGTGCGGTCCAGCTGATTAAGTGTGGTGAGGTGGGTCTGGATGTCGTGGGGTTCGGGGACGCCGAGGTCGGTGTAGAGGGTGTGGGCTTTGCGGTAGTGGTGGCGGGCTTGGTCGAGGTTGCCGGTGGCGTGGTGGGCGCGGGCGAGGCCGTGGTGGGCGCGGGCTTGTTCGTATCGTTCGCCGATCTCGGTGGCCAGGGCGAGTGCGGCGGTGTGCTGGAGGTGTGCTTCGGGATAGTGCCCGGTGGCGTGGTGGACCTCACCGGCGCCGTTGTGTGCCCCGGTTTCGCCGCGGCGGTTGCCGATCTCGCGGAACAGGGTCAGGGCTTGGTAATGGTGATCGAGGGCCTGGGGGAAGTGGTTCTGCTGGCGGTAGACGATGCCGAGGTTGCTCACCGCCTGGGCTTCCCCGTCCCGGTCACCGAGCTCGCGGGCCAGGGTCAGGGCCTGCTGGAGATGTTCGGCGGCCTGGTGGTAGTAGCCCAGCCGTTCGTAGACGATGCCGAGGTTGCTCACCGCCTGGGCTTCCCCGTCCCGGTCACCGAGCTCGCGGGCCAGGGCCAGGGCCTGCTGGAGGTGCTCGATGGCCTGGGAATAGGGACCCTGCCACTGGTAGATCAGGCCGAGGTGGGTCAACGCCTGGGCTTGGGCGGGCCGGTCGTCGGTGTGGCGGGCGGCGCGCAGCGCGTGGGTGTGGATAGTCAGGGCGTCGGCGTAATGCCCGCCGATGTCGAGGTAGCGGGACAGGGTGGTGGCCAGGCGGATGGTGTGAGTGGGCCAGCCGTGGGCTGCGGTGTGGGCGCAGACAGCGGTGAGGGTGGCCCGCTCGGTGTCCAACCAGGCCTGCGCCGCGGCCGGGTCGGCCACCGGCGGAAGCAGCGGACCCGGTTCAGGAATGCGTGGCCTGCGATGCCGCTCGGCGGGAACGAGAGTGTCCATCGCGGCCGCTGCGGTAGCCAGGTAGTAGTCGAACAACCGGGTCAATGCTGCCCGCTGTTCCTGGTCGGACTCCTGCACACTGGCGAGCTGGATGGCGTAGACCCGCAATAGATTGTGCATCCCGTAACGACCTGGTCTGGTGAGTGCCAGCAGGTGTCCTCGGACCAGCACTTGCAGGAGATACTGAGCCTGGTCGCGGGTACGTTCGGTCAGCGCTGCGACGGCGTAAGGGTCCAAGTCAGGACCCAGATGCAGCCCGATGAGCCGAAACACCCGTGCCGCCTCGGCGGGCAAGCGATGGTAAGACCAGGAGAACACGGCGCGCAGCGCGGTCCGCGGGTCACCACCGGCCTCCAGCAACTCCAGCCGCCGCTGCTCGTCCCCTAACCCGGCGACCAACTCGGCCAGGCTGGTATCCGGCTGGGCAGCGGCGAGCTCGGCGGCGACCCGCAAGGCCAGCGGCAGCCCCGCACACTGCTGGGCCAACGTGACGGCCGCGACGGGTTCGTCCCGCACCCGGGTCCCGATCAACGTCTGCAGCAAGGCCACCGCTTCTCCCGGAGCCAGAAGGTCGAGGTCCAGGCGGGTGGCGCCGTGCCGAATCACCAGCCCCGCCAACGAGTCGCGACTGGTCACCAGCACCCGACACGCCTCAGCGCCGGGCAGCAATGGCCGGATCTGCTCGACGCTACTGGCGTTGTCCAGCACGAGCAGCATCCGCCGCTCATCCAGCAGACTGCGATACGCGGCGGCCCGCTCGTCCACACCCAAAGGAATATCGGCCCCCCCCACCCCCAGCGCACGCAGGAACCCGGCCAACGCATCCGACGCCGACAGCGGCGCCTCGGTGTCATAACCCCGCAGATCGACGTACAACTGTCCATCGGGAAACTCATCCCGCACCCGATGCGCCCAGCGCACCGCCAGCGCGGTTTTACCCACCCCAGCGGTACCAGACACCGCGGAGATCACCACCCCCCTCGACACCCCACCGTGAACGGTGGTGCGCTCAGCGACACCGACCAGCAATTTGTCGAGCTCGGCCAGCTCTCCCGTCCGGCCGGTGAACGCGTCCACATCTGCGGGCAACTGTGCAGGCACCACCGGTGCCACTGCCGCCGGCGCGAGCGGGGGGCGCTGCCGGTCCAGGCGTCGAAGCACGTCGTATTCCCGCACGAGCTGGCTGTATCGCTGCCACCACTCGGCGACTGTGCCCTCGTCGTTGTTGGTGCAGATCCGGACCAGCGGCTCGACCACCCGGTCCCACCGTGGCGGTGTCCGAATCTTACTGTCCAAGATCGCATGCAGCTGGGTCCTGCTGCACGTCGCTCGAACCCGGCGGGCCAGCTCCGCCCGACTGAGCCCGGAATGCTGCTGCAACCGCCGCAACGCGGCACCGAAGTCCGCAATAAGACCTGCACTACTCTGTCCTGGCACGGAGAGCGCTTCGTTGTCGAGTATTCGCCGACGAAGCGTAACGGTGACGAAGCCTTGCTCTTGCGCAACGGTTGGTGAGGTGCTCTGCATGTTTTCGCAGTCCCGTATGGCAGACGGGATCCCGCTCCCTTCGCCCTCAACTATCCTTATCCAGGAGAGAACGTGCGCGAGTCGTGAGTTGCGTTTGATGGACTGGCCTTCCAGGTCTGCCAAGTCGTACTTGTTTCCGATTAGCAGATCGCGACCGAGCCAGGTCCCTGGGCTACTTACCTCCAGGCGGTCAGCAAAGATTCGTACGTGAACGCATGCGTCTGTGAAAGTGTAGTCACGGTGCACGAGCGCGTTGGCGATAATTTCACGAACCGCGATCATAGGATAGTCGTAGACCATGGCCGACTGTGCCTGTTCCGCGCTCGGTGCTTCGCCGCGACGCACCTGGTCAGCCACGAACTGTCGGGCTGCGACGATTTGGGCGGGTACGGTTTCTTCGTAAGTCACTATCTCCCGCTCGGCTGCACGATCGGTTCCATAATATCGCACGCACTTTACCATCGTCATGGGGCAGGCGACTGTTGGGTTCTTGCCGAACAATAAAGCGCCAGTGCGGGTCAGTCGACCATCGACTCGCAGCTCGGCTCGGTCCAGAAACTCCCATGCAGAGAGGGCGTCCGGATACCGCATGGCGACTTCCTTACGTAGCTCACCGCGAAATATTTGAAGCGCTTCGATGTCGAATGTCACTGCTTGTGTTAGCTGGTCGAGGAACTGGTGATCGGTGGCGGTGGTGTTTTCCTTCGATGGCGCTGTAGCGTCAGATACGGGTGGAAAGTGCTTGGCCAGCGCGGCAAGGAGTTCGTGCAACGCCTTGCCTGGATTATCGCAGTAATTCGCGACTCTGGACTTCAACGCCAAATGTTCGACGTATGCTTGCTTTTCCATCTTTACTACGAAAACTCGTACCGGCCCACCGGCGTGGCCGGCGTTGACGATGTGATGGGCCCACTGGCTACCTGCCGCTCTTGTCGTCGCACACAAGACAATCGGAGAACCTGCCGCCAGCGCCTTAGCCGCCTCTCCGACCAGCGATTCGCCCACCACGACGGTTCCGGTATGCGTAACATCGTAGCCAGCTTCACGCAGTGGTTGAGCTAGTCGCGTCTCAGCGAGCTCTTCCTCGCCTTCGGCGCATACCACGTAGACCGCCTGTCTATGCATCTGTCACCTGATCGCATCGCATAATGCGTCCACGCCAGTTGACCAGTCGGCTACGAGGTCGGCGTACTTGAGGTCCGCTAGGATCGCCGGGGGTGAACCGCCGGTCAGCCGTGCGGGTAGTAGTCGAGTTCGTGCCCCCTCGAGTTGGAGTGCCAACTTCGACATCCACTCCCTACTCATCCAAGGGCTCATCGAACCGGCGTCGGAGTAGCAGAGCACGAGGTACGACGAGGCGGACAGCCCATCGTTAATCTGTTCGATGATCGAGTCGCCGACGTTGATCTTCCAGACGTCCAGCCATACGACATGACCACGTTTCAGAAACTCCTTCGCAAGTCGCTCTGCGGCGTCCTGGTCCACCCCGCGGTGGCTTATGAAGACGCTTGCCATCAGAAACCCTCCTACACGTCGGGACTCCACGATAGCTGTCTGGTAGTGACAACAATCTTGCACCGCAAGTTCCTGCTGGCTGCAACCGTGCGTCCCGCGTGTCGTGGCAGCGATGGTAGGGAGGAATTGGATAAAACGAGGGAAGCGCCGGAGTCTGTGCGACGAGTGTAGCCAGGTTGAGCTTTTGTGGCTGCCGCTGCGGTATCCCTCGACGGCAGGTTGCCATCGCCATAGTGGTGGAGTGTCTGTGCAGCTCAGAGCGGTCCGGGACAGTCCGGGACGGTCCCGGGCGGGTTTTGTGTTGGCAGGCCGGGTGGCGCTGCGGCTGGATTGGTCACATCCCCCCTTCGGCAACGGGAGTTGATATGACCGTCACCATGATGACCGTCGGTTTGACGCTCAGTTACCTTGCTACCTACTGGCAGTAGCCGGAGCGCGTTTGGCCGACCTGAGCCCCAGCGCCGTGCCCGGTCCGTCAGCAGAGCGACCG
>JBOHHE010000294.1:0-7026 GCA_050700355.1 Pseudonocardiaceae bacterium
CCACTGAAGACCTTCAAGTCATCATTCCGCGCTGCAACTGGGCTCTACTTCTTCAAGGAGGCTTTTGCATAAGCCTCGCTGACGGATCTGGCGCACTGTCACCAGCGTGACCATGTGGATACGGCCGCTCACCCAACGCTAGCGTTGCTCTCGTGCGGGTACTGGTCACCGAGGACGACGACAACTTGCGGCTGGCGCTGGAGTCGGCCCTGCGCGCCTCCGGTTTCGCGGTGGACACGGTGGCCGATCTCTCACAGGCCGACGAGGCGTTGTTCGTGAACTCTTACGACTGCGCGGTGTTCGATCGTATGCTCCCGGCCGGTGACGCCTTGCTGTACGTGCACGGCAAGCGTCGGCAGGGCCTACGGGTACCGGTGCTGTTCCTGACCGCGCGGGACAGCGTGACCGACCGGATCGACGGTCTGCGCCTGGGCGGCGACGACTACCTGGTCAAGCCGTTCGCCATGGCGGAGTTGGTGGCCAGGGTGCGCAGCCTGTGCCGGCGCAGCACCGCGGGGCGGCCGGCCATCCTGCGTTGTGCGGACGTCGAACTGGACGGCGGCAAGCACCAGGTGCGCCGCGAGGGCGTGCTGCTTACCTTGACCCGCAAGGAATTCCTGGTCCTCGAGCGGTTGATGAGCGTGCCCGGCCGGCCGGTGTCGCGCCGGGAGCTGATCGAGTACGCCTGGGACGAGATGGCAGACCCGGCGTCTAACGTGCTCGACGTGGTGATCGGCCAGCTGCGCCGCAAACTCCGCACGCCACCGCTGATCCATACCGTCCGCAGCATCGGCTACCTGATCGAATCACCATACCAACGGGACTGCGCCCCAGCCCGCCGAGGCATGTAGCGGTGGGTGATCGAAGGCGGTCAACTATCGTGTTGACATGTTTCGTCGCAGGCAGATAGTTCAGAACAAGTATCGTCGCGTGCCACATGAGGTCCTTCTTCAGGACCCTTGGACGCCGAAATCAGGAGCCTGAACCGCCTGGCGACACGATGGCTACCACCCGCCCGCATCCTGCACCCCTACCCGGATGAACGCTTCGACGTTCGTATCCACAGCAGGACCCAGTGCGTTGGCAGCGCACGCTGGGATCTGCGCGGGGGCCGCCCGCGAGGGCGGTCGGTCAGGTCGGCGCTGATCGCCTCGGTGACGCTGGTTTCTGGGGCGTTGGCCGGGGTGATCCCCACCGCATGATGCCCAACCGCTCAACCGGAGCCGTTGCGCAATCTCGCGCAGCAAGACGACACCGGCACCGTAGAAGCACACGATCGCAGCGACCCGCAGGGGCTCGACGAAGTTACTCAGCCGGAGTGCCGCTCCGACCACTTCCCCATCAACGGAGCGAGCGCGAACAGCACCAGCACCGGGGCGGCCTGGTGCAGGCGGTGACGCTGCCTTGTGGGGTGCTGCACGGGTAGCCTCCTCATCACTGTGCGGTGCGCCAGTACTGGCGCGTGCCTTTCTCGCGTACGAAGACTCCATGGCGGGACAACTCCCGGCGTAGGTCACGGAGGTCACGGAGGTCATCGGTATCACCGCTCTCGATCGCGGTTTGGCGGGCACGAAGGATCGCGTGTGCGTCCTGGGACAGGCCGGAGGATCCGTCGATCCAGCGCGTGAACTTCTCGCCGTACGGGTCGCGCTCGTGCCAGTCGTAGCCGTGGGCTTCGAACCCTGCCCGCAGCTTGTGGGGCTTGAGGTCGGTCTTCTCCCTGGCCAGTTCCTCGCCGTGCAGCCCCAGCAGTACGAGGTCCTTGGCATCGACGAATGCGCCGGACACCGTGGCACCGCAAAACATGGCTTTGTTGTCATTGCGTTCGATGGTGACCGACTCTTCGCCGATCGTGACCGTGAGGTGGCTGGTACCCACCATCCGTCCCCTCCTAGCCTCTCCTCGCCCCCCGGTGGTCGCGTCCTCGTCCTCGCCTCATCACCGCCGCGGTCGTAATCATGTTGGCCGTGGCGGGCGGTATCGTCCTACTCGCTACCCACAACGGAGGACCGGTGCTCGCCGCCACCGTCACCGTCCGGCGACTACCCTTTCGGTGTGGCGGTCTCTCCGGATGGACGTCGCGCCTACATCACCACCTCCTACTCTGATTCGGTATTGGTGATCGACACCGCGGTAGGTTGAGAGCGCGGGCTACGCCGCAGGTTTCGACTCAGGCTCACGAGTCTCGTCGTCAGCGTGCGCTGACCTTGCCGCTCGAGAAGAAGATTCGCCGAGGCCGCCGATCGCGCCACTGCTGCTGCCCTGGATCAACGCTCTTGAATCGTGTACCGAGATCCTCTCTTTGACGAGTTGTCTTACTCCGAACTCACAGACCAGGTGACAGCGCTCATCGACGAGGGACAGTTGACAAGCGCGGTCGAGTTACTCGAAGTGGACGTCACTGAGCGGCCTTATCACCAGCAGTTACGAGTGGGCACAGGAGGTGCTCCTGCAGCTGAGGGCTACACCAGGAGGCATTTCTGGGTCGCATGGGTGTCAGCTCAGCGATCGAATGATGTCTTTCACGGACAGCAGCAGGTGCAGTGGGTCCGATGGGGACTCCTGGAACTCCGCCGGTGCCAAGTAGAACTGCCGAGCCGCGTCGTCGCGTGCGTGTACCAGCAGCGCGCGGATGCCCACGGAGTCGGCCAGACCCACGGTCCGCTGCAGAGCATCCCCGAGCAGTCCCCGCCCGAGACCCCGGCCTTGCATGCCCCGGTCCACGGCCAGTCGCGCCAGCAGTAGACATGGCACATGCCTCGGCGCGCCCTTCGCCGCCGCAGCGGATGCCACCTCTCTGGCCACGCTCGACACCGCGATGGCGTAGTAGCCGACCACTCGCCCGTCCAGCACGGTGACGTACGTGACTGCGTTGTTGGCTCGCTGGTTCTGCCAGGAATAGTGCTCAAGCCACTCGTCCAGCTCCGGCGCTCCGCTGTCGAACCCCTCCCGTACGTCCGCCTTCCTCAACTTCCGCGGGACGCACGGTTTGCCGGCCGTTGCTACTCCTCGTCCGCGAACGGCGAAGGCTTGGCCAGCAGGGCGCGCAGCCTCGGCAGGTCGCGAGTTGGCTGTTCCAGCAGGCGCTGGAACTCGTCCCACTGCTCTTCACTGATCAGGAACCACCGACGGTCGGCGAGCACACGCTCCGCCTTGACCACAGCACTCTCGAGTACGAAGTCGGTCATGGTGCGATCGGTCGCCGCTGCAGCATGCTTGAGCAGCTGCTCCTGCCGAGCGCTGGCTCGAAGGTTGATCCTGGACTGACGGTTTGCGCGCTGCTCAGCGGTATCACGAGACATGGCGTCCTCCTCGCTTGTACACACACCGTACATACATCCTGAGTTGCCGTCCAGGTCCTTTGCCGTTCGACCCATAGTGATCACAGCGGTGCGGTGTATCATTCTCTGTCGATCCCGGGTTCGATCCGGGGTCTTTCGGGGTGGATGGAGGCGGCATGCTCACACGGATCTTCTTGAGCTGGTGCCATGACAAAGCGCTGAAGGAGGTGTTGCTGCGCGATCTGCTGCCCGCATCAGGTCCTGAATTCGACCTAGCGGCGGTCGGTTCAGGTGCCGTCGCCGGTGTCTTATTAGTCGAGCCGGGTCAGTTCGTCATCGTGTCGTAGGCCGTGCCCCGGAGGCTGTCCGCGGCGCTGCACCTACTCCAGGTCGAGCTCGGCGCCGTGGTGCTGGAGTCCACCGACACCGATAACCCCACCACCGAGAGGAACACCACGCCATGACCCTTGCCGAACCGCTCACCGGACTCTCACCCGCCCCACGCGGTAGTAACCGGGTGCACAGCTGCCAATGCGCCGCCTACCTCGCCGGCTGCTCCTCATAATCAACGATCCCCTCGCAGGGCGCTGGATCCGGAGACTGGCAAGGCCTCCGCTGCGGTGATTGAGCATCGGCAGCAGGCATTGCCTATGCTCGGCTGTCCGCGGACTTCCCGCAGAAAGCGAACGAGACGGCTTCCCGGTGGGCTTCATGGCGTAGGCGCCAGTGTGGCTAGGTCGCCCCCCTGCCGGGCCGGCTCTGTGATGTCGTGGCTGGGTGCGCTCAGTCCTCGTCGGCCAGGATCGCCTGGGCCATCTTCACCGCTTCGGCACGCTCTAGGCGCACCCCGAAACTGCTCACCCCATGGGGGTAGAGGGCCCACCACTCCCCGACCTCGTGCACGAGAATCAGGGAGCAGGTCTGCTCGTCGTCGGTGCGCCGCCCATCCAGGATGGTGCGGCTCTGTTCGTTGCCCCGCTGCATAATCACCGTCATAGGATGAGTGTCCACCCACACGCACCACATGTCGCGTGTTCGGGTGACACATTTTCGCCCGGCTCTCGCGCTCCGTAGTACCCTACGAGTACTTCTGGTTCGGAGGCGGGTCCACGGCCGGGGCAGTCGGGCCACGCCTGGATGCCTTCGCGGAGGGCAACAGCGGCGATGATCAGGGCGGCGACCGGATCAGCCCAGGACCAGCCGAGGGTGCTGTTGAGTATCAGGCCGACCAGCAGGATCGCCGAGAGCCAGGTGCATAGCAGTGTCTGGGTGGAGTCAGCCACCACCGTGGCGGAGCCCAGCTCCCGGCCGGTACGGCGCTTGATCCACACCAGCAACGGCATCACCACCACCGACACGGCAGCGATACCGATGCCGACCGGTGAGGGTTCGGCCTGGCCCTGGCCGAGCAGGGAACGAAGGGTGTCGACGCTGATCCAGGCTGCCAGCGCGAAGAACGACAGCGCGATCAGCCGCAGCGCCAGTCGTTCGCGGTCCTCGGGGACGCGGGAGCGGAACTGCCAGATGACCACTAGCGCAGAGGAGACCTCGATGAAGGAGTCCAGGCCGAAGCCGATCAACGCGGTCGACGACGCCGCGGCGCCGGCGGCCACCGCGACGATGCCCTCGGCGAGGTTGTAGCCGGCGGTCAGGTACGCCAGGTGCAGGCTGCGCTGGTTGAGCCTGGCACGCCGGGCAGATGTCACGACCGGGGTGCTCACGGGGTGTCCTGTGTGAGGGTGCCGTAGGTTGGGCACAGCGCTACTGCGGAGCCGGTCGCGGCGAGCAGGCCCTGGGCCGCTTGGAGCAGACCCATCAGCTCCGGGTGGGTCAGCGAGTAGAACGATTGCCGCCCCTGGACCCGGTAGTCGGCCAGGCCGCAATCCCGCAGGCAGGCCAGATGCTTGGAGATCGTTGACTGCGCCAGCCCTAACTCCCCGGTGAGGTCCACCACCCGGGCCTCACCACCGGTTAGTCGCTGCACGATGCGCAGCCTCGTCTCATCCGCCAGAGACCGGAACAACGCCACGGCCGGGGTGATGTCCGGCGCGATTTCACCCGACACAGACACACCACCCCCACTATCAATCGCCACGGAGCGATGGTACCTGAAAAGAGCGATGGGTCTTGTTGGTAACTCATAGGGCCGCAGGTCCTCTCCGTAGACTAAACAGGCGGACAGGTTCGCGGTACTCGTAGCTGTATTCGGGATCCCGAAACCCTAGACATACCGCGAAGGGAGAGTTCTCAAACTCACGATGTAAGGATTGCCAGTTTCTGGCTAAGTATTCGGTTGCGGCCCAGGTAATATCCCCGCGTCCGCCGAGGCAAAAGAATACCGTCGTCGCGCGCGTGCCATCATGAACCTTCTCGACAATGGCTATTTCCAGAGAACTCGAAGTTATCCGCCGACCCGAATCGGCTCCAGTGAGAACTTCTGCGAACCGTTCCTCGGGGGGCAGTTGGTGAACTTCCAGTCCGGGACGTTCATCGGATAGTCGGATACCAACGAGATTTTCGTCAATGTAGAGCTGCCGAATCCTGTTCTTAGATGCAGCGCCGACGATAACCATGTTACTTTCTAGGTCCTCGAAATCCTGAAGTCTATCTGTCGCCGCCGGACTGACTGATGTTCGGAAAGTGTAGCTCTTGCTACCCAAGTAGATCGCATCTACTAAACCTCGCACAACATCGGGAAGCCGAAACGAGGCTGAACCGAAGAGTCTGGTGATAGCCTCAGATGCGCGGAGCTCATGCAGCGATATGGTGTATCCTCTCGGTCTGGCACTAAACTCATGAGACCATAGATTTGACAGACAAGCCGCTAAATTGGGGTTCGAAATTAATCCAAAGAACCGAAGGAAGCGCCTCTGTGTAATACGCACCAGAATTGCCACTATAAGTCCTAGGCCGATCCAGAACAAAAAGTTGGCAATGATGTTTGTGAGAATATCGAGAAGAACTCCCACTTTTCCTCGCTCTTGATAGAAATTTGCGCATATCGCCGCTAAGCGGGTCGAGATCAGATGGGAGCGGTGATGTCGGCGGGGGTGTCGTAGTCGGAGAACCGGAAGGTGACGACGGTGGCGGGGGTGATCGGGAGCCGGGCCTGCACCAGCCGGGAGCCTTCGGTGGCTACCCATACCTGGCCGACGATTTCCTGGCTGGTATCGGGGACGAATGCGCCGAGTGTCGGGCCGGTGAAGGTGGCCCGCAGTCGGTAGCTGTCCACCCCGTCCACCTCCTCGCGGGCCTCGGTCGTCGCGTCGGTGCCGCCGGCCAGGACGGCGGCGACGCCCCGATTCGGGTCCAGGATCACTCTGGGGTCGTAGGCGAGGAACGTCGAGGACGCGGAGGTCTTCCGGAAATCACCCGTCGGGCCCTTGAGGTAAAGGTCCTCCCCGAGGATCACGAAGTCCACATTGAGGAATTGGCGCCCCAGGTCCACCGATGCCGTGCCACGGGCCGCGCCGTCCTTGGTGAGCAGGCCCTCGGCCGACTTGATCGGTGCCTTCGGCAGCAGGTCACCCTCGATATCGAGGGTGACCCGAGCACTCAGCACGGTCCGCATCGCCGCGGCCGAGCCGGCCAGCAGACCAGCCCCCTCGGGTAACGCCGCACCACCCGTCCCGTTACCACAAGCCCCGAGCAACACAGCGACCACTAAGAGAAAGCCCCACCGCGGCATTGCCGCATCCTAGGGGATAAATCGAGCGTAGGCAGCGGGCTCAGCGCACCCCGACGG
>JBOHHE010000295.1:0-1637 GCA_050700355.1 Pseudonocardiaceae bacterium
TCAGCCGAATTTGCCGGAGATGTAGTCCTCGGTGCGTTTCTCGGTGGGGTGGGAGAAGATGGTTTCGGTGCGGTCGAATTCGACGAGGAGGCCGGTGCGGTTGCCGGTGGTGTCGTCGGCTTGGGCGGTGAAGAACGCGGTGCGGTCGGAGACGCGGGCGGCTTGTTGCATGTTGTGGGTGACGATGATGATGGTGAACCGCTGGCGGAGTTGGAGCATGAGGTCCTCGATCCGGGAGGTGGCGATCGGGTCGAGCGCGGAGCAGGGTTCGTCCATGAGGATCACGTCGGGTTCGGTGGCCAGGGTGCGGGCGATGCACAGTCGCTGCTGCTGGCCGCCGGATAGGCCGTAGGCGTTTTGTTTGAGTTTGTCCTTGACTTCGTCCCAGAGGGCGGCGTCGCGGAGGGCGTGTTCGACGAGGTCGTCGAGGTGGGTGGGTTTCATGCCGGTGACCCGGGGGCCGTAGGCGATGTTGTCGTAGATGGATTTGGGGAAGGGGTTGGGTTTCTGGAATACCATGCCGATCCGGCGGCGGACCTCGATGGGGTCGACTCCGCGGGCGTAGATGTTCTGGCCGTGGTAGCGCACCACTCCTTCGACCCGGGCGCCGACGACGAGGTCGTTCATCCGGTTCAGGCAGCGGATCACGGTGGACTTGCCGCAGCCGGAGGGGCCGATCAGCGCGGTGATCTCGTGACGGCCGAAGGCCAGGTCGACGTCGCGGACCGCGAGGAATCCCCCGTAGTAGACGTGCAGCCCTTCAGCGGCCATCACCGCCTCGGGCGCATCGGGAACTGTGCACCGGCTCGCAGTGTGATCGAATTCAGCAGCCTGTTCCTGCTTTCCGGTCCGGTGATTATCGGGCACCTGGCCGATTTCAGCCGCTGTGATGGGGTCGAAGCTCATGGAATCCTTAGTCTTTCACCAGCGACGCTGGATTTTGTTGCGGATCAGGACCGCCAGGACATTCATGAACCCCAGCATCACGAGCAGCGCGACGATGCCCGCCGCAGCGGCGGTCTGCAGGTCCTCCTGCGGTTTGGAGACCATGTTGTAGATCTGCACCGGCATGGCGGTGAAGCCGGAAAGCAGTCCGTTGGGGTCATATCGGACGAACACCACGGCGCCGAGTAGCAGCAGGGGAGCGGCCTCGCCGATCGCTCGGGACAGCGCGATGATGGTGCCGGTGGCGATCCCGGGCACCGCGGCGGGCAGGGTCTGGCGCCATGTTGTCTGCCACGGGGTGGCCCCCAGCGCGAGTGATCCGGCCCGGATCTCGGCGGGTACCGACCGCAGCGACTCCCGGGTGGCAATGATGATCACAGGCAGGATCAGCAGCGCGAGCGTGATCCCGCCGCCGAGTACGATGTTGTTGTTCTGGAAGCCCAGCACCGGCTGCAGCAGGCTGAGAACTTCCAGCGTGAGCAGGCCGTAGATGATCGTCGGGACCGCCGCCAGGTTCTGGACGTTGATCTCGATCAGCCGGGTGTACCAGTGCGCGTTGTCGGCGAACTCCTCCAGGTAGATCGCCGCCGCGATGCCCAGCGGGATCGCGAGCAGCGCGGTGGTCCCGATGACCCAGATCGTACCGAAGATCGCCGCCCGGAAGCCGGTGTCCTCAGGCGCCAGCCGGGAGC
>JBOHHE010000296.1:0-10267 GCA_050700355.1 Pseudonocardiaceae bacterium
GATCAGCTTCGGTTCGGGTGCGCTGGTGGTCATTCTGGGTACTGCGGGAGTGAGGGCCGGGCTGTCGCTGTGCGTCGGCAGCGTGGTGGGGTTGCTGGGTTTCCGCGCCCTGGACAGCCTCGGCACCGAGGCGCTCACCGGATTCGTCACCGCGTACTTCAATACCCGGGAGATCGCCCCACTGGTCGCCGCGCAGGCGCTGATCTGCACGCTGGGAGCGGGATTCACCGCGGAGCTCGGCGCGATGCGCATCAGCGAGGAGATCGATGCGCTGGAGGTGATGAGCGTGCCCAGTGTGCCGTTCCTCATCACCACCCGGGTGATCGCCGGCTTCGTCGCGATCATTCCGCTCTACACCATCGGGCTGATCATGTCCTACTACGCTTCCCGGCTGAACGTCACAGTGTTCAGCGGATTGCCCGGAGGAACCTATGATCATTACTTCGAGCTGTTCCTGCCGGTCAATGATGTGTTGTGGTCGTATGTGAAGGTCTTGAGTTTCGCTTTCGTCATTATCCTGATCTGCTGCCATTACGGATACCGCGCGACCGGTGGGCCCGCCGGGGTGGGTGTCGCCGTGGGCCGTGCGGTGCGGGCCAGTATCGTGACCGTCGCCATCACCGATTTCTTTCTGACCCTGGCGATTTTCGGGACGGCGATCTCGGTGCGGGTGGCCGGATGATGCGGGTGGCCGAATGAACAGCTCCGTGCGGTGGCGACGGTTGTCGGGCGCAGGTTTCCTGCTGGTGGTGATCTCGCTGATTGGGCTGTCCGTGGCGACGTATTCCGGCGCTTTCGCCGATGGTGTCGAAGTGACGTTGCAGACTGATAACACAGGTCTACAGCTGGATGAGCGCGCGGACGTCAAGGTCCGTGGACTGATCGTCGGCGAGGTGACCGAGGTGAGCTCCTCGGGGAGGTCCGCCACCGTGCGCCTGCTGCTGCACCCGGACAAGATGGCGCTGATCCCCGCCAATGTGCAGGCCCGGTTGCTGCCTAAGACGCTGTTCGGAGAGCGGTACGTCGCCCTCGTGATCCCGGAGCAGCCCGCGGCGCGGTCGCTGGCGGCCGGTGAGGTCATCGGCCAGGACCGCAGCCAGCCGGCGCGGGAGCTGGAGTCCGCGCTGGACGGCCTGCTGCCACTGTTGCAAGCCGTCCAGCCCGACGAGCTGGCGAGCACGCTCGGCGCCGTCTCGGCCGCCCTCAGCGGTCGCGGAGATCAGCTCGGGAACACCCTGGTTCGCCAGCAGCAGCTGGTCAGTGGGCTGAACAGCGCGTTGCCCGAGTTGCAGGAGGACATCACCCGAATCGCCGATCTGGCCGAGACATACACCCGGGCCGCCCCGGATCTGACCGCCGCGCTGGCGGATCTGTCCACCACCAGCGCGACCGTCGTCGAGCAACGACAGAATCTGGCTGGGGTGTTCGCGTCGGTGACCCAGGCTTCTGAAGACACCCGCGGTTTCCTGGAGGCCAATCGCGCGAACTTCATCGCGCTGGCTGCGCAGAGCAGGCCGACGCTGGAGTCGCTGGCCCGGTACGCCCCGGAGTACCCCTGCCTGTTCGGTCAGCTCGCCGGACTGGTGCCGCAGGTGAACGAGGCGTTCGGGGTCGGCACCGGCGAGCCGGGGCTGCACGTCGTGCTGGAGGTCACCCGCACTCGGGGCAAGTACGTGCCAGGACGCGACGAGCCGCGCAACGACGAGGACCGGGGCCCACGCTGCTATCCGGTGGTGAACGGGGAGAACTTCCCGCAGTACCCGCCGGATGGCCCGTTGCAGGACGGATCGTCGCCAGTGCCGGTACCGCCGCCACTACCGATATCGCCACTACCGATATCGCCACCACCGATATCAGGAGTCCCACGGTGAGGGGCGTGGCCGCGCCATTGACCAAGCTCGTGGTGTTCACCCTGGTCACAGTGCTGGCGACCGGCGTGCTCGCGATGACGATCGCCAACGTCACGCTGGGTGCCAGATCGCAGTATCTGGCCCAGTTCACCGACATCACCGGCCTGCTGGTGGGCGACGACGTGCGCATCGCCGGGGTGCGGGTGGGCTCGGTGCAGTCCATCGAGCTCGTCGACCGGCGCGTCGCGCAGGTGGGCTTCACCGTGGACGAAGGGGTGACGCTGCCCGCGTCGGTGACCGCCTCCGTGCTGTACCGCAACCTGATCGGGCAGCGCTATCTGGCGCTGGAACAGGGGCCTGGACCGTCGGGGGAGCTCCGCCCCGGCGGGCTCATTCCGCTGGAGCGCACCACCGGGCCGCTGGATCTCACCGTGTTGTTCAACGGCTTCAAACCGCTGCTGGTGGGCCTGGACCCCACCCAGCTCAACCAGCTGTCCTTCGAAATCGTGCAGGTGCTGCAGGGCCAGGGCGGCACGGTGGAGAGCCTGCTCGCCAGCACCGCGTCGCTGACCAACCACATCGCCGACCGGGACCGGGTGGTGGGCGAGGTGATCACTAATCTGAATGCCGTGCTGGACACCGTGGCCGCTCGGGACGAGCAGCTCTCCGCGCTGATCGTCCAGCTGCAGCGGCTGGTTTCGGGTCTGGCGGCGGACCGCGAGCCGATCGGCGAGGCGATTTCCTCGCTCGGTGTGCTCGCCGACACCACCGCCGGTCTGGTCGGCGAAGCCCGACCCCTGCTGCGCGACGACATCGCCGCACTCGGCGCGCTGTCGACCAATCTGGCGGACAACGAGCAGGTCATCGACGGAGTGCTGGGTTATCTGCCGGAGAAACTGACCACGCTCACCCGCTCCGCCAGCTACGGTTCGTGGTTCAACTTCTACCTCTGCGGGTTCGAGGGCGCCGTCACGGTGCCGTTGGCGGAGGAGCCGTTGGTGGTGCCGCTCAGCCCACCGCCGCCGGCCGCGAGGTGCGGGCCATGAGGCCGATGCGGGCCCGCAACCCGATCCCGATCGCGATCATCTTCCTGGTGCTCATCGCCCTGGTGAGCGTCGCCGCATATCACTCCGACCGCTTGCCGATCCTCGGCGGCGGCCGCACCTACACCGCGGAGTTCAGTGAAGCGGCTGGTCTGCAGGCCGGGGACCCGGTGTCCATCGCGGGGATCGGGGTCGGGCGGGTCAGCGGTATCAAGCTCGCGGGAGATCGCGTGCTGGTGGCCATGCGCATCAAGGACGCCTGGATCGGCGACCAGACCACCGCATCGATCCAGATCAGGAGCCTGCTGGGGGCGAAGTCGGTGAGCCTGGACCCGCGCGGGAGCACCGAGCTGGATCCCGACCAGGCCATCCCGCTGACGCGTACCGTCGCCCCCTACGACGTCGTCGAAGCCTTCAACGGCCTGGCCGGAACTGTCGAGGAGCTCGACACCGCCGCCCTGGAGCAGAGCCTGCGGACGCTGGCGGATACCTTCCGGGGCACGCCGGAGCACGTGCGAGGCACCCTGGAGGGGTTGTCCCGGCTGTCCCGCACGATCGCGAGCCGGGATCAGGAAATCGCCCGTCTGCTGGCCGGCACGCACACCGTGTCGCGCGTGCTGGCCGACCGCAACACCGAGTTCGAGCAGCTGCTCGCCGACGGCAACCGGTTGCTGGGGGAGATCGCGCGGCGCCGGGAAGCGATCAGTGCACTGCTGGCGGGCATCCAGGAGCTGTCCCGCGAGCTGCGGGGCTTGGTGGCCGAGAATGCCCAGCAGCTGCGCCCCGCGCTGGCGCAGCTCGACCGGGTGACCGCCGTGCTCCAGCGCAACCAGGACAACCTGGATCGGGCCCTGGATATCGCCCCGGTCATGTTCCGGTTGTTCACCAATGCGGTCGGTAACGGGCGCTGGATCGACAGCTATGTTTGCGGGTTGCTACCTCCGCCGACTGAGCTGGGTCCGTTGACCATCAATGAGGGAGGGTGTTGATGGTGCTCCCCGGCCGGGCGGTCCGGCTGATCACGACCATCTGCATGGTCGCGCTGTTGGTCGCGGGCGGCCTGTGGTGGCTGAACCGTCCCGCTGACCGGACTCTCACGGGTTACTTCAGCTCGGCCGTGGCCGTGTTCCCGGACAATGACGTCCGGATCCTCGGTGTGCCGGTCGGCAAGATCGTCTCGGTACGCCCGCAGGGCCAGGTCGTCGAGGTCGTGATGGAGATCGACAACTCGGTGCAGGTGCCCGCGGACGCCCGAGCGGTGGTCGTGGCGCCCAGCCTGGTCACCGGCCGCAACATCACCCTGACCCCGGCCTACACCGGCGGGCCCATGATGGCGGACGGGGCGGTGATCCCACTGGAACGCACTGCGGTTCCCCTCGGGGTGGATGATCTGGCCCGCACCATCGACGAGCTCGCCATCATGCTCGGCCCGGACGGGGTGAACCGCCGAGGGGCGCTCTCCGATGTCCTCGACGTCGGGGCGAGCAATCTCGACGGCAACGGCCAGGAGCTGCACGACACGATCGCTGACCTGGCGCGGCTGTCGGAAACGCTGGCCGGATCACGCGCGGACCTGTTCGGCACGGTCACCGAGTTGCAGTCCTTCGTGGCCACCCTGGCGGCGAGTGACGATCAGGTCCGGCAGTTCACAACCCAGTTGGCCGATGTGTCGAACCTGCTGGCCGGTGAGCGTGCGGACCTCGGGGTCGCGCTGAACGAACTGTCCGTCACGCTCGGCGAGGTGGCCGCCTTCGTGCGGGACAACCGGGCGTTGGTGAAGTCGAATGTGGATCGGCTCACCGAGGTGAGTGCGGTCCTGGTGGCCCAGCGCGACGCGCTGGCGGAGATCTTCGACATTGCGCCCACCGGACTGGCCAATGTCGCGAACTCCTACAACGCCTCGTCCGGAACGCTGGATTCCCGCGCGAACATCCAGGAGTTGCGCGCCCCACCCATCCTGCTGATATGCGAGCTGCTGCGCCGGAGCACCCCACGGGAAATTCCCCCGACGTTGGCGCAGACTTGCGCCCGGCTGGAGCCCCAGCTCTCCGGCGCCGTGCCACTGCCTCCCGTGGCCGACGTGATCAGCGCGCTGGAGGCCGGTCAGCCTCCGCCGCTGCCCTTGCTCGCCGTGCCGACCGTGCCCCGGAGTCGCTGATGGGTGTCCATGGCGCAGGGACGGCCGCAGCGCTGGGTCGGCTAGCAGTCGCTGTCCTGCTCGTCGGCGCGCTCAGCGCCGGTTGCGGTGTGCTCGACGGTGGGCTGGCCGGGATACCGCTGCCCGGTGGAGCCGACACCGGGCAGGACCCTTATCTGGTCACCGCCGAGTTCACCGACGTGCTGGAGTTGGTCCCGCAGTCCCTGGTGAAGGTCAACGATGTGTCAGTTGGCACGGTGCGTGACATCGAGCTCGCCACCGACCCCTGGCGCGCGGTGGTGAGCCTGGAGCTGCCCCGCAGCGTCGAGCTGCCCGCCAACGCAGTGGCGCGGGTACGCAGCACCAGCCTGCTGGGGGAGAAGTTCGTCGACCTCTCGGCGCCGACCGCTGAACCGCCCAGGGGCAGGCTGGCCGATGGCGATCGGATTCCGGTACGGCGCACCGATCGCGCCGCCGAGGTGGAGGAGGTACTGGGGGCGCTCTCGCTGCTGCTCAGCGGGGGCGGTATCGACCAGATCCGCACCATCGCGGCGGAACTGAATTCCGCGCTGGAGGGCAACGAGCCACAGCTCCAGGCCTTACTCGCGGACCTGGACACGCTGGTGTCCGGCCTGGACGCCCGGCGGGATGAGATCAACCGGGCACTGGATGGGCTCAATCGGCTCGCCGCCACGCTCGCCGCCCAGCGCGGGCAGATCGCCATCGCGCTGGAAGGGCTACCGCCGGGACTGGCGGTGCTCGCCGACCAGCGCACCCAGCTCACCGCCATGCTGGTGGCGCTGGACGAGCTGTCCGCCGTCGCCACCGACACGATCAACCGCAGCCGGAACGACCTGCTCGCCGACCTCCAGCTGCTGCGCCCCACGCTGCAGCAACTGGCCGCCGCAGGCGACGACCTGCCCCAGGCGCTGGAGATCATCGCCACCTACCCGTTTACCGACGGAGCCGTCCGGGAGGCGTTCAAGGGCGACTTCGTCAACGTCTACCTCCGCGCTGATCTGAACCTCGCCACAGTGCTGGAGAACGTCCAATGATCAGCCGAACGGTCCGCTGGCAGCTGCTGGCGTTCGTGCTCGTCACCCTGCTCGGAGTGGGTTATGTCGGTGTTCGTTACCTCGGTGCCGCGGCACTGTTCGGTGCCGGGGGCTACTCGGTGACCCTGCAGCTCACCGAGTCCGGCGGCATCTTCACCGGGGCGGATGTCACCTATCGTGGCGTCAGCGTGGGGCGGGTCGGGGCACTGCGGCTGACCCGGGAGGGGGTCGAGGCACGGCTGGACATCCGGGGCGACGCCCCACCCATCCCGGCCGACCTGCGCGCCGCGGTGACCAACCTCTCCGCCATCGGAGAACAGTTCGTCGACCTGCGGCCGATGAAGACGGATCCGCCGATGCTGACGTCGGGAGCGGTGATTCCGGCCTCTGCGGTCAGCACGCCGATTCCCGTCGAGGACCTCGTGCTGCACGTGGACACCCTGGTGCGTTCGGTGCCGCTGGATTCCCTGCGGATCGTGGTGGAGGAGCTCGGCGCAGGATTCCGGGGCACCGGAGCTGACCTGCAGACCCTGCTCGACACCAGCGACGCGTTCACGCGCGACGCCCTGGCGACCCTGCCGCAGATCCTGGCCCTGATCCGGGAAGGACGCCTGGTGCTGACGACGCAGAACGAGCAATCCAGCGCGATCATTTCCTTCAGCCACGATCTGGCCCTGCTCGCCGAGCAGCTCCGATCCTCCGACCCCGACATCCGCCGCTTGCTTCAGACGGCGCCGGAGTTCTCAACCCAGACCAGTGCGCTACTCGCCGAGAGCGGTGATCCGCTCGGTGCCCTGGTCGCGGACCTGCTCACGCTGTCGCGGGTCGCCGCACCACGCCAGGACGGGCTGCGCCAGGTGCTGGCCATCTACCCGTTCGTCGCCGCGTCCGCCGACTCGTCGGTCTTCCCCGACGATGGTTTCCTGCACCTCGGCCTGGTGCTGAACGCCTTCGATCCATTCGCCTGCGTGCGCGGCTACGAGGGCACCGCGCGCCGCTCCGGTACCGATCTCGCACCGGTACCCGCCAACACCGAAGCTCGCTGCGCCGAGCCGCCAGGCAGCCCCACCAGCGTCCGCGGTGCCCAGAACGTGCCCCGCCCCGGGGCCATTCCACAGCTCACCAGCCTCACCTCGATCCTGGAACGCTGACGACGTCCGGGCCTTAGCGGACATAGCTCCTCACATACCGACTTCCGTACCAGGTCTATCGGTTGAGTCCTTTCGTGCCATCAGTGTCTCGATGAGGTGAACATGCCTCGGAGCAGAATTGGCGGCGCGTCCAAGTCGGTATTTTGGGAGCCGGAGTGCGTCCCGGGCTACCACTTCACATCCCGGAATAAAAACCGACACGAAAGTTGGAGATACGTGATGCACATTCTGGTAAAGAAAGCCGCCGCTGTCCTCGTCACCTCGGGCGTCGCCGTTGCACTGATGCTCGGTTCAGCCGGTGTCGCAGGCGCCGATCCGCTGGTCAGCGTCATTGACGATCCCACTGTGGGAGTAGCGGCGAACGTACTAAATGTAAATGCTCTGGGTAATCAGCACAACAACGCGATAGGCGTCAGCAGCCCCGCCCATTCCGGTAATGCCGTGAACGGTGGTCGCTACTAAGCCTGCCTGATCCAGGCGGTAGCCGATTCGCGTGAGCCGGCGATACGGTTACCGCCTGGCTCCGGTCTCGCCGGTCCGATGTCGCGCCGCAGGCAGGCTGGTTCCGCTGCACGCAAGGGTGACAGTGAGGGTCGGTGGCGTGACGCAGCGTCACGAATCTACGCTCGACCACCATGACCACCGCCAAGGCCCTGGCTGAGATGTGGCGGGGTGGGGCACTGCGGGTGACCACGAGGGCGGTCGCGGTCCTCGCTCTGCTCGCCTGTGGTCTCGCGGGCTGGTTCGGAGTGTCCTGGTTCCGGGCCGCCCATGACGAGTCCATCGCACTGGGCATGGTCCGGGACACCGCTCTGCTGGATGCCCAGCAGGCGGCGATCAACGTCAACACGCTCGATCATCGGCGCGTGCAGGACGGCCTCGCGCTGTGGGAGCGGTCAGCCACCGGAGCTGCACTGGAGGAATTCCGGACCAACCGGGAAGCCAATGTGCGAACCCTCACCGACTCGAAGACGTCCTCGACCGCCCGGATACGCGAGGGTGGTGCGGTGGCCGATCTCAACGACCTTGCGGGCACCGCCCGGGTTCTGGTCGGGGCGGACGTGACTTACACCGCCGAGCAGTCGTCGTCCTGGTGCGTTCGGCAGCGGCTCCAGATGCAGATGAAGCGAACTCCGGACGGCTGGAAGATCGAGAAGATCGCTCCCGTCGGTGTGCTCGAACCCATGCCCGGGGCATGTCCCTCGGCCGAGGCGCTACCGAACTGATAGGGCCGAAACCGATAGGGCCCAATTTTGAGGAAGGGGATCTGCGCATCGTGCCCCCACATCGCCGCAGTCCGGTCGCTCGTCACCCGAGGGTGGCTGGACGGCACCCGGTTCGCCCTGTCCTCACCCCAGGGCGGGCGCCCGCACGTGGCCCGGAGTTCGGCAACGGCAGCGGCGCACAGGGTGAATATCCCGTCGAAGCAGGGGGGCGGAAGTCGGCAACGGCGACGGTGGCTGTTCTGATCATCGGGGCCGTCGTCCTGGCGATCGCGCTCGGGCTCGCCGCCTGGTTTCGCGGCGAGGCCAATCAGCTGACCGGATCAGCGGCGGCGAGCAACGCGGCGTTGATCGACGCGGGCACCGCCGCCCAGGTGTCCGGGCAGGTGCGAGATGCCGTCGAACGCATCTATTCCTATGACTTCACCCGGTTGGATGACAATGAGCGGGCCGCCCGCGAGGTCATCACCGGACCGTTCGTCGAGGACTTCGGTGAGCAGTTCAGCCGGGTTCGTGAGCTTGCCCCCCAGCAGCAGGCGGTCGTGGTGGCAACCGTAGCCGATCTGGCGGTGAAGGTACTTGACGGCGACCGGGCGATCGTGATGGTGTTCATCGATCAGCAGGCCAGCCGGGGTACTCAGGCCCAACCGCTCCAAGTGGCGGGCCGCCTCACCGTCACCGCCGAGCAGGTCGAGGGCAGCTGGAAAGTCGCCGAAGTGCAGCCGTTCTGAACTTCCCGGCGCCACACTCCAGGCCTGCTCGACTCTGGGCCGATCGGCCGCACCAGTCACGTCTGGGCCGCTGATCGCGCACATCCGACCACTGATCGGCCATCACACTCTTGACGGACGCCGTCTGGCAGGTCACCCTAGGGGCACACTTGCGCTGGTTGTGTGATCCGGCGTTGGACAGTCGCCGTCCTATGGGCTAGACTGCCTTTTTGCGCTGCCCACTCTACGCACGCTATGTGCTCGGGGTCACTGTCTTCTGGGATTACAAGCGGATGACCGCGTTTCAGGCGACACTGTGCTCAGGGGTGGTCTGGGTTGCGCAAACGACAACAGCATGCACGCCTAACAGCACCAACACAGCGCGGGTCGGCGTGGTCTTCGGAAGACTCGGAAGATCACAGGTTCCTGCGCTTGGCAGCGCTAGTGTTCGGAAGGACGCATCTTGGCAGTCTCCCGCGCGACCAAGACCTCTGCTGCGAACCACTCCACACCCCGTCTTCCGGGAGCTCCGGCCCGCCCGTCGTTCGCGAAGATCCGCGAACCGCTTGAGGTCCCGGACCTTCTGGACTTGCAGCTCCAGTCATTTGAGTGGCTTGTCGGAGCGGACGAGTGGTTCCAGCGCCGCATCGAAGCCGGTGATGATCAGCCTATGGGTGGTCTCGCTGAGGTACTCGAGGAAATTTCTCCGATCGAGGACTTTTCCGGCTCGATGTCCCTTTCCTTCTCCGACCCTCGTTTCGATGAGGTGAAGGCCTCCGTTGAGGAGTGCAAAGACAAGGACATGACCTACGCGGCTCCGCTGTTCGTCACGGCGGAGTTCACCAACAACAACACCGGTGAAATCAAGTCACAGACCGTGTTCATGGGTGACTTCCCGATGATGACCAACAAAGGTACTTTCATCATCAACGGAACCGAGCGGGTGGTGGTGTCCCAGCTCGTGCGGTCGCCCGGGGTGTACTTCGACCACGCGGTGGACAAGACCACCGACAAAGACGTGTACAGCGTCAAGATCATCCCCAGTCGCGGGGCGTGGCTGGAGTTCGACGTGGACAAGCGCGACACCGTTGGGGTGCG
>JBOHHE010000297.1:0-2886 GCA_050700355.1 Pseudonocardiaceae bacterium
GCTCTCCGGCGCCGCCGGGGAGCCGGCGCCCGGCGCGGTGAGGAGAAACCGCACCGCGCCCCGCACCGTGTGGCTGTCCGCGCCGAGCACCTGATAACCGATGAGGTATTCGCCGGTCGGCCCCAGCGGTCGCACCGGCATCGACACCATGGCACCGTCCTCGGTAGGCGCACCTGTCTGCCATTGGTTACCGTCAGGCCCGGTGACGGTCACTGTGGTGAACCCCGACTGCACGGGAAGATCGAAGGTCAGGCTCACCTGAGCCGGGCCGGTCGGAAGGCTGGCCCCGTCCGGTGGGTCGCTGGCGATCAGGCTGTTGTGCGCGGCCGCGGTGCCTGTGCTGATCAGCAATGCCAGCCACACGACGACCAGCAGCGCCGCCACCCGCCGCATGCGGATTACGGTCATGAACGGTCAGGTTACGGGCTCCACTCCTCCGATCGGGAGGCGCTCTCCTCACCTCAACACCGCAGTACCGGTTAACGGGGGCCACTGGGCCACGCGGGGTAACGGCACGTTTACCCTAGGATGCCCCACCCGATCGAGGGACAGGAGCGAGCAGACGTGCGAACGAGAACATCGCGGTGCCGTCATGGGCGGATCGGCGCGGCGTTGGCCGTTGCGGCAGCCGTCGCCGTCCTGCTCAGCGGCTGCGGCGGCAGCTCCATCGGAGGCGGTCTGCTCGTCGAGCAGGTCGATCCGGTTGACCTCTCGGATGAGACTTACACGCTCGGCGGAAAGAACTCCGCCGAGCATCAGGTGTTGTGTGAGATGGCGGTTGCCGTGCTGATTTCGGTGAGCGCTGAGGTCGAGAACCGGTGCGGTCTCGGCGATGCGCAAACCAATCGTGACGCACTGGCCCGCGGGGACATCGATCTGTACTGGGAGAACACCGGTACCGCGTGGAGCTCGTTCCTCTCCCAGCAGCCCATCCAGGGTTCCTCGCCCCAGTACCGGGCGTTGCAGCAGCTGGACCTGGCGGAGAACAAGATCGTCTGGTTGGAGCCGACCTGGTTCAACCCCACCGACGCGTTCGCTGTCAACCAGGAGCGGGCCCAGCAACTCGGGCTGACATCACTGTCGAATATGGCCGAGTATTTCCGGTCCGGTCGGCCCGGTGCGCTGTGTATCGAGAGCGAGTATCAGAATAGCGATTTCGGGTTGGCGGGATTGCAGCAGAAATACGATTTCCAGGTGCCACCGGAGCGGCTGCGGATACTTCCGGGCGACGGGATCTATCAGGCCACCGCCGACGGGCGGGAATGCCTGTTCGGTCAGGTCACCGGAGGTGACCTGCGCACCGCGGAACTCGGCCTCACGATGCTGCGCGACGACGAGAAGTATCACCCGCCCTACAACGCGGCGATCGCCATCCGCCAGGAGGCGTACGACCGCAACCCGGAGATCGCCAGAGCATTCACGCCGGTTGTGCGCCGGATCACCGATGACGTCATCGCTGAGCTGACCCGGCTGATGTCCGTGGAGGGGCGCTCGGCGGCCGAGGTGGCCCAGAGCTGGCTCCGATCGAGGGGATTCATCGTGGGTGGCGAGTAGTCCCCAGGTGCACTCGCCCGTTAGTGCCAGGCCGTTGTCGGTCCGGCCGCATACCCTGACGGGCGTGAACTCTCCGTTGCTGCTTGATGCCGGTGTGGTGACGCGGTGCCGCCGGCGGGTGCACCTTGAACACGATCCCACGGCCGTCGACGCGCCGAGGGCACCTGTGGACCCCGCCGTCGAGCAACGGCTCGCGGACGCGTCAGCGCACCGTCGCTCGGTTGCCGAGAGCTTGGCTCGCAACCGGAACGGGACGTGGACGGTGGTGCCCAGCGAGCTGCCCGCGGCGCGGCGCAGTGCCGCCACCATGGCCGCGCTGGCCGAGGGAGCCCCGTTCGTCTGGGGCGGGCTCCTGACCGACATTCCCGGAGGTCGGCGTGGCAGTGTGGAACTGCTGGTGCGACATTGCGGCGGCTACTTACCGGTCCTCGTGGTCCGGCACAAGGTCACCGACCCGGGTTCGGGGGCACAGACCAGCTCGTTGGACCAGTTGGTGCCGTCCTCGGCCAGTGCCGACCCGCACCGCAGAGTGCGCCCACATCCCCGTGACCAGCTGAGCCTGGCCCATGCCGTGCGGATGCTGCGCTCGGCCGGGTTGGCCACGCCCGGCCGAGCCACCGGCGGAGTGATCGGACTGGATGCCCAGGTCGTGCTCTGGCACGACCTGGATGCGCCCACCTGGCCGGGCGGGCGCAGCGCGATGTGCGAATACGACACCCGCTTCGCTGACCGGCTCGCGGTCGCTCAGGCGGCGATGACCGGTGCCGAGCCGTTGGCGCAGCCGTCCCGGATCAACGAGTGCCGTTCGTGCCCGTGGTGGCCGACCTGCGGGGCCGCGCTACGCGCCGGGCGGGACGTCAGCATGGTGCTGCGCGGCGAGGACGGAACGGCCTTGCGGGCGGCCGGAGTGTCCACCGTGGACGACCTGGCCGCGCTCGACCCGTTGAGTGACCTGCCGGTTCCGCTGGCCGGGGTACGGTTGGCCGACGCGGTCGTGCTGGCGCGTGCCTGGCAGCGGAATCTGACCCTGGTGCGCCGGAATTCCCACGTCACCGTGCCACGCGCCGACGTCGAGGTCGACGTGGATATGGAGAGCTTCGGCGACGCGGGAGCCTACCTGTGGGGCTGTTTGCTCACCGGCGCCGACATCGGGGTGCCTCGCGGCTACCGCGGATTCGCCACCTGGGAGCCGGTACCCACACCCGACGAGGCACGGTCGTTCGCCGCGTTCTGGACCTGGCTGGCCGACGTGCGTTCCCGCGCGGCAGCCCGGGGCCTGCGGTTTCGCGCCTACTGCTACAACGCACAGGCCGAGAACCGCTGGATGCTGTG
>JBOHHE010000298.1:0-11622 GCA_050700355.1 Pseudonocardiaceae bacterium
GTGGAGCTGATCGCGATCAGCTCCCTCGGCCGGACCCCCACCACTCACCGCTATGACCCCGACACCGAACCTAAATCCTCTCACGTTACGTAACAAAATTCATACTGGGCGGAGTGTGCCGGCCTGGATAATCTTTTGTCTCGACACTCAGGTGACACACGGAGCAACTACCCGAGGTGGCGAGCCGGTTACCAAGCAGTACCTCGCGCACTAACGTGTCGCACTACTGGGCCAATCGAAGTCAGGTGAACTACATAGAGTTAGAAAATAATTTCAAAATCGAGTGAAACACCCAGTTCGAGTGTCACCTGTTTGTGTTTCATCCATATGTGCGGTCTTCTCATTTAAGGCTTGTTGATGACCTTCTTGACGTGCTTACTTAACATGGATACAGGGCACCACGAGCCGGGGGAGAAACCTGATGATTGCCTGGCTGGCACAGTTTCTTGTCCGTCGTCGTGTACTGGTTATTCTCGCGACGACTTTGGTACTTATGGTGAGTGGCTTCTTCGGGAGTGGAGTTGCTTCCAAACTCACCAGTGGTGGCTTCGAAGATCCGAACGCGGAGTCCAGCGCCGCCGCCGAAGTATTGGAGCGCGAATTCGGCCGGGGGAGCTCGAATCTCTATCTGCTCATCACCGCACCGGCCGGAGTCGACGACCCGACGATGACCCAGGCCGGTCTGGCGCTGACCCAGGAACTCGCCGACGAGGCGGAAGTCATCGACGTGAGGTCTTATTGGAGCCGGCGAGCAAGTCCACTCGCCTCGGCCGACGGGACCGAGGCCCTGATCCTGGGCCGGATCATGGGTGACGAGGACGAGGTCGCCACCCGGGTCGAACAGCTCGTCACCACCTACACCCGAAGCAATGACCAGTTCAACGTCACGGTAGGCGGCCCAGCGGCAGTCGCCGCAGAGCTCCGCCACACGGTCGAGGAAGATCACGTCCGGGCCGAGACGATCGCCTTCCCCATTCTCCTGCTCATGTTGGTGCTCGTCTTCGGGTCGGTCGGGGCGGCGGTACTTCCCCTGGCGGTCGGCGCGCTCGCGGTGGTCGGCACCCTGGCGGTCCTGCATCTGCTGGCCGAAGTCACCGACGTCTCGGTCTACGCGCTGAACCTGGCGGCCGGGCTGGGCCTCGGTCTGGCTATCGACTACAGCCTGTTCATGGTGAGCCGTTTTCGCGAAGAGCTCGCGGCCGGCCTCTCGGTGGACGAGGCGGTGGTCCGCACGGTGCGGACCACCGGCAAGACCGTGGCGTTCAGCGGCCTGACAGTGGCGATCTCACTCGCCGCGCTGCTGATCTTCCCGCAGGTATTCATGCGTTCCTTCGCCTATTCGGGCCTCACCGTCGTCGCGGTGGCGATGGCGGGTGCACTCATCGTGCTTCCCGCGCTGCTCGCCCTGCTCGGACACCGCGTTGATGCGTTCCCGATCCTGCGTCGACGTGCGGTTCCGGCGCGCGAGAGCCGTTGGTATCGCATCGCCGTCACCGTGATGCGCCGGCCGATCCTGTTCGCGACCGGGGTGTTAACCGTGCTGCTTCTTCTCGGCGCTCCGTTCCTGAACGTGGAGTTCGGCGGCGTCGACAGCCGGGTACTGCCCGCCGACAGCCAGGCCCGCATAGTCGGCCAGGACGTCCGGGAGAACTTCCCCAGCAGGGAGTCCGCCGCGGTGACCGTGGTCATCCCGGACAAAGAGGATCCGGCGGCCAGCAGGGCGAGGATCGCCACCTACGCGCGTGAGCTCTCCATGGTGCCGGGCGTGGCTAGGGTGGACGCGTTAACCGGCTCCTACATCAGTGGGGACCGCATCGCCGCCAACCCGGCCTCGCCGAGCCATGTCAGCGCCGAGGGCACCTGGCTCTCCGTGGTGCCCGCCGTCGAACCGATCTCTCCGGCCGCCAAGACCCTGGTCGCCGACCTGCGGGCGATCGAAGCACCGTTCGACGGTGTTCTCATCGGAGGTCCCTCCGCCGCGTTCGTCGACTCCCAGCAGTCGCTGTTCCGGTTGCTCCCGGTAGCGATCGCCATGATCGCCACGGTCACGTTCATCCTGCTGTTTCTGATGTTCGGGTCACTGTTCGTGCCGACAAAGGCGATCGTGCTGAACGTGCTGAGCTTGACCGCGATGTACGGCGCCATGGTATGGGTCTTTCAGGACGGCAATCTGTCCGGCCTGCTCGGATTCACCGCGACCGGCACACTCGACACCAGCATCCCCATTCTCATGTTCTGCCTGGCCTTCGGCGTCTCCATGGACTACGAAGTCTCCCTGCTTTCGCGGATCAAGGAGGAGTACGACCGCACCGGCGACAACACCGTCGCGGTGGCAATGGGCCTGGCGCGCACCGGCGAGATCGTGACGATGGGGGCGGTGCTGCTCGCGACGGTCCTGGTCATTTTCGCGACCTCAGGGGTCACCCTCATCAAACTCTTCGGCGTCGGGCTGGCACTCGCCCTCGTCATAGACGCCACCCTGATTCGATTGTGCCTGGTTCCGGCGGTCATGAAACTGGCGGGTCAGGCGAACTGGTGGCTGCCCCACCCGCTACGTCAAATCCACCATCGCTTCAAAATCAGCGAGCTGGACGCCGAGTACGCGGCGGCGGAAAGCGCCCGAGATATCTCCCCGAAGCATCTGACGTCCATCCCGGAGCCGTCGGAACAGTATGACAGCACATCAGTCCACCCCAAGTAGTGATCGATTTAGCCCTGCCCTGCCAATACTCCGATAAGGCCACCACTTCGAGAATAAGGTCCGCCATGATGAAATTCGACTACATCGCCGTGACGTTGCCCGGGCTGGCCGATCCCACAATCGCCATCGCGGCCAGCCGAGCAGGTGGCATCGGCGTCGTCGACGTATCGTTCGTCCGTGATGAACAGCTCGCTGTGCGAGCGGTCACCAGGCTCGCGAAGTTCGCCCGCAACCGTTGCGGGATCCGGCTCGATTCCCGCGACGAGGGCGTAGTCGATACGGTGATCCCGGCCCTGCCGCCGGCCGTCACATTCGCGATCCTCACGCCCGTCGATCACGATGTCCTGCGTGCCCAGGCCGGACGGCTGCGTGCCCAGGGCGTCGAACTGTGGCTGGAGTCGACGACGCTGGACGAGGCACGACTGGCCATCACCCTGGGTTTCGACGGTGTGATCGCGAAGGGCCACGAGGCCGCCGGGCGGGTGAGCGATACGACCACGTTCGTCCTGCTCCAACAGTTCCGGTCGGAAATCGAGCTGCCCGTCTGGGCGCAGGGCGGGATCGGCGAGCACTCGGCGGCGGCATGCGCCGCGGCCGGTGCGGCCGGTGTGGTGCTCGACGCGCAGCTCGCCCTGACCCGGGAGTCACGGCTACCCCGTCACGTCAAAGCCGAGATCACCCGCATGGAAGGAACCGAAACGGTCTGTGTGGGGCGGGAACCCGGCGAGCGATGGAGGCTGTACGAGCGGCCGGGCCACACTGCGGCCGAGGAGCTGCGCGGGCTGGAGCGCGCGCTCACCACCGAGGATCACGGGCCAAGCCGGGTGGCGAGCTGGCGTGCGCGGCTGGCCGGCCTGGTCGGCTGGGCCGGACCGGACAATGCCTGGCTGCTGGGCCAGGACGCCTCTTTTGCCGCCCGGTTGGCCGGGCGATTCCACACCGTCTCAGGCGTGCTAGCGGGCCTTCGGCAAGCAGTTGAGGAGCACCTCAGGTCGGCCGCAGCCGCACGTCCACTCGCCGAGCACAGCCCGCTGGCGAGTTCCCACGGCACCCGCTATCCCATCGTCCAAGGTCCGATGACCCGGGTGAGCGACGTACCCGCTTTTGCGCGGGAGGTGGCCAGAGGTGGAGCGCTCCCGTTCCTGGCGCTCGCCCTCATGCGGGGACCCGAGGTCGAGACACTGCTGCGGGAGACCCAGCTGGCGCTCGGGGAGCAACCCTGGGGGGCCGGCATCCTCGGGTTCGTTCCGCACGCGCTGCGGGCGGAGCAGATGGCGGTCCTCGAACGTTACCCACCGTCCTTCGCGCTGATCGCGGGCGGCCGCCCGGACCAAGCGCTGCGCCTGGAACGCGACGGCATTCCGGCCTACCTGCACGTGCCCTCACCGGGTCTGCTGAAGCTGTTCGCCGAGGCCGGTGCTCGCCGGTTCGTGTTCGAGGGCCGGGAATGCGGAGGACATGTCGGGCCGAGGACAAGCTTCGTGCTCTGGGACACCATGATCGACGCTCTGGTGGAGTCGGTACCACGCGGCGACCTGCCCGACTGCCACGTGCTGTTCGCCGGAGGAGTGCACGACGCCGGCTCAGCGGCCATGGTGGCGGCGATGGCGGCGGCGTTGACCGATCATGGTGTCAAGGTGGGCGTGCTGCTGGGGACCGCCTACCTGTTCACCGAGGAGGCCGTGGCCACCGGTGCGATCACGCCGAGGTTCCAGCACGAAGCGGCCCGCTGCACCGGCACCGTGTTGCTCGAGACCGGACCAGGACACGTCACCCGCTGCGCGGACACCCCGTTCGCGGACGGTTTCCGCCAGGAGCACGGACGGCTGGTCGAGCAGGGGCATTCCGCCGAGGAGATCCGTATCCGGCTGGAACTGCTCAATCTCGGGCGAGCTCGCATCGCCTCAAAGGGCATCGACCGCGCCCAGGAGAGCAACCGACATCCGGACGCGCCGAAGTTCGTCGCCCTGGCACCTGAGGATCAGGCTGCCCAGGGCATGTACATGCTCGGCCAGGTGGCCACCCTGCGCAGTGCCACCCTGACCCTCGCCGAGCTCCACCACGACGTCTCGGTGGCCGGCTCCGCGTTGCTCGACGAACTCTCGCGGCCGAGGACGACCCGGCCGGGCAGCGCCAGTCCGGTACAGCCCTGTGACATCGCCATCATCGGGATGAGCTGCCTGCTCCCGAAGGCACCCGACCTGCATGTCTACTGGCAGAACATCCTCGACAAGGTCGACGCGATCGTCGAGATCCCGAAGGAGCGGTGGGACTGGCGGCGTTACTTCGACCCCGATCCGAGCGCGCCGGACAAGATCTACTCGAAGTGGGGCGGCTTCCTCGACAAGATCCCGTTCGATCCGGTGCGTTACGGCATGCCGCCGAACAGCCTGCCCTCGATCGAGCCACTCCAACTGCTCGCCCTCGAGGCGGTCCGGGCGGCCCTGGGCGACGCCGACTACCTCGACCGCCCCTTCGACCGCAGACAAACCGGAGTGGTCTTCGGCATCGGCGGCATGGGCGACCACGGCAATCAGTACAGCCTGCGCGCGGGTCTCCCGGCGGTGCTCGGCGAGGTCGGTCCCGAGCACCTCGACACGCTCCCGACCTGGACCGAGGACTCCTTTCCCGGCATCCTGCTCAATGTCACCGCAGGGCGGGTCGCGAATCGCTTCGATCTCGGCGGGGTCAACTACACGGTCGACGCCGCCTGCGCCGGCTCGCTGGCCGCTGTCTACCTGGCCGTACGTGAGCTGGCCGACGGCGCCGCGAACACGATGATCGTCGGCGGTGCGGACACCACGCAGAACCCGTTCGGTTATCTGTGCTTCAGCAAGACACATGCCTTGTCACCCCGCGGGCGCTGCCGCCCGCTGGACGCCGGAGCCGACGGCATCGTGATCAGCGAGGGTCTCGGAGTAGTGGTACTCAAACGGCTCGCCGACGCCGAGCGAGACGGTGATCGCGTCTACGCCGTCATCAAGGGGATCGGCGGCTCGAGCGATGGCCGGGATCGGAGCCTCACCGCCCCTCGGCCCGAGGGGCAGGCACTCGCGCTGGACCGGGCCTACGCCAAAGCGGGGTTCTCGCCGGCCACCGTCGGGCTGCTGGAGGCGCACGGCACCGGAACGGTTGCCGGCGACCAGGCCGAGATCGCCACGCTCAACCAGGTCTTCGACGCGGCCGGAGCGCCTCCACAACGATGCGCGATCGGATCGGTCAAGTCGATGATCGGCCACACCAAGGGCACCGCAGGCGTGGCTGGGCTGATCAAGGTGGCACTCGGCCTGCACCACAAGGTGCTGCCGCCGACGCTGGGTGTCGAGCAGCCGAACCCGGCCATCAACCTGCGGGACAGCCCGTTCTACGTCAGCACCGAGCCGCGTCCGTGGTTCCAGGCCCCTACCGCGCCGCCCCGGCGCGCCGGCGTCAGCGCATTCGGCTTCGGCGGCACGAACTTCCACGTCGCCGTCGAGGAGTACACCGGCGGCTACCTGCTGGAGGCAGCCGACGCTCCCGTACAGACCTGGCCCAGCGAGCTGTTCATCTGGACAGCTGGATCGCGCGAGGAGCTGCGCGACCGGGTGGCCGAGCTCGATGGGGCGCTGGCCGCGGCACCGACGACTCCCCCACTGCGCGAGGTGGCCCGCGCGATCTGGGCGCAAGGCCCACCCGGGCTCGCGGTTCGACTCGCGATCGTGGCTACGTCGATCAGCGATCTGCGGTCCAAGCTGGCCACTGCGGGCGAAGCCCTGGCGACACCGGATGCCGAGATCTGGGATCGCGGTGGGATCTACCTGACCACCACGCCGTTGGTCGGAGAAGGGGCCATCGCCTTCCTGTATCCGGGCCAGGGCGCGCAGCACCCCGGTATGCTCCGCGACCTCGCCATCAGCTTTCCCGAGGTGCGCCAGGCTTTCGAGTTGGCCGACGCCGTGCTGGCCGATCAGCTGGACAAGCCGCTATCCAGCTACGTCTTCCCGCCGCCGAGCTTCAGCCCGGGTCACGCCCGAGACAACGCTGACGCGCTGCGGCGAACCGACCGGGCCCAACCCGCTCTGGGTGCAGCCGGGATGGGACTATCGCGGCTGCTCACCGCACTGGGAGTGCACCCCGGGCTGACCGCGGGGCACAGCTATGGCGAGTACGTCGCACTCTGCGCCGCGGGTGCGCTCGACGAGGACGTCCTTTACCGGCTGTCGCAGGCCCGGGGCCGGTGCATCCTCGACTGCATCCGCGACACCGCCGAGTACGACCTCGGCACGATGGCCGCGGTGTCGGAGTCCGCGGACCGGCTGCACACGATACTGGGCGCCGCTGAGGGGGTCGAGGACGTCTGGGTGGCCAACCTGAACACACCGAGACAGACGGTGCTCGCCGGGAGCCGAGCCGGAATCAACCGAGCGGTCGATCTGCTGGGTGGCGCCGGGATCCCGGCGAAGGTTCTCGATGTGGACTGCGGGTTCCACTCCCCGTTGGTGGCCCCGGCCCGCGATCGGCTCGCGCGGGTGCTGGCCAAGGTGAATATCACGGCTCCGAAGCTAACGGTCTACGCCAACATGTCCGCCGCGCCCTACCCGGCGGAGCCGGCACTGATCGCCGATCTGCTCGCAGAACACCTCGTGCGGCCGGTCCGCTTCGCCGAGCAGGTCGAGCAGATGTACGCCGCAGGCACCCGGCTTTTCGTGGAAGTGGGCCCCGGCGCGGTACTGACCGGAATCGTCGGCCAGGTACTCGGCACTCGCCCGCACCTTGTCGTCGCGACTCAGCAGATGAGCTGCGGGTTCACCGCACTCCAGCACGCCCTGGCTCAGCTCGGCGCGCACGGCGTCGACCTTGCCCTCGACCGGCTGTATGAGGGCAGGGTGACGGGCTGCCTGCGGATGGATGCCTTGGCCGAAGACCTCACCCCGGCTCCGCTGTCGGCAACCACCTGGCTGGTCGACGGAGGCTCCGCCCGCCCCCTGCGTTCAGCAAGCCCACCACCAGCGAATCCGGCCCCGAAGCCATCCTCGGAACGGTCCGCGCCGGCGCCTGCCCGCACCCCGGTCTCCGCCATGACCTCCCCCGCCATGCTCATTCCCGAACCGGCCGGTCAGGGGCAGACGCATGCCGAGCAGGATGCGATCACGCTGCAGTTCCAGCAGCTCATGACCAAGTTCCTGGACGTCCAGCAGGAGGTCATGGTCGCTTACCTGCAGGGCTCGCAATCCGGCTCTGGCCCAGCTGCGCCGCTCCCGGCTGAGCTCACGTCCCTGGTGACGGTACCCGCAGCACCCCTGCCGACGGCGCCCGCCGCACCCCCGGTGACGGTGGCCGTACCGGTGAGCTCTGAGCCACCCCGTGCCGATCAGGTCACCGGTGAGCTGGTGCGGCTGGTGGCGGAGCGGACCGGATACCCGCCGGAGATGCTCGGCCTCGACGTCGACATGGAAGCCGATCTGGGCATCGACTCGATCAAGCGAGTCGAGATCCTGGCTGCGGCTTCGCAGTCGCTCCAGCTGGACTCCGCTCCGGAACCGACAACGCTCAGCGAGGCGCGCATGGAGGTTCTGACCAAGGCCAGAACTCTGCGTACCCTCGTGCAGGCATTTCTGAGCCTGGACCCGACCGGCGGTAACGGGCACACCCCGCCTGCCATGCCCCTGACGAAGCAGGCCGGCTCCGAGATACCCCGTTTCCGACCGACCGTCGTGGACGCTCCGATCGGCACCGCGAACCGGGTGCTTTCTGGGGTGATCGCGATCACCGATGACGAACAGGGGGTGGCCCCTGCGTTGGCCGAATCGCTGCGCAGGCACGGGATCGAGATCGCTCTGATCCGAGACCGGCAGGGCCCACTGGACATCGGGCCGGCGGGGTATGCGGCATCACTCGGAAATGCCCAGGCCACCCGTGACCTCATTGCGGCGATCCGTCAGCGGCAGGGAGCGATCTCGTGCCTCGTGCACCTGCTTGCGCTACGCGCGGGGCCACCCTTCGAGGAGCTGGACGTCCATGGCCAGCAAGCACGGGTCGATCTGGAGGCACGGTCGCTGCTGCACCTGGCTCAGGCCACCAGCGCCGACCTGCGGCGAACAGGTGTGGATACCCAGCTGATGGCTGCGGTCCGGATGGACGGTGCGTTCACCTATTCCCAGCCCGGCTCGCCGTTCCAGCCGAGCCAGGGGGCGGTGGCCGGACTTGTCAAGACGCTGGCGGGCGAGTGGCCGGAGGTCAGATGCCGGGTCGTCGACCTCGATCCGATGCTGCCGAACGTCGGCGAACTACTCGCCGCAGAGCTCGGATCCGACGATTCCCAGGTCGAGGTCGGCTGGTCGCAGGGCCGCCGGGTGGCGGTGCGGCTGGCGCCCACCCCACTGCCGGTCGCAGGCGCCGAAGAACCGATGATCAGATCGGACTCCGTCGTGCTCATCGTCGGCGGGGCCAGGGGCATCACGGCCGGCGTGGCCCGCGAGATCGCTCGGCGCTTCCGGCCGACGATCGTCATCGTCGGCCGCTCCAGTGCCGGCGCGGAGGACGAGGCAGGCGATACCGCCGGCATCACCGAGCCGAGAGCGTTGAAGGCGGCGCTGGCCGCCCAGATGGGCCGCCCCGGCTCGCCGGCTACCCCGGCTCAGGTCGAGCCCGTATATCTGCGCCTGCTTGCGGACCGGCAGGTACGTGCCACCCTGCTGGACATCACCGAGTTGGGCGCCCAGGTTCATTATCATCAGCTCGACGTCCGGGACGTCGACGGTGTCGCCCGGCTCGTCGAGGACGTCTACGCCACGCACGGCCGGATCGACGGTGTCCTCTACGGGGCCGGAATCATCGAGGACAAGCTGATCGAGCACAAGACCACCGATTCGTTCGACCGGGTCGTGCAGACCAAAACGGTCGGTGCCTTCGCGCTGGCGCGCGCGCTGCGACCCGACCACCTAAAGTTCCTCGTGCTGTTCTCCTCGATCAGCGCGCGCTTCGGCAACGCCGGGCAGGGGGACTACGCGGCCGCCAACGAGGTACTCAACAAGCTCGCGGCGTGGCTCGACGCGCGCTGGCCGGGCCGAGTGGTGTCGCTGAACTGGGGTCCCTGGAAGACCGCCGGGATGGTCTCCGACGAGGTGCAGCGCAGGTTCAACCAGCGCGGCATACAGCTCATCCCGCCCCAGCACGGCGTCGCCGCGCTGCTCGACGAGCTGGAGCGGGGCCACAAGGGTGACGTCGAGGTCCTGCTCGGCTCAGGACCCTGGCAGGTGGCCACCCCCCTGCTGGACGACGCACGGGTCGCCCAGGAACCGAACGGCACCGCCCTGACCCGAATGCTCGACCCGGACCGCGACCTCTACCTGCGTGATCACTGTCTGGACGGGCACCCGGTGCTGCCGATGACGGCCGCGATGGAACTGATGGCCGAGGCCGCGGCCGGGGCCAGACCGGGTGGCGAGGTTGCCGAACTGCACGATGTGCAGGTCCTGCGGGGAATGATCCTGGACGACGGTCCTCGGTCGATCACCATCCGGACCACCAGTGCCCAATCGGTCGACGACGGTGGGGACGCTGTCCAGGTGACCATCCTCGACGGCCGTGACGGGCGGGTCGCCTACCGGGCCAGGGTCGTCCTGCACCAAGCGCTCCCCGGAGCGTCCCGAGTGCCACCAGTGCCGGCCCGCTCGTCCCCCGGGCTCGATCCGTTTCCCATGACGGTCGAACAGGCCTACGACGAGCTGCTGTTCCAGGGTCCGCTGCTGCGCGGAATCACCCGGATCGAGGGGATCGACGACGACGGCATGGTCGCGACCCTGCTGCCCTCCTCACCGCAGCGCTGCCTGGCAGGCGCTGGACCAGGATCCTGGATCGTCGACCCGGTGCTGCTCGACAGCGGCCTCCAGCTCGCCCTGCTCTGGGCTCGCGAACGTCTGGACAGAACTCCCCTGCCGGCCCGGATCCGCTGCTACCGCCGCTTCGCGGCATTACCGGACGGGCCAGTGCGCTGTGATTTTCGCGCGCGGGTGCACGCCGGGGGGCACGTCCTCGACGCGCAGCTGGCGTTTCTGGATGCCCGGGGAAACCTGCTGGCGTTCGTCGGGGGGCTGGAGTTGACCCTCAGCCGATCGCTGAACCGGCTGGCGGGTGCAGTTTCCGGAGGTGAAGGGCAATGAGCGCGCCAGGTGACATCGCTATCGTCGGCATGGCGGGTATCTTCCCCAAGGCGCCCGGTATCGCGACATTCTGGGAGAACATCCTCGCCAAGGTGGACGCGGTGACCGAAGCACCACCGGAATGGGGTGCCGAGCTCGTCTACGATCCGGCCTCCTCGGCCGGCGACCGCATCTACACCAAGCGGGGCGGCTTCCTCGGTGATCTCGCCCGTTTCAACCCCCTCGATTACGGCGTGCCGCCTCGGTCGGTCGAGGGCAGCGACCCGGAGCACTTCATCGCCTTACAAATCGCCCATGAAGCCCTTGCCGACGCGGGTTACCTCGACCGGCCCTTCAATCGGGCGCGCACCGGCGTCATCCTCGGCCGCAGCATCTTCGGCAACCGTGGTATGGCCACGGTCTTCCAGCACGGGTTGGTGATTGATCAGACGATCCGTCTGCTCGCCGACCTGCATCCGGAGTACTCGACCGAAGAACTCGAGCGGATCAAAAAGGAACTACGGGCGGGTGTACCGCCTTTCAACGCCGAGACCGCACCTGGCCTCGTCCCGAGTGTGATGTGCGGACGCATCGCCAACCGCCTCGATTTAATGGGCCCGGCTTATGCCGTGGATGCCGCCTGCGCATCCTCTCTCGCCGCCGTCGAGCTGGCCATCTCCGATCTGGAGAGCGGGAAGGTGGACATGGTGCTGGCCGGCGGGATACAGGCGTGCACCACCTTCCTGGTGTCGCTGGTGTTCTGTCGGCTCAGCGCGCTGTCCCGGCGAGGTGAGGTGAGTT
>JBOHHE010000299.1:0-2267 GCA_050700355.1 Pseudonocardiaceae bacterium
TTCAGCCTCACGATCATCAATGCCGATGTCCTGACTCACGGATATTCCTTTCCCAGCCGACTGGAGATCAACGACGGCTGATCTTGCCCTATCCGTGGCTTACACAGCTGTCATGACACGCCCGATCCCGATCGTCGGACCCACCCGCGTCGACCTCATCCTCGAGGAGATCCGGCAACGGCTGCACGCCCACTGCCTGCGCACCGAACGGCCCGAGCCGCATCCACACCGCCAGGTCGTCGCCGTGTTGATCGACGCGAGCCCGCCGTGGGAGCAGCGGCTGGCGCTGCTCCGCGATGTGGTGCTCCCCGAGCTGCCGATCCTGCTGGTGCTAGACAACGCCGAGGACAACCTGAGCGCCCACGGCACTGAGCACCAGTTCGGTGATCAGCAGCTGGCGGCGTTCCTGGCCGCCTGGGTCACCCTGGACCGGACCCGGCTGCTGGTCACCAGCCGCCACCCCTTCCCGCTGCCGCACCGCGCCCACCGCGGGCTGGCCCGCCATCACCTCGGGCCGCTGTCCGAAGCCGAGACCCGGAAACTGATCTGGCGACTACCCGCCCTGGACACCCTGACCGGCCCGCAGCGGCACCGCGCCTACACCGATCTGGGCGGGCACCCCCGCTCCCTGGAATACCTCGACGCGCTGCTGCGGGGTGGCCAAGCCCGCTTCGACGACGTCGCCGACCGCCTCGAAGCCGCCCCAATCCAGCAACCCCCCACCGATCCCGACCGTGACCAGCGGATACGCGCCACCAACAAGCTGATCACCGAGATGCGACGCAACGACACATCAGCGCCGGAGGCCGGACTCACCAAGGACATGCCCCAGCAGCATCAGCGTGACTGGGAGCACCTGCAGCAGCCCCCGCTGGTGACCCCCCCAGATCTGGACGAAACCCTGAGCACCCTGGGATTGATCGCGCCATTGCCCTGCCCCGACCCTAACGAGGGCACCGAGCACTATCTGGTGCACCGCTGGACCGCCACCGCCCTGACCAAGCACACCGACGCAGCGGAACTGATCCAAGCCCACCGCCGAGCCGCCCAACTCTGGCACTGGCGAGTCGCCATCTGGCCCCAAGACCGCACCGTCGCTATCCAGCACCTCATCGAAGCCCGCTATCACCACCACCACGCCCACGACCTCCACAACGCCCTCACCACCACTGACCAAATCTGCCAGCAGCTCCACACCTGGGGCGCCTGGACCTGGGAGGAAAACCTCCACACCGACACCCTCACCTGGCTACCACCCCGATCCACCGCCGCTGCCGCAGCCATCCACCAGCTCGGCAGAATCGCCCAGGTGCGGGGGGACTACACCCAAGCCGAACAGCGCTACCAAGCATCCCTGACCATCAACGAAGAACTCGGCAACCGGGCCGGCATCGCCACCAGCTACCACCAGCTCGGCGTATTGCGAACGGAACAGGGTCGACCAGTCGAAGGCATTCCTTACACCATCAGCGCCCTTGCGACGCGGCTTGAGCTCGAGTCTCCCGAAGTCTCCACTGACCTATTCTGGCTAGTCAGGCAGCAACAAGAAATAGGCGAAGAAGGCTTCGCGGAAATCCTTCGCAACCTTCTCGACGCCGACAGCGTCCGAAACGTGATCAATGCTGTGAACAACTTCCAGAATAGAAGTGATCCTGCCTGATCACGCCCAGCGCGGCGATCGGTGCCACGCCACCACCTGATGCAGCAGCCCCGATCACGTCGATGAACTCCGCACCTGGACGATGAACACGTCGGTCAGCGGCAGCGTGGTGCGCGCCGCGACCATCGCGGCGGCGTAATCGTCGTCGATCACTTCGCCGCGCCGGACGTCGACCTTCAGCTCCTGGTGCCGGGCGTGGGGACGCCTGCGGTCGCCGTACACAATCTGCCGGGTCTCCAACCCACGGGACTCCTTCCTCTTCCGCTTCCGCTTCACGTCTATCACTCACCTCCCTCGGCAGTAAGGATCGTCGAGCCGACCGGAGTCGCTCGTGAGCGGAGTTGATCAGCCTGCCGCCAGCCCAGTCCGGTCACCGGGCACTGTCCAGGATCGCCTGCGCCACCTTCAGCGCCTCCGCGTTCGCCAGGCGTACCCCGCACCGTCCCCAACCGTGCGGATACCAGGCCCAGGTGCCGCCGACCTCGCGCACCGCCACCAGCGTGCACTGATCGCCGTCGTCGGTGCGGCGGCCGACGACGACCACCCGGGAGAGCTCGTTCTGGTGCTGCGTTACCGGCTTTTCGGGCACCCCTCACCACCTCCATCC
>JBOHHE010000300.1:0-70259 GCA_050700355.1 Pseudonocardiaceae bacterium
GGCAACCTCCTTTCTATCGCCCGGAGAAGCCGTTGTCTGTCATCTAGCACGGCGTGTCGCCAGATTTCTCAATGGCTCAAGCGAAAGTTTCCCTATGCGCACATCGCGGGGTTTCGCATAATCCTCAAGGCATTGGAGGCGTCCAATGACCAGTGCCGCGCTCGTCCTGTCCATGGTCGATACTCACACGGGCGAGTCGCACCTCGTTCCGGTCGAGGCGGTCGCCCTGCACCGACGCTTGGGGCGTTACCCCGCCCTGTGCGGAACGGAGGTGCCTGCGGCCAGCCTTGACCACATCCGCCGTACCGGGTCACATCGAGTCCTTGCGAAGGATGATCTCCAGCGAGTGTGGGCCTACCATGATGGGGTGGATCTCGGCGGTCCCGCCATGGCGCGGGTCGCCAAGGACTACGGCTATACCCTTGCTGAACTGCGAAAACTATAGGACGATGATCCAATGAACACTACCTGCGGGTGGAGTTCTTCTTCGACGGCGAGGCACGCAACTGGCACTACCGGGTGCCCGCTCTGCACATCAACGGCGGGGGGACCACGAGCCGCGAAGATGCCGAGCGCGAGTGCATTGAGGCGATTTCCTTCGCGCTGCAGGGTGACCCGAACGACAGCGACAGCGACAGCGATGCCATGGCACTCGATGTCCTCGTCGCCCCGGCCGCCTGACCACGGCACGGACCCGGGCACGGCACGACCCAGTAGGGCGGCCGTTGGACTGGTCCTATGCTTGGGTGAACTCCCGGGTCCGCTCCACGAAGTCCCGCCCTGCGGGCACCTTTCGGGCTGATCCCATCGAAGCAAACAGTAGGTGGGCGGCTAGTGACTGGAGAGATTGATCGACAGGATGAAGACCACGGAGTGGGGATCCCCGGTGGTTCCTCCGGTGTAGGCGTCGTTGAACTGGTAGTTGATGCGTCCGGCTCCGCTGATCTCGTAATGGATGGTTCGCGAGAAACCCTCAGCGATCGGACGGCCGGCTTTACCCGGAACACTCCGGTGCGGTTGATGGCTGCTGGGTTGCCGGGGGTGTGCGCGACATGATCGTAGAACTGCTGAGCGCTCTGCAAGCCAACCCGACCGGGCAGCGCATCCCAGAGGTGCTTGAACTGATGATGAAGCAGCACCCGGTAGCGCGGCGCCTGCTCCGGTCGTCCACCGGGGCGGCGAACGGGGATATGGGGGTGGTACGCGCCGCCGCTCACCGCCGCTCACCGCTGCCGCTGGGGTCGGGTGACCTCGACGAAATCAGCGGCGTCCACGGTGCCCAGCAGGATCTCGCGGCGCGCGGGGTCGGCGAGTTCCTCGGCGGTGGCCTTCCAGTCCGCGATTGCGTCCATCAGCGAGGTGAGGTCATTGTCGTGGTAGGCCAGGGACAGCGTCTGACGCAGTTCACGGACGAACTCCGCGAGATCGTCGTCGTCGAAGTGTCGTAGCCAAGTCAGATCCCCGAAATCAACGGGCGTGCGCTCGGTGCGGCTCTTCGTCTGCGCCCGTTCCACCACGCCGAGGCGGTCGCCCCAACGGCTGACCGCCTCGAGTACCTCGTAGCGCTGGGCCGGGAGAAGTACCAGGCCGGTGCCGTCGGTATCCCGGATCCGGGCCACCCCGCGCCGGGCCACGTCCGCGACTTCCCGGCGCTTGCGGCTCAGGTCACTGACCGTGTAGATCACCTCGCTAGGCATGACAACATCATAGCTAATATCCTGCTACAGGGTTTCACTGTGTCGAGCGCCCCGACGTATATAGGACGTATAGGGCTGGAAGCCGGCACCCCACCTGACCCCCCGTGCAGGCTCTTGGATGGATGAAGGTGGCGAAGATGGCGCATCCTTGCAGATGTGAGCATAGAGTCCATCGACTTATCGGTCAGCCAGGCCCGGGACCACTTCTCCGAGGCGGTGAACCGAGCCGTCTTTGGTGGTGAGATCACCTACGTCACGCGCGCTCGGGGTCATCAGCGCGCCGCGACGATCGTGCCCGTCGAGTTGGTCGAGCACTTCTGTATCGCCTGTGACCAGCTTGCTGATCAGCGCTCGGTTTTTGGCCAGTGCAGCCCAACGTAGGGCTCCGGGTTGCCGGCCGCCCACTGATCCAGCACCGAGGCCACGTGCTCGTTCATGCCCTGCTGGGGCAGGTAAGACTTCAGCACGCACAACGGGCACAACGGAAAGACCTCCCCCGAAGGCCGATCCGACCGCGCCGTTTTCGCATTCCCGATTCCGCTAGATCATGCAGCGGCTGTCGCACTCCGGTCGACGATGCTGACGGCGAGGTCGCGGAAATCATCGTAGACTCGTTGGGCGGCTTGTGCATGCCCACCGAATGCGCCATCAGCGGGCTTCAGCGCGAACATTGGTTTGCGGGCTTCCTGAGCCAGCGGCAGAAGGCTGTGGTAATGTTTGAGCTGGGCGAGGCAATATGGATCAGGCATTGGAGTAGGCCCTGGCTCGCCGAGCACGGCATCGTGGAAATTCTCGGGGATCTTCTCGATCCAGCGCTGGTATGCTTGTACAGGCCGGTCCAGCCGCACCCCGTGGCCAAGCACAATGTACCCGAGTGGCGCCATAGCTCCGGTGGGAAGCGGACGGCTGCGTCGAGTGCGATCGTCCAGTTCACCGAGCCGCTTCTGCCAGCCGTCCCGCCACCCGCGAAGCGTCGGCCCGAGGTTACGCAGCCCCTGCAAGCTGAACAGGTCGGCGGCCACCGGGACCACGACGTGATCGGAGGCGACCAGGGCCGCGCGGTTGATCCCGCCGAGGCTGGGTCCGACATCGACGAGTACCACATCGGCGCGATGCTGCTCGGCGGCGGACCTTATTACCGTCCAAAAGGCACCGGTAACGAGGAAGGGGCGGAGCCGGGTACCGTCGAGGCATTCTCGCCACTGGCTGCTCAAGTCGTCCTCAAACCGGGCCACAGCAAGGTCGCCGGGTAACAACGTGAGCCGCTCCTCAATGGTCGAGGTCAGGGAGAGCGACTCGATCGCTTCTCCATCCTCAACGAACGGACGGATTGCCGACCAGATTGAGCGGGGCTCGGCGCTGGTCCACACCTGTTCCACTTCTTCCTCATCGAGAAAAGCAGCCGTAAGGTTCGCCTGCGGGTCCAGATCGGCTGCGACGACACGGTATCCGATGTCCGCAAGCATCCACGCCAGGTGATATACCAGCGTGGTCTTGCCGACACCGCCCTTGTTGTTGAAAAACGTGATCACTGGTGGCGTCATGGTCGCCTCCTGATTGTCACAGAAATGTAGGAATCCGTGACTTTGAACTCCGGTGGAGCGTTACCGTTGCGCTCAAGTGAGCGCCCGGTGGACGGCAACCCCACACCGAAGCGCTGCACATAGCCTAGGCCCCGGAGCAGGTCGGCCAACGCGGGGTTGCGGTAGTCGGTGATGCCCGGGTGGCCGAAGTTCTCAACCGATACAATGCCATAAGGTCCGCCTGGGCTGATCACCTCGACGCGGTCTGAGTACCACATGATGCGGACGGGCGACGCGGTGTGCTCATAAGTGCGATGCATCACGGCATTTCGAGTCACTTGCTGGAGCGCGACAAGGGGGTAGTCCACTAGCCGTTCCTCGCGGCGGCCAGAGGTGAAATCGACTGATGTCGTGATGTTGAGTTCGAGTAGCTCGTCGAGCTGGCGCAGGATGTCGAGCAAAGTTCCATCGAGCCTCTTCTCGTCTTTAATCGGTGCGTCCAGCCCATCGCCGCCCAGCCGGAGGAACTGCACATATGCGCCCGGCAAGAACGTCAACGGATCGATACCAAGGCTGAGGATGCCCGCGGTGGTCGGCACGGAGTCTTGACTCGTCAGCCGAAGCGCTGCCAGCCCCTGCTCAGTGCTCCGCTCGTTCTCCATCAGCACGTCGCGCGGCAGCAGCACGGGCAGGAGTACGGTAGTGAATGCATAGGCGTCCAGGTCCTTGAGGGAACTGCCCGGAATCGGGCGGGAGTCGAACGGCAGATCGAGTGAGCGCCTACGTTCGTTCAGCCGACGTTCGTCATCGAGCGAAGCAATCGCGCGTCGCGGACCCACCCGGATGTACACTCGGCCCTTGAACCGTACCGGCGGTGTCATCGAAGGCTGGACTTCGATAACGGCCACTTCGCCGCCGCCAGTGCAGAGTTTCCGAACCGTCATGGTCGGCGGCGGCAGAATGGTGCCTTGGTCCCGGAGATCCGCCAGGTGCCGCAGAAGTTCGTCGGTCACCGGCCGCCTCAGTACGGCGCCGTTATCCGACACTCCGACAAAAAGTACTCCAGGCTTGCCGTAGCCGAGCATATCGTTAGCGAAGGCACAAATTGCTTCGCACAGCCGATCAGAATTGGACGTACTCTCCTTGCGCTCCACCCGATCGCACTCCAGATCGGCGAGCAACGCGATCAGTTCCTGGTCTGGCAGCGCCACTCCTCGATCATACGGACTACCCCCTCGAAACCGAATTCACCCAGCGTAGGAACGGGTCGGCGCGGCCAAGGCGCTCGACCCTGGGACAGGCACCGCGCCCGTCGATGATCGACCGTCACGGTTGATCGCGTGGCACAATTGTGGCCATGGCTGTCGAGCCGTTGCGTAACGTGCGTGATCATCTGTCCGACTTCGTCGACCGGGCCGAGCGCGAGCACGAGCGTGTCGTGGTCACCCGCAACGGTCGGCCAGCCGCCGTGCTGATCGGATACGACGATCTCGCCGCGCTCGAGGAGAGCGTGGAGATCCTGAGCGATCCCAACGCTAGGGCCGATATCCAGCAAGCGCGTGACGAGGTCGCTCGCGGCTAGGTGGACGCCGTGAAACTCGACGTCCTCGTCGCCCCGGCCGCCTGACCACGGACCCGGCATGACCCAGTAGTGTCGGCCGTTCTCCTCCACCTACCGGGGCAGGCATGACGACCTTGACCTCCCTCTACGTGAGAGGAATACCGGCGGGTATTGATTCTGGAAAGCCGCCCTGGCGATGATCGTGCCGGCCCTGCGGCCGTACCGCAGCTCGGGTCGTTACATGTCGAACGTCGGAGCAGTAGCGAGACCCAGATCTGTGGTGTCCAGCATCCATGCGCTCAGCCTTGGTAACGGTCCTCGAATTGGGTGAAGGCGGCTTCCTGCCGCCATTGCACGGTGGCTTTGGGGCTGGCGTCGAGCAGTTGGCGACATTCCTGGCTCGGTTGTGATTGGCCGAGCTGGTCGCCGGCGCAGGGTGGTGCCGCGTGGAAGTCGTCAGGCGCTCTCCACAGGCTGGCTCCTTGGAGAAAACTGTGGTCGAGCGAGGCGCGGGCCATGGTCTTCAGGTCCTGGTAGCTCAGCCCGTAGATGGTCACCGCCTGCTCGTACTGTTGGGTGAGGTCGGTGCGTTCGATGCCTTCGTCGTCAGTGACCAGAGCCACCGGCACGCCGTAGGCGCGATACAGCATGAACGGATGCTGCTTGCCGGACACTTCCAGGATCTGACGGTTGCTGGTGAGCGCGATCTCGACCAGGATGTGCTCGGCGGCCATTCTGCGCAGGAGATCGGCGGGGTTGTCCTCGTCGCCAACACCAACGCCGTGGCCGATGCGTTCGGCTTGTGCGGTGGTGATCGCGTCGCGAATATGGAAGCGCAGATCCTCAAGCGGAGCGAGACCGGTCACGAGTTCGCCCGCGTGCAGGGTGATGCCCACTTCGGGGTACAGCTCGTGCAGGTAGCCGATCATCTGCATGTGCAGGCGGTAGTCGCGTAGCGCAACGGGGGCATCCTCGGGTGCGACGAAGTTGATGCCGACGTAGCGGGGGTCGTGCTTGGCTAGCTCCATGTTCAGGAGCAGCTGGGCGAACACAACCTCGGGGGCACTAAGGCGGTTGACCTGGGAGATGAACCGGATCGGCAGTGTGCAGGCTGGGTCGGCCTGCGGCGTGTCGCAGTTCAGCACGGTGCCGAACCTGGCCAGGTCGGCGTCGGTGGCGGCGCTGGCGGCCGTGACGATCCTGTCTATCGCGCCGCCTTCCAGCATCCGCGTTCGCATTCGACCCAGGTCCGCGTCGTAGCCCACCTGTTCGGCCAGCGCACGCGCTGCGGAGGACTGCGGCGTAATCATCGTCTCCAGGTAGAACTCGTGTTGAGCCGCCGCGCGCTGGGCCACGTCGGCGAGCATCTCGCCCTTGTCCTCCGCGGCGGCGCCGAATTTGCCGAAGGCGGCGAAGAAGTGATCGTGACCTGACTCCGGCCCCGCGAAGTCCTCCATCGACCAAGCTTTGAGTACTTGGGTGAAGAAGTCCTGGTCGATACTGGTGTCGCCGACAGAGCGCTGGTTCGTCCCGCACGGCGATGGTGACGCCACGAAGGACACCGTGTCGATACATAACCCGTCCTCGACGGCGAACCGAATCAGCGTCTCAGTCGCGACCGACCCCGACAGGTGGTTGTGCAGGTCCCCGCCCTTGGGTAACTCACGCAGGAAAGCGAGCCGACGTTCTGGGTCGTCGCGGATCGAATCCAGGTAGCGGTCGACGCCAGCGGCCTTCGAGGGGGCATCCGCCACCAACGTGGCGCACCCCGCGCTGAGCGGGAACAGGACCGCGACCATTGCGGCCAGCAACAGCTTGCTCATACGCCCAGCGATCACAGGTTCCCTCGCTCCGCAGTAGAAGATCGTTCCCTTGCTGGGAACCTCTGGCGCAATGACGCATGTTGTCGTACGGAAAGTGAAGTCTTTCTTACCCTCCGTGTCAGGCGCAAGACCTATGTGCGAGTCAACCCCGCGCTCGCAGTGCCCGTAATCGCAGGCGCTGATGCCGGGAGGTTGGCGTTGGGGACCTCCTGGGCGGCAGTACCGCTCGCAGCTCGGGTCGTTACCCGTCGAGCGGAAGTCCGACACCACGCTGCTTGCCCGGCTGGGCCAGGGCATTGGCTAAGTAGATCGAGAAGCGCTGCTGGTCGCGGACGAAGGACTCGTCGAACAGGGCGATGCCTTCCGCGAGTAGTATTGCGTCCCCTGCCGGTTCAGGCCGACGATCCAGCAGTTGTTGGTGGCCCACAGGGTGGTCGGTTACCAGTTGGGTGTGTAGCCGGTGTCGAGACTTTCGCTTTTCTTGCGCCACTCGGGCTCGACGTTGGCTCTTCTCATCATGATTGCGGCCAGTGATCTGACGATTGCGGAGTAGGTCACGGTCGTCGACAACGGGAAGTCTGGAAGTGAATCCATGAACGGCATGAATTTGTCCGGGAAACCCGGCATGGTGCAGCCGATGCAGATACCGCCGACGTTCGGACACCCGCCCACGCCATTGATCCAGCCGCGCTTGGGCACGTTGCACTGCACCACCTGGCCGGCGCAGCCGAGCTTGGCCAGGCACAGCGGTGAATCATAGGTCTCGGCGAACTCACCCTGCTCGTAGTAACCCGCCCGGTCACAACCCTCGTGCACAGTGCTGCCGAAGAGCCACTGTGGACGCAGCCGGTTGTCTAGCGGGATCATCGGTGCCTGGCCGGCGATCTGGTAGAGCAGATAAAGGATCGTCTCGGCCATGTTGTCCGGGTGCGCCGGACAGCCGGGCACGCAGACGATCGGAATACCCGCCTTGGACGTCCAGTCCCAGCCCAGGTAGTCCGGCACGCCCATAGCACCGGTCGGATTTCCCGCCATCGCGTGGACTCCGCCGTAGGTGGCACAGGTGCCGACCGCGAGCACGCCCGTCGCTTGTGGTGCCAGCTTGTCCAGCCATTCGTTGACAGTGATCGGCTGGTTGGTGTCGGGGTGTCGCCCGAAACCGCTGAAGTAGCCGGCACCGTTGATCTCCTCGTTCGGCACGGCTCCCTCCACGATGAGCATGAACTGTCCCAGCTCACCCCGGCCGGCCTTATGGAACCACTCGATGAAGTTGTTGCCACCCTGATCCGGACCGGACTCGAAATCCATGAACGGCCAGTGCATTTCGATCTTGGGCAGCCCGGGAAGGGCGCCCAGCGCGATCTCCTCGATGCTGGGCTGGGTCGCCGCCGTGAGCGCGACCGACTCCCCGTCACAGGACAGGCCCGCGTTGAGCCAGAGGAGGCGGATCGGTTGCTCTTCTTCTCCCCCTTTCTTAGCGGTGGCAGTGGTGTCGGATGCGGGGGTGGTCATGATCCACTACTCTCTGCGCGGTCGCTGGCCGCTTTTTCGTGTTTTGGAGTTCCTCTGGTGTAAGGACGTCCCCCGAGGGTCGGGAATGATATGGCGTTCCTGCCTACTCGGCCGCCCTATATGAGTAGATTGGGCCATATGGCGTAAGTAATTACACCGTTTGCGGACGGCGTTGGCTCCGGTCGCTCAGCCGAACCGGTCGCTCACGGGTGGTTCTGCGGGATCCGCCCTCACCGGTGGTCGTTAGGGTCTGGTCGGTGACTACCGGATCAGAGGGCATGACCGGGCGTTGCGTGTGCGGCCATCCGGAGCACGCCGCCCACTGCCCTTGCGGCTGCCGCGCCTTTATCTCCGGCGGGTCGCATCCTGATCAGTCGCGCAGTGGAGCGCTACCTGCTGTGATCGCGCTGGGAGCAGTTGTGGCCCTGGTTGCTGTGGCGGTCGCGGTCATCGTGGTGCGGATGCTCTGGTGATCCTGCTCAGTGCTGAGCCGTCAGCGGCGGCTGCGAGTGGTTATGGCCTTCCCCAGCCGCCGTCCGGTCCGGATCTGCTTCCCGCTCCCTGAGCAGTGCCGGCAGTCCCTCCACTGCTTGCCTGACGAGCTGCGCTTCTTGCCGCCCTCGCACCACCGGCACGTCCGCCACGGGAAGATGGCGCAGGTGAGGAGATACCATCCGCCCCACAACAGGGCGGCGAGTACGGCCCAGGCGATGAGATTCGCGACGACGAAACTCGGATCCGTGGCGCTCGCTATGATCAACAGGGTCACAGAGATCTTATCGGCCCGACACATCGACAGCGCCATCACCAGAACTGGCGTCCCTCTGCGATCGATCGCTATGGCAGGTCTGATCGGGATGTTGACATCCGCGATGTCCGGACCTTCGGCCCGGCTGGATTGATCAGATGATCATAACGGGATTTGCCTGGCTCCGGCGAGAAAACTGATTCAGGGGCGAATGGGGCGATAGGCGCCGAGTTACCGGGCTTTGACGACGAGTAGGGCGATGTCGTCTTTGGGATGGCCGGGGGAGAAGTCCTTGATGGCGGTGCGTAGCGCGACGGCGATGGTGGCGGCTGAGGTGCCGGCGAGCGGGCCGGCCAGCTCGGCGAGCCGGGCGCGGCCGAAGAACTCCTTACCGCGACGCCGCTCGGTCACCCCATCGGTGTAGATCACCATTGTGTCCCCAGGCGCCATGGTGTGACGGGTGGTCCATAGCTGCATTTCCTCCAGCATCCCCACGGCGGTACCGAACGTGCCGAGGAACTCCGTCGATCCGTCGGCGCGCAACAGGAGCGGTTGGTCCTGCCCGGCGAGTACCAGTTCGACCGCGAGGCCCGGCCGGCTCGCCCGGGTCGTGACCAGTGCGGCCGCGAGGGTGCAGAACCGCTGCTCGCCGACTGGTTCGCCCATGGCGTCGTTGAGTAGCCGGATGGCCCGTTCCAGCTGGCAGCCGTCGCGGACCAGGACTCGTAGTACGTCGCGAACCAGTCCGGTCCGCGCCGCGGCCGGGGCTCCCTTGCCGCAGACGTCCCCGCAGGACACCAACCAGCGCTCGTTCGGCAACGCGAGGACGTCGTAGAAGTCACCGCCAACGTCGGTGCCCGCGCTGGCGGGCAGATACGCGGCAGCGAACTCGACCTGTTCCGACACCGGTAGCGCGCGCGGCAGCAAGGCCCGCTGGAACGCCTGCGACACGGTCACGTGCGCGGCATTGAGCTGTGCATTGGACAGCGCCAGCGACGCGCGCCGGGCTACGTCGGAGATCAGTGCGACGTCCTCGGGGGTGTGCGACCGAGTCTGCGGGCGCCCCACGGTCAGGGTGCCCAGCTTCGCGCCGCGAGCGATCAGCGGCACCGTGACGCCTTGCACCGGAGTGGCGAAGGTAACCGGCCGGGTGCCGAGCAGTGCCTCGTCGATCCGGCTGCGCAGCGCTCCCTGCGGGTCTCCCTGATCGTTACAGCCCTCGCCGTCCAGCCAGGACCGCAACGGCGCAAGAGCGGACTCGTCGGCATGCCCCCACGTCGCTCGAGTGAGCTTGCCTCGTTCGTCGATCAGATGCACGGCGCACCAGCAGCCCAGCCGAGGTACCACGATCTGCGGGACGAGCGCAGCGGTGAAGTTCACATCTAGGGATTGCGCCAGCAGCTCGCTGGTGTCGGCCAGATACGTCATCCACGACCGGCGACGGCGGTCGGCGCCGCGCAGCCAATCGGACTCGATGACCAACGCGATTCGGTGCGCCGATAAGGCGGCCAGCTCCTCGTCGGCGGCGGTGCGTAGGGGGTGCCACACTCGCATCCTGCCCCGCAGTGGGGCCTCCAGCGCGAGCCGGATGTCGATCTCCGGCTGGGCCGATGACGAGGCCGAGGTAACAACGGCCTGGGTGTCGGCCACGCCGTGACTGGCCAGTGGCTGCTCGCCCGTGCCGTCTCCGCGGTCCAGCGACACGCTCGCCTCGTCGGCTCCGATCACCTCACACAACCGCCGCAGCAGCTCGGTGACCAGCGCGGGTACGTTCAGCTGGGCGGCTACCGGGTTCGGCAGATGCAGCAACCACCGGCAGGCCTGCGGTCCCGGCCACTCGCCCGGGACCGGCAGTGACTTGACATACGGTGCGCTTGACTGGTCGGGTGCCAGCGCTCTGTCCTGCGGAGTTTCGAGGCAGAACCACACCACATGACGCCCGCTGGCTTCATGCCGCGTTCCCCAGCTCGACGCCAGGGCCGCGACCATGCTCAGCCCGTGCCCGCCGTTTCGGTGTTGCGCCGCAGCCGGTTGCGCGGTTCTGGCGAGTTCGAGTGGCACCGGTCCCCGGTCGGTCACCGCGACGGTCAAGCCGGCGGCGTCGATGCTCAGGGTGAGCTCCATGTCGGTACCGGCGTGGCGCACCACGTTCGAACAGAGCTCGGTGGTCAGCAGCAACGTTACGTCGCTCAGGTGCTCGAGCTGCGCCTCCGCCAGAGCGGTGCGCAGCAGGGCGCGGGCGGCTGCGGGTGAGCGAGGGTGGGGGGGAAGCTGGAAACGACGCATCAGGCGGCTGACCACCTGCCCAGTCTGCCGAATGGGTAGCAGCCGCTGGCGAGGCCTCGCATTCGTGATCCCGGCACGGTAGACAGAGCGCGGCGGACACCCCTTTGGTCCGGTCTGGCAGGTGCTGCATCGTCGCTCAGGGCAGTGACGATCGAGGGACGGAGGAGGGATCCATATGACTGCGGCTCCGCGCACCGGGCCGCGTTCCGGCGAACCGCGTTCCGGCGACCATGACTCGCTGGACGCAAGCACCACCATGCTCACCGAACTCGCCGACGCGCTCACTCAGGTGCGGATGGGCCATTTCGGGGTGCGGCTACCGAGGCGCAGTGGGCTGGTCGGTGAGGTCGTCGACCGGTTCAACGAGGTCGTCGCCCTGCAGGAGCGGCGTAACCGCGACCTGATGCGGATCAGTCGGGTGGTCGGACGAGAAGGCCGGATGCTGGAGCGCCTCGATGAGGAGGCTTTCGACGGTTCCTGGGCCGAGGACGCGCAGGCGGTCAACTCGCTCATCGACGATCTGGCCCGTCCCACCGGTGAGATCGCCCGAGTGATCGTCGCTGTGGCCGAGGGCGACCTGTCCCAGCACATGGCGCTGGAGATCGAGAATCGGCCGCTGCGTGGCGAATTCCTGCGGATCGGCCGCACGGTCAACACGATGGTCGACCAGCTGTCCTCGTTCGCCGATGAGGTGACCCGGGTGGCCCGTGAGGTGGGTACCGAGGGCAAGCTGGGCGGCCAGGCGGATGTCCGGGGCGTCGCGGGCACCTGGCGGGCACTCACCGATTCGGTGAACACGATGGCGTCGAATCTCACCAACCAGGTCCGGTCGATCGCGTCGGTGTCCACCGCGATCGCGGAGGGAAATCTGTCGCGGCGGATCACCGTGACCGCGCGCGGCGAGGTCGCCGAGCTCGCCGAGACGATCAACTCTCTCACGGACACGCTGCGGGTCTTCGCCGACGAGGTGACCCGGGTGGCTCGGGAGGTGGGCACCGAGGGCAAGCTGGGCGGCCAGGCCGGGATGCCGAATGTGGCGGGTACCTGGAAGGACCTCACCGACGCGGTGAACCTGATGGCCTCCAACCTGACTGCGCAGGTACGCAACATCGCCCACGTGGCCACCGCGGTGGCCAAAGGGGACCTGAGCCAGAAGATCACCGTTGACGCGCAGGGCGAGATTCTGGTGCTCAAGAGCACGGTGAACACGATGGTCGGCCAGCTGTCCTCGTTCGCCGACGAGGTGACCCGGGTGGCCCGTGAGGTGGGTACCGAGGGCAAGTTGGGTGGTCAGGCGCAGGTGAAGGACGTCTCGGGGACCTGGCGGGACTTGACCGAGAGTGTCAACCAGCTGGCCGGCAACCTCACCGGCCAGGTGCGCAATATCGCTCAGGTCACGACCGCGGTGGCCGAGGGCGACCTGAGCCAGAAGATCACTGTCGATGCCCGGGGCGAGATCCTGGCGCTGAAGAGCACAGTCAACACGATGGTCGACCAGCTGTCCTCGTTCGCCGACGAGGTGACCCGGGTGGCCCGTGAGGTGGGTACCGAGGGCAAGTTGGGTGGTCAGGCGCAGGTGAAGGGTGTTTCGGGGACTTGGCGGGATCTAACCGAGAGCGTCAACCAGCTCGCCTCCACGCTGACCATCCAACTCCGCGCCATCGCCGGCGTCTCCACCTCGGTGGCCCGGGGTGACCTGACCCAGCAGATCACCGTGCAGGCCAAAGGCGAGGTCGCCGACCTCAAGGACAACATCAACCAGATGATCGTCACCCTGCGGGAGACCACCACCAAGAATGCCGACCAGGGCTGGCTGGATTCCAACCTGGCCCGGATCGGTGGGCTGCTGCAGGGCCAGCGAGACCTGACCGAAGTCTGCAATATGATCATGACTGAGGTGGCTCCCCTGGTGAACGCCCAGGTCGGCGCATTCTTTCTGCGGCCGGTCATCGATGGTTCCGGCCCGGCGGAGTGGCGGTTGTCGGGTTCGTACGGATTGACCGGTATCGGTTCGCAGGCCACGTTCCTGCCCGGTGAGGGTCTGGTGGGACAGGCAGCCGCGGACAAGCAGGTCATCCTGCTCACCAAGGTCCCCGACGGCTACCTGCCGATCCGATCCGGCGTCGGGGGCACCACGCCGGCAGCGGTCGTGGTGCTGCCCGTGCTGTTCGAGGGTGAGTCACTGGGGGTCATGGAATTCGGGGCGATCAGCCTGTTCTCCGAGCTTCACCTCGCATTTCTGGAACGGTTGGTGGTCACCATCGCGGTGGCCATCAAGACCATTCAGGCCAACCGCCGCACCGAAGAGCTGCTGACCCAGTCCCAGCGGCTGGCCAGGGAGTTGCAGGACCAGTCAGCCGAACTGCAGCGCACCAATGCCGAGCTCGAAGAGAAGGCTGAACTGCTTTCCGAGCAGAACCGTAAGATCGAGATCAAGAATCTGGAGATCGAGGCGGCCCGGCGGGGTCTGGAGGAGAAGGCCCAGCAGCTCGCGCTGGCCAGTCAGTACAAATCGGAGTTCCTGGCCAATATGAGCCACGAACTGCGTACCCCGCTCAACTCGCTGCTGCTGCTTTCGCGGATGCTGGCGGACAATCCCGACCACAATCTCAATCCCAAGCAGATCGAGTTCGCCAGCACGATCCACAGTGCCGGTTCGGACCTGCTGGCGTTGATCAATGACATTCTGGACCTTTCCAAGATCGAAGCGGGGCGGGTGGATATCGAGGTCGGCCCGCTGATGCTGGCGGATATCCGTAGCTACGTCGAGCAGGTTTTCAAAGCGCAGGCCGAGCAGAAGGGCCTGGAGCTGCTGGTGCGGATGACCGGCGGGGTGGACCAGATCGTCACCGACGCTCAGCGGCTGCAGCAGATCCTGCGTAACCTGCTGTCCAATGCCGTGAAGTTCACAGATTCCGGCAGTGTCACCCTGACGATCGAGCCGGCTCCCCGGGGCGAGGTGTTCGGCGTTCCGACCCTCGACGCCGCGAGCCGGGTGATGACGTTCGCCGTGGCGGACACCGGGATCGGCATTTCGGACACGAAGTTCGCGATGATTTTCGAAGCGTTCCAGCAGGCGGACGGCACCACCAGCCGTAAGTACGGCGGTACCGGACTGGGTCTTTCGATCAGCCGGGAGCTGGCCCGGATGCTCGGCGGGGTGATCACGGTCACGTCCACGGTTGCCGAGGGCTCCACGTTCACCCTGTACCTGCCCGAAGGACCACCGCCCGACAAACCGGCTGCTTCGGCCGTGGCCGGTGAGTTCATCGGCGATGACTGGCGCTCGGCCCGCAGCCACGGCGTCACACCGATCCTGCGTCCGCCCCGGGCCGGACGGACCGGCGCACCGGCTCGCCGGCTGCTCGAAGGGGCCACCGTGCTGATCGTCGACGACGACGTGCGCAATGTCTTCGCGCTGACCAGCGCACTGGAGCTGCACGGCCTGAATGTGCTCTATGCCGACAACGGTGCTGACGGTCTTCGCATGCTCACCGAGCATCCCGAGGTGGACGTGGTATTGATGGACGCGATGATGCCGGACCTGGACGGCAACCAGACCACTCGGCTGATCCGGGAACTGCCCGGTGGAGCGACGTTACCGGTGGTCTTTCTCACCGCGAAGGCGATGCCTGGGGACCGGGAATCCAGCTTCGAGGCGGGCGCCACCGATTACATCACCAAACCCGTGGACCTCGATGAGTTATTGGAGGCGATGTCCAACTGGGTAGCGCTGCACCGCGCCCGCGGAGACAGGCAGTGACCTTGCTGAAATTCCAACCCGTGCCGAGGGTTCTGATCGTTGACGACCGTAGGGAGAACCTGCTGGCCATGGAGGCTCTGATGCAGGGGCTCGGAGTGGAGCCGGTAACGGTCACCAGTGGTGTCGATGCGCTGAAGCAATTGCTGGTGGAGGATTACGCACTGCTTCTGCTCGATGCTCACATGCCCGGAATGGACGGTTTCGAGACCGCGGGGCACATTAAGCAACGGGAGCGCACCCGCAATATCCCGATCATCTTCTTGACTGCGGCCGACTACGACACCCATCTGGCGTTCCGCAGTTATGAGGCGGGCGCGGTGGACTACATCACCAGGCCGTTCGACCCGTGGATGCTGCGGGCCAAGGTGTCGGTATTCGCCGATCTGTGGCGGACCAGCGCTGAGCTCGCCGCTCAGGCCGAGACCGCCCGCGCGCTGGAAGCCGAATCGACCGCGCTGCGCAGCGCGGTCGATGACGCGCTGATCGTACTGCGCAGCATGCCCGGCGGGGCGGATGCGGCCGTGGCACAAGCGCGGACCCGGCTGGAAGAGATTCGGCCGGGCCCTCGGACAAGCGTGGGATGAGCGCGTGGTGGAAATCGTCGTACAGCGTGCTGGTCCCGATTCCGATCGGGTCGTGGTGGTCGTGGGCGAGGTGGATCTCGCGACTGCGCCCCGGCTGCGCCAGACGATCCTCGACCTGCTCACCGAGGAACCCCCACTCGGAATCCGAATTGATCTCACCGAGGTATCGTTACTCGATTCCACCGGCGTCTTCGTCCTGATCGACACCTACAAGCGCGCCAAAACCCGTGGCGTTCCCTTGACCGTCGAAAACCCCCAGCAAATCGTCCGCCGCGTTCTAGAAATCTGCGGCCTCCTGGAAATCCTCACCACCAACCCCTAACCCCCACCCCCGCGTGTCCGCCTTTCATGCACGGTGTGTCCGGCTTTCATGGGTGTGCTCGTCGGGTAACTGCCACCATCGGCAGCGCCTACAGTGACGCCCCGACCAGGAACTTCCCAGCGGACTGCTCATCAACAAGCCGCACCATGACCTGGCCGGATTTCCGCCGGGAGATCAACGTGGTGTAGCAGGTTTCGGCGATCTCGGCATCAGAGACCCGCCCCCACTGGCTTCGTCATAGATCGCGTGCGGATACCGGATCAGCACCCAGGAGGCGAGATCGATGGCCGCGATCGCCCCGGCACTTCCCGTTGTCGGTGGCAGCCGAACCTATCGTGCCGCAGCAGCACTATTGAGATGTTTGCCCCTTGTAGATGCCCCTCGAGCCGGGCCGATGGAACCTTCGACAAGTCCCATTATCTTGGCTCAAAGGGCATCTATCCTGTTACGACACCTCTTCGCCGCAATTTTGACGGTGAATCCAGGCTTAAGTTCGAAAAGCCGGTTATGGTGGAGGCGTGGAGGGGCGCAAAACCACTAGCCGAGATCAGGAGGTAACCGCCATGTCAGAGCAGCTTCCCGAGCTGGACCCCGACGAGCTCGTCGACGAGACCGACGTTGATTGGGAGGACGAGCCAGCTCCCGAGGACGTCATCGCCGAGCTCGATCTCGACGAGATGGGGAACCCGAAGTCATGACGAGCTCCCAGGACGAACAGGATGTCCTCGAAGGCACCATCGGGCAGAGCTGACCACGCTGAGCATCAACGGCTTCAGCGTATGTGACAAGAAAACGTTGGCCACTTTCGAGGTGCCGGGCACCAACGTCACGCTCCCAGTACGCCGGGAGATCGCGCCCTTGCTCATCGGATTGGCCGCTGGTGAGCTGCGCTGGTATCGCAATGCTAATCCCATGACCGGTACGGCTGGGTCAAAGGCAGTGGCAAGAAACTCGGCGCCGGTTGGACCGGTATGACCCCCACCGCCGAACTCACCACCTGTGGGTACGTATAGCTCAGGGAACGTATTTAATTACTTACTCTCTTCAGCAGACTCTTTCGTCGGACGGGAGAAGTAGGCCGCTCGGCGGCATCGCCGAGTCTGGTCATGGGGTGAGCAGGGTCAGCAGGGTGGCGTGGTAGACGGCTTGGATGGTGGGGATGGTGGGGATGGTGGGGATGGTGTTGAGCGCCACGGATCTGGGTGGTCAAGCCAACCGCGGCCCCGGTGTCATCGCGCAGCACGGTGGCGGGCAGGGTGTGCTCGCTCAGCCAGCGCGAGAGCAGATCGATGATCGGATTGCCAACGTCGATGCCCGCGCGGCTGGGGATACGGAGCGGCTGGGGATACGGGCCAGCGCCCGGGTCAACTCGATGACCGCGTCGTGGTTCTCTTTGGCGGCGGCCAGCACCTGGCCGTGGTCCAGGTCGTGGGAACGCACGCTCACACCTGCCCTTCTTGGCCCGGGTTACTGGTGGGGGTCCGGAGTGTGGACAGTGTCCGGATCGCCTGGACAGTCTCGCCCCGGCGGGCGGCGGCGTAACACTGCCGGGCGTGGTCGATGAGGCGCTCGGCGGCCTTCGAGCCGAGCAGTACACCGGAATCGAACGCCTTGGCTGAGGTGAGCGAGGGGACCGGCGGACGGCGATCACGGACGCACTTGCCCCCACCTGAAAGGATGGTGACCCGCCACCCTATAAATTTCTCCAGCAGCAGTGGACGCTGCCGCTGGTAAGGGTGGGGGTAGGAGGGAAGCCGCTCAGTGTCGGGGCCAGGTCGTCGTGTCCGTTCTGTGCTGCGGCTGCCCGCGCAACGGGGGAAGCGGATCGCGGTGCTCGTGGCCGTTCTGTTGTTCGTAGCGAGCGTCGGGGCCGGGGGAGCGCTCGGTGCCGCCGCGTTGGGCAGGTCCGAACTCGTGGTGGTGGCGACTGTGCCGCCTCCCTCGCCGTTACTGCCCCAGCCCGTGTTGCGTCCGGCCGACGGATACGGACCGGCCCCGACTGATGCCGGTGTCGTCGCCGTCCTGGACCCCCTGGTCGCGCAGGGTGGGCTGGGCACCCTGTCGGGTCAGGTGGTCGACTCCGTGACCGGCCAGGTGCTGTGGCAGCGGGACGCGGCGAACCCGCTGGTGCCCGGGTCGACCGTCAAATTGCTCACGGCCTCGGCCGCTCTGCTCGCCCTCGATCACCACGCCTCGCTGCGTACGCGAGTGCTGGCAGGCGTCGAGCCGGGAACCGTCGTGCTGGTAGGCGGAGGGGATCCGACGCTGTCTGCGGCCGCGCGGACCGTCTACCCCGGCGCGGCTCGGCTGGACGATCTGGTCGCGCAGGTCAAGGCGACGGCGGCCGGCCCGGTGCGGCGCGTGCTGGTCGACTTCGATCGGTATTCGGGTGACGTGCTCGCGCCCGGCTGGACTTCCGGCGATGTGGCAGAGGGATTTGTCGCGCCCATCTCGGCGGTGATGCTCGACGGTGGTCGCGCGGATCCTCAGCTGGCAGTCTCACCGAGGACCGAGACGCCGGCGATGGCTGCCGCGGCAGAACTGGCCCGCAGGCTCGGGGCTGACGCCGATGCGGTCGGCCTCGGCAGCGCCCTGCCGGGGGCCGCAGTGCTCGGTGAAGTGGCGTCCCCGCCGGTGCAGGAGCTGGTCGCCCTGGTGCTGAGCACCTCGGACAACGTGCTCGCCGAGGCGCTGGCCAGGGAGGTGGCCAAGGCGAAGGGCGTTGAGCCTTCGTTCTCCGGTGCCTCCCGTGCGGTGCTCCAGGTGCTCGGTGAGCACGGCTTCGATATCGGGAACGTCACCCTGGTGGACGGCAGTGGGCTCTCAATCCAGGACACCGTTCCGGCGAAGTTGCTCACCGAGCTGCTGGGCGCTGCTGCGGCGCCCAGCAGCTCGCCGCACTACGCCCCGGCGCTGCGACCGCTGCTGGTCGGCCTTCCGGTGGCAGGCGGCAGCGGCACGCTGGCCGATCGTTACGAGAGCTCCGCGACCGGGGGGAAGGGCTGGGTGCGCGCGAAGACCGGCACGCTCACCGGTGTCAACAGCTTGGCGGGCACCGTGTTGGACGCCGAAGGGCGGGTGCTGGTGTTCGCGTTGCTGTCCAATGGTGCTGCTCCGGCTGCGGTGCGTCCTCGGTTGGATGCGCTGGCTGCCGCGCTGCGGACCTGCGGATGTCGCTAGTGGTGCGTACCGTCGTCGGCATGGGACATCCCGCGCTTGCCGAATCAGATATGGCCGGATCAGATATGGACGCCGAGTCGGCCACGGATGGCCGAGCCCCCGAATCGCCCATCGACTGGGGTATCGCTGCCAGTACCGCGCGCCGCTTGTTGTCAACCGGACCCTCGGTCGCCGCCGAGGAGGCGGCACTGACGGTGCGCAGGCTGCGGGAGCTGGCGGTCACCGCCGAAGGGCACGTACGGGAGCTCACCGGAATGGACGACGGCGCAGCGCCCCGTCCCGCCGAGGTGGTGGACCGCCGTGGCTGGGTGGACGCGGCGACCGGTGGGCTGCAAATGCTGCTTGCGGATCGCGGTACGCCTCCCCAAGGCGTGGCGCGGCGCATGCTGGCCAGGACCGCGGGAGTGCAGGTCGGGGTGGCTCTGGCGTTCCTCGGTTCCCGGGTGCTCGGCCAGTACGATCCGTTCGGAGGGCCGGCGCAGGCCCCGGGACAGTTGCTGCTGGTCGCCCCCAACGTGCTCACGGTTCAGCGGGTACTCGCTGTCCCCGCAGAAGACTTCCAGATGTGGGTGTGCCTGCATGAGGCGACTCACCGGCTGCAGTTCAACGCGGTGCCCTGGCTGCGGGACCATTTCGCCGGCCAGGTGCACACCTTCATCACCGCGATCGACGATCCGGACTCCCTCGCCGGGATGCTCAGCCGGTTGCCTTCGGCGTTGCGCGGCGCCCGGCGGGGCGAGGCCGGTGGTTCCGATCCGCTTGCCCTGCTGACCCTGTTGCAGTCAGCCGACCAACGGGCTGCGCTGGACCGGTTGCTGGCCATGGCCACCCTGCTGGAAGGTCATGCCGACTACGTGATGGACGCTGTGGGCCCCGAGGTGGTGCCCTCCGTGCGCCAGATCCGCCAGCGATTCACCGTTCGCAGACAAGGGGGCGGTCTCGCGGAGCGGGTGATGCGGGCGCTGCTGGGGATCGACGCCAAACTGCGTCAGTACGCCGAGGGCGCCGCGTTCACCCGCCAGGTCGTGGATGCGGTCGGTATGGTCGGGTTCAATGCGGTGTGGACATCACCGGAGACGTTACCCACCCGCGCCGAGATCACCGACCCGGCTGCCTGGTTGCGCCGGGTGACGTGAGTACGGCGCAGGTCCACGTCAGCACCGCGCGTCCCCCCGTAGCGGTCGCTGCGGTGCGCACCGCGGTCCGGCGATTTCTGGCTGCCCACCGCACAGGGGACGCGGTTGTGGTGGCCTGTTCGGGCGGGGCTGATTCACTGGCGCTGGCCGCTGCGACCGTGCACTGTGCGGGGCGGCTCGGCCTGGCGGTGCACGGTCTGGTCGTCGACCACCGGTTGCAAGCCGATTCTCAGCGGGTGGCCCAGACCACGGCGCGGCAACTGTGCCGGCTCGGTACCACCGAGGTGCGGGTCCTGGAGGTCACGGTCGCCGGGCCGGGCGGTCTCGAGGCGGCAGCACGCCGAGCGCGGTATGCGGCACTGCGTGCCGCGTGTCCGGTGGGAGCCCTGGTGCTGCTCGGGCACACTCTCGACGATCAGGCGGAGACCGTCCTGCTCGGATTGGGACGGGGATCCGGGCCGCGCTCGCTGGCCGGAATGCGCGAACTTGACCCGCCCTGGGGCAGGCCGTTGCTGGGCGTCCGACGGGCCGTCACTGTCGCCGCCTGTGCCGAGCTGGGCCTCACTCCGTGGGCTGATCCGCACAACGACGAGCCTCGGTTTCGCCGGGTCCGGCTGCGAACCGAGGTGCTGCCACTGCTGGAGGATGTGCTGTGCGGCGGGGTAGCGCAGGCACTGGCCCGCACCGCCGCGCAATTGCGGGAGGATCTTGATCTGCTGGAGGATCAAGCCCACGCCCTGCTGTCGGCCGCTGCGGTAGATCCAGCTGCGACGGCCACCGAAGGCACCGACGTCCTGAATACGCCAGGCGTGGCGCTGCGAGTACCCGTACTGGATGCGGCACCTGCGCCGGTGCGCCGCCGGGCACTGCGCCGCTGGCTGCTCGATGCTGGCGTACCCGAGCTCACCGACGCTCACCTGCGCGCCACCGACGATCTGGTCGGTAGATGGTCGGGTCAGGGCGCCGTGTGGTTACCCGGAGAGTCGCAAGTGTACCGAGCACGTGGCAAGCTGCACCTTTCGTGAGTCACCCTAGAGATACCTCGAAGTCAGCTCAGAGTCGTCCCAGAGCCGCGACGCAGTTATCGACGACACCGGATGAGGGGATATCGGCCGTGTACTCGGGCCACATCGCCGCCGTGCTCGTCACTGCGGAGCAGATTCAACGACGCACTGCCGAGCTCGCCGAGGAGGTCGCCATGGACTTCCGAACTGAACGCGGCAGTCGGGATCTGCTGCTTGTCGGTGTGCTCAAGGGGGCGGTGATGTTCATGACCGATCTTGCTCGGGCGTTGCCGATCCCGGTGCAGCTGGAGTTCATGGCGGTTGCCTCCTACGGTTCCGCGACCTCGTCCTCGGGTGTGGTACGGATCCTCAAGGACCTGGACCGGGACATCGCGGGCCGCGATGTCCTCATCGTCGAGGACATTCTGGACTCGGGTCTGACGTTGTCCTGGCTGCTCAAGAACTTGGCGGGGCGCCGCCCGGCTTCTCTGGAGGTGTGCACCCTGCTCCGTAAGCCGGATGCGGTCAAAGTCGACGTGCCGGTGCGCTACGTTGGTTTCGACATCCCCAACGAGTTCGTTGTCGGGTATGGCCTCGACTATGCTGAGCGTTACCGTGACCTGCCCTACATCGGAACGCTTGACCCGAAGGTCTACGCCAACTAGCCCAGCCAACTGGCTCACCTGACTGACCGGAACGTCCAGGCGGGTTTTGCTGTTGATGGGGAGCGGGCTGAGTTCCCCCCGGGTTCTCCCCGGGTCGACACGCAAGTAGGCCCGGTACGCTGGACAAAAGTGGGACTGTCCTGCGATGGCGGGCCACCGCCACGCGACATCTGCTCAGGAGGGTCGAGGCCGCCGAGGGCCGTAGCCGAATGGATCGCAAGAAGCTGCTCCGTAACCCGCTGCTGTGGATCGTCGCTGTGCTGGTGCTGTACTTCGCCGTCACCGAGCTGCTCAGCGATACCCGCGGGTACACCGAGATCACCACCTCGCGGGCGCTGGAACAACTCAGCGCGCGCAATGTCAAACAAGCCACGCTTGAGGACAAGGAGCAGCGGCTCCGGCTCACCTTGAACCGACCCCTGGACGGCGTCGAAGGAGTTCAGGTACTCACCAAGTATCCGGCCGAGAGCAGTGACGAGATCACTGCGGCATTACGCGAGGCTCAGATCCCGGAGGGCTGGGACACCAAGGTCAATCAGCCGAATCTGCTTTTCCAGATCTTGATCTATCTCATCCCGCTCGGCCTGGTGCTGCTACTGCTGCTCTGGATGATGAACAACGCTCAGGGCGGTGGGAATCGGGTACTCAATTTCGGTAAGTCCAAGGCCAAACAGTTGTCCAAGGACATGCCCAAGACCACCTTCGCTGACGTCGCGGGAGCCGACGAGGCCGTCGAGGAACTGGAGGAGATCAAGGACTTCCTGGCCAACCCCGCCAGATATCAGTCGCTCGGCGCCAAGATCCCTAAGGGGGTGCTGCTCTATGGCCCGCCCGGTACCGGGAAGACCCTCTTGGCCCGCGCGGTGGCCGGCGAGGCGGCCGTGCCGTTCTACTCGATCTCCGGTTCGGACTTCGTGGAGATGTTCGTCGGTGTCGGGGCGTCCCGGGTGCGCGACCTGTTCGAGCAGGCCAAGCAGAACGCTCCGTGCATCATCTTCGTCGACGAGATCGACGCGGTGGGCAGGCAGCGTGGCGCCGGACTCGGCGGTGGTCACGACGAGCGCGAGCAGACGCTCAACCAGTTGCTGGTCGAGATGGACGGCTTCGACGCCCGCGGCGGCATCATCCTCATCGCCGCGACCAACCGGCCGGACATCCTGGACCCGGCGCTGCTGCGGCCCGGTCGATTCGATCGTCAGATACCGGTCGCCGCGCCCGACATCCGCGGTCGCCGCGCGATCCTGGAAGTGCACTCCAAGGGCAAGCCGCTGGCAACCGGCGTCGACCTCGACGGGCTGGCCAAACGCACAGTGGGTTTCTCCGGTGCCGATCTGGCCAACGTCATCAACGAGGCCGCGCTGCTGACCGCGCGGGAGGACGGCCGGCTGATCACCGGTGCTGCGCTGGAGGAAGCGGTCGACCGGGTGATCGGCGGTCCTCGGCGCAAGAGTCGGATCATCTCCGAACAAGAAAAGAAGATCACCGCCTACCACGAGGGCGGTCACGCGCTGGCGGCCTGGGCGATGCCGGATATCGACCCGGTGTACAAGCTGACGATTCTGCCCCGAGGCCGCACCGGTGGGCACGCGCTGGTTGTGCCCGAGGACGACAAGGAGTTGATGACCCGGTCGGAGATGATCGCTCGGCTGGTCTTCGCGCTGGGCGGACGTTCCGCCGAGGAGCTGGTCTTCCACGAGCCGACCACCGGTGCGTCCTCGGATATCGAGCAGGCCACCAAAATCGCCAAGGCGATGGTCACCGAATACGGTATGAGCGCGCGACTCGGTGCCGTGAAGTACGGCCAGGAGCAGGGCGATCCGTTTCTCGGGCGCTCTGCGGGCCGCCAGCCCGACTACTCCCTCGAGGTCGCGCACGAGATCGACGAAGAAGTGCGCGCGCTCATTGAGGCCGCGCACACCGAGGCATGGGAGATCCTCAACACCTACCGCGACATTCTCGATGTACTGGTCGTCGAACTGCTGGAGCGGGAGACCCTGCAACGCAAGGATCTGGAACGGATCTTCAGTCAGGTGGAGAAGCGACCTCGGATCACCGCGTTCAACGACTTCGGCGGACGCACCCCCTCGGACAAACCGCCGATCAAGACGGCCGGGGAGCTGGCCAAGGAGCGTGGTGAGCCGTGGCCACCTGCGCGGTCCGAACCACAGCCCAATCCGGTGGGCAACGGTGCAGGTCCGTACCCCTCGGTCTACACCCCGGCCGGCGAGGCCAACGGAGGTCCGGCCGGGCACCTGAAGCCAGGACCTCAACAGGGTGGTTACCCACCGAATGCCTGGCCACCCGAGACCAGGTCACCCGAAGGCAGGCCGTCCGAGAACCAGACCAGGCAGTTCCCGCCGGTTCAGCACGGGCCGGGCGGAGAAGCCGGACAGCCCCACTATCCACGCCCACCTCAGCATGGTCCCCCCAACTATGGCGCGCCGCCCGGCTGGCGTCCGGCCACTGAGCCGCCTGCCCCGGTGTGGCAGCCTCCTCGGCATAGTGCGCAGGATGACGACAAGGCGGACGGTCAGTCCGGCGGGGGGTCCCATCCGGTGGAGCCTGGGCACCCGGATCGGGCGTGAGCCTGGTCCGTTCCTTCGACCGTTCCCGAGCCGAGGCTGCGGTGCGGGAGCTGCTGATCGCCTGTGGCGAGGATCCAGAACGGGAAGGTTTGCGGGATACTCCGGCGCGGGTTGCGCGGGCCTACCAGGAGATGTTCGCGGGCCTGTTCATCGACCCGGACACGGTATTGGAGCGGACCTTCGACGAGGGGCACGACGAGCTCGTGCTCGTCAGGGACATCCCGCTGTACAGCCAATGCGAGCATCACCTAGTGCCGTTTCACGGTATGGCCCACGTCGGGTACATCCCGAACGCCGAAGGTCGGGTGACCGGGCTGTCCAAGCTGGCCCGGCTGGTCGACCTGTACGCCAAGCGCCCCCAGGTCCAGGAGCGGCTCACCTCGCAGATCGCTAACGCGCTGGTGCGTAGGCTGGAGCCCCGAGGTGCCATCGTGGTAATCGAGGCCGAACACCTGTGCATGGCGATGCGGGGAATCCGCAAGCCCGGTTCGACCACCACGACATCGGCGGTTCGGGGGTTGTTCAAGACCAGCGCCTCCTCACGCAGCGAGGTACTGGAATTGATGAGGCGGCGATGATTGTGCACCCCGCGTTACCTGATCCCGGCCGTTGCGTGGTTGTGGGCGTCCTCAACGTCACGCCCGATTCCTTCAGCGACGGCGGGCGGTTCCTCGACCGCGATGATGCCGTGGCTCACGGCATTGCGCTGCATGCGCAGGGAGCTGATCTCGTCGATGTCGGAGGCGAGTCCACCCGTCCAGGGGCGCAGCGAGTGGAGGTGAAGACCGAGATCTCCCGGGTCGTGCCGGTGCTCCGCGAGCTGGCTGCCCATGGTGTGCCCTGCAGCGTGGACACCACCCGCGCGGAGGTCGCCGAGGTGGCGTTGGAGGCGGGAGCGATTCTCGTCAACGATGTGTCCGGTGGTCTCGCCGATCCGGCGATGGCCTCCACGATGGCGCGCTGCCGAGCCCCGTGGGTGCTCACGCACTGGCGTGGCCCCAGCAATCGGATGGACCAGCTGGCCGGTTACCACGATGTCGTCGCGGAGGTGCGCGCCGAGCTGGTGGCCCGGGTGGACGCTGCGGTGCTCGCCGGGGTGGATCCAGCTGCCCTGGTGCTGGATCCCGGCCTCGGCTTCGCCAAGCAGGCGGCGCACAACTGGGTCCTGCTACATCACCTCGACGCGCTCTCCGAAATGGGGTTCCCGCTGCTGATCGGGGCGTCCCGCAAGCGGTTCCTGGGTGCTCTGCTCGCTGAGGTGGACGGCACCGAGGTGGACGGCACCGAGGTGGACGGCACCGACCGCCGGCCGGCGACGATCCAGCGGCGCGACGGGGTCACCGCCGCGGTGTCCGCGTTGGCCGCCGCCTCGGGCGTCTGGGGAGTACGGGTGCATGACGCGGCGGGTTCTCGCGACGCCATCGCGGTCGCTTCCGCCTGGCAGCTCGTCACATCGAAGGACAGCCGGGTGGGAGGTCCGCAATGAACGACCGGATCACCCTCACCGGGTTGCGGGTGTACGGCAGGCACGGGGTGCACGACCACGAGCGAGTACAAGGGCAGGAGTTCGTCGTCGACGCGACGGTCTGGCTGGATCTCGGTCCCGCGGCGGCGACTGATGAGCTTTCCGCGACCCTGGACTACGGCGAGCTAGCCCGGCTTGCGGCCCGCATCGTCGGGGGAGAACCCTGCGACCTGATCGAGACGGTAGCCGCGCGGATCGCCGGCGAGGTCCTGGTCGATGAGCGGGTGCAGGCCGTAGAGGTGACGGTGCACAAGCCCGCCGCGCCTATCGGGTTGAACTTCGCTGATGTCGCCATCACCACCCGGCGGTCCCGATGAGCACGGCGGTGCTGTCGCTCGGATCGAATGTTGGTGATCGGCTGGCGCACCTACAGGGCTGTGTCACCATGCTGGGCGACTGCGTGCGCGTCGTCTCACCGGTGTACTCGACAGTGCCCTGGAAACTCGCTGAGAGCGGGGACACCGCGAGCGGGGCCATCGAAAACCACGTCCAGCGGGACGACGTCGAGCAGGGCGACTTTCTCAACGCCGTACTGCTGGTCGATGATCCGGATACCGATGCGCTGGAGTGGCTGCGCCGTGGCCAGCGCTGTGAGGCGGCCGCCGGGCGAACCCGGGAGATCCGGTGGGGGCCGCGCACGCTGGACGTGGACGTCATCGACGTGCGGTGCGGCGACTCGGACGAGCTCCACCGGGACGACCCAGATATGACGTTGCCACACCCACGGGCGCACCAGCGTGCTTTCGTGCTCGTGCCGTGGCTGGACGTGGCACCCAGCGCGGTGCTGCCCGGGCACGGCCCGGTAGCCGAACTGGTCGCTGCGCTGCCCTCGGCGCAGCTGCGTGGCCTGCGGCGACGCGATGACCTGGTCGTTCACCTGGCTATCCGTTCGCCGGTTCGTCCGTGGGAGGTGCTGTGACTTTCACCCGAGCCCGTGATCTGGTTGGCGCAGGGGCCGTCGCGGTAGTGCTGGTGAACCTGTTGTTCCAGCTGTCTTACGGCGATCTGCCGCCGCTTCCCCCCTTGGCCGGCACCACGCTGCTCGTCGTCGCATTCGTCGAGGTGGTGCTGGGCGTGACGCTGCGGGCACGGATCCAACGCAGGCCGGGTGCTCGGCCGGTGCAGGCGCTCACCGCGGCTAAGGCTGTCGTGTTGGCCAAGGCGTCGTCCATGGCCGGGTCCATCACGGCAGGTGCCTGGGTGGGGGTGCTGGTCCACGTGTTGCCGCAGCGAGACCGAGTGCCTGACGCCGCTTCGGACACCGTGACCGCCTCGGTGGGAGTGTTCTGCGCCGGGGCGCTGGTGGCGGCCGGGCTGTGGCTGGAGCACTGCTGCCGGACCCCGGACTTTCCGGACGAGCCCCGCGGTGACGACCGCCTGACCAAGGACCGCCGGCCCGAGGACCGCTGAGCGCCGCGATCTCTACAGCAGCTGTGCCAGCAGGTACCGTGTGCGCCATGACCAGCCCCAAGCCTGAGTTACGGCACGAGAGCGGCCGATTTCTGATCCTCGGCAGCGTCGTATTGGCGGTGCTGGCGGCGACTGTGCTCGCCCTCGGAAGCGACGATTCCCGGCTGCTGCGCCTCGGTATCATTGCCGCGTTGTGGGCGACGCTATTCGGAACCTTCGCCGCCGTGCGGCTGCGCCGCGAGGTCGGTTCAGGCGTGGAGCGAGCTGACGAGCTGCGCACCGTGTACCAACTTGAACTGGATCGTGAGATCGCGGCCCGCCGGGAGCACGAGCTGAAGGTGGAGCGCGAGCTACGCGAGCAGGTCGAACGGCGTGAGCGTCAGGAGATCGTAGCCCTGCGTGGCGAGCTGGCGGCGTTGCGGGACACCCTGCGGAATCTGCTGGGTGGGGATGTCATGGTGGAACGGGTCGCGCTGCGGGCCGAATCCACCCGGCTGCTGCCGATGCCGGACCATCCCTGGACCAGCACCGAGGGCCACGGCAGGATATCGGCGGCGAAAACGGTACCCCGGGTGACGCCCAGCCTTCCTGCCGCTGAGTCGACCGTGCGCGGAGTCGGCCCGACCGGCCGGAATTCCTGGGAGATGCGGAAGTCGGACCGCCCGGACATCTATGCCCAAACAGCGGCCGAGCTGGCAACAGACGCGGGGGCGAACCGGATGTGGAGCCCAGCGGTCTCGCCGGCGCCGTCCTGGCGATCAGCGCTCGAGCAGGATCCGTTGAGCGCTCCGGTAAATCGGCAGACATCGGGCCCGGAGAATCGGCAGGTGTCCCCAGAGGATCGGCAGGTGTCCCAGGGTGGCAGGCACAGCAGGTCGAGCACGCCGAGGTATGGGAGCACTCCGCATTCCGCGCCCGAGGAAAACGGCAGTGGGTTGAATGATCGACGGCCGGTGCACGAGCTGTTGGCCTCCTACGGGGAGAGTTCTCTCCCCCGGCGCCGGCATGGTCGTGTAGACGACTGAAGGCGATTCTCCCGCAAGTTCCCCCGAAAACACCTAGGCTGCGGTTCCATGAGCACGCGAGGCCTGCTTGTCAGGGTCGAGCCATGAATACCGTTCGGGCGGACAATTACCAACCGTGGGGGCAGCAACACAATCGGCGCGTCCTGGGTCCTGTGCTCAGCCTGGTGGCACTGGCGATCCCAGCGCTGATCGTGCTCGGCTTGCTGAGCACCACCATCGGCAGCGCGGCCGTGCTGGTGGGTACGTTCGCGGCGATGCTGCCGGTGGCGCTGGTGGTGGCGGCCTTCCTCTGGGTGGACCGCTGGGAGCCCGAGCCGTCCGGGTTGCTGCTCGCCGCATTCCTGTGGGGTGCCGGGGTCAGCGCGTTGGGTGCGGGCGTCGTCAACGACACGGTGGCGGAGATCGGTACGGAGGCATTCGGCGCGGGCGGCGGTGACCTGGTGGGAGCGGTGATCTCCGCCCCGATCGCCGAGGAGGCGTTCAAAGGTGCATTCCTGCTCGGCCTGGTGTGGTGGCGGCGCCGCGAATTCGATGGCATCGTCGACGGGATCGTCTACTCCGGGCTGGTCGCCGCGGGTTTCGCGTTCACCGAGAACATCCTCTACTTCGGACGTGCCTTCGCTACCGACGGGCTGGCGGGGGAGGCCGGTGGGGTCATCGGCGTGTTCATTGTGCGTGGAGTGCTCTCGCCCTTCGCGCATCCGGTGTTCACCGCGATGATCGGAATCGCGGTGGGACTGGCAGTACGATCGCGCAATCCACCGGCCGTGGTGATCCTGCCCTGCTTCGGATATCTGGGTGCGGTGCTGCTGCACGCGCTGTGGAACATCTCGGCCGGTTTCGGGTTTCTGGTGGTCGTCTACTTTGTCATCATGCTGCCGTTGTTCACCGGGCTGGTCGGGCTGGTGGTCTGGCAGCGCCGCCGCGAGCAGCGGGTGGTCGCTGCGCAGCTGCCGGGGTTCGCGACCGCAGGATGGATCGCCCCCAGCGAGGTCCCGTTGCTGGCCAGTCTGACGGGTAGGCGCGGCTGGCTGGCGGCGGTGCGCAGCCGAGCGGGCGAAGAGGCAGCCGATGCGGTGCGCGACTATCAGAACGCGGTCACCGAACTGGCCTTCCTCCGGGACCGGATGCGACGCGGCGTGGTCGGTCAGGAGGCCGGCCGGTGGCACCACGAGACCCTGGGCGAAGTGCTGGCCGCCCGGGCCCGCGCGGTGGCTGCTCCGCAGGCGCTGGGTTCAGCCTGGCGGCAGGCGGCGCCACCGGGCTGGCAACCGCCCCCTGCGGTGCTGCCGTCCAGACCCGGTGCCGGTGGCGCGCTGCCCCAGCCGCCCGGCCAGCCGGGCTACTATGTCGCCCCGCCCGGATACCCGCCCGGCTGAGCTGACTGGGACGTTGCTGTCGGGATCGAGCCGCTGAGGTGAAGCTGCTCACTCGCAACGGCGTGACATGCGTGTTCGGCGTTAACCTGCCCGCACGGAAGTCCGGTACCCGCTGGCTATGGTGGGACTGGAACGGCTGGAGGACGGCACATGGCGACGATGCCTCGGTCGGGGGCGTCCGTTTCCCGGGATGCGGCCGGTCGCCCGGCCCGGCTGGCTGTGGGAGTGGTGTCCGCCGGTCGGGTGGGGGCAGTACTCGGGGCGGCCCTGGCCAGTGCCGGGCACGTGATAGTCGCCGCCAGTGCGGTATCCCGGGCATCGCTGCGCCGGGCAGCGGACCTGCTGCCTGATGCGCCGGTGCTCGCACCCGACGATGTCGTGCGCCGAGCCGACCTTGTGCTGCTCGCCGTTCCGGACGACGTGCTGCCCGGCCTGGTCTCCGGGCTCGCCGCCACCGGGGCGTTTCGGGCAGGTCAGATAGCAGTGCATACCTGTGGTGCCCGAGGGGTGGACGTGCTCGAACCGGCCACCGCCGCAGGTGTCCTCCCGCTCGCGCTGCATCCTGCGATGACCTTCACCGGACGCGGTGAGGACGTCGCTCGGCTGAGCACGGCCTGCGTCGGTGTCACCGTCGCCGACGAGATCGGCTGGAGTGTCGGGGAGGCGCTGGTACTGGAGATGGGCGCCGAACCGGTGCGCGTTCCGCCGCAGTCGCGGCCCCTCTACCATGCCGCGCTGGCGCACGGTGCGAATCACCTGGCGACCCTGGTTCGGGACGCGGTGGACCTGCTGGAGCGGGCAGGCATCGTGCCCGCCGAGCGGCTCCTCGGTCCGCTGCTGGAGGCGGCGCTGGACAACACGCTGCGCCATGGAGACCGCGCTTTGACCGGCCCGGTAGCCCGCGGCGACCTCGACACCTTGCGGTTGCACCTGCGGGTGCTCGCCGAGTCAGCCCCGGAGTTGCTTGCTGCCTATCGCGCACAGGCCAGTAGGACGGCGTACCGCGCCGAGCATGCCGGACTGCTCCCCTCAGCGGCCGCAGCCGGGATCAGGGACACGCTGGAGGCCCAATGACCGGTTCCGCTCCTGGCGAGCTGACGGTCCATGAGAACCCCGGAATGCTGTCCGGCGCCACCGATGCGTTGCGTCGAAACGGGCGCCGGATAGTGCTGGTGCCGACAATGGGAGCGATGCATGCCGGTCACCGGGAGCTGATCCGAGCAGCCCGCCGTACGCCGGATGCGGCCACCGTGGTGTCGATCTTCGTCAACCCGCTGCAGTTCGGGGCGCACGAGGATCTGGACCGCTATCCGCGCCAGTTCGAGGCCGATCTGGCGATGTGTCGGGCCGAAGGCGTCGATCTGGTGTTCGCGCCGGAGGCCGAAGCGATGTACCCGCCAGGATCGGATACCACCGTGCGGGCCGGAGCCCTGGGTGCCGAGCTGGAGGGCGCCAGCAGGCCGGGCCACTTCACCGGGGTACTCACCGTGGTGGCCAAGCTCTTCGGGATCGTAGGACCGGACGGCGCGTTCTTCGGCGAGAAGGATTATCAGCAGCTTGTTCTGATCCGCCGAATGGTGCGGGACCTTCACCTGGGTGTGCAGGTGGTCGGGGTGCCCACGGTGCGCGAACCCGACGGCCTCGCATTGTCCTCCCGCAACGTCTACCTCGACGCCGCACAACGGGCAACCGCAGCCATGCTCTGGGCGGCGTTGGTGGCCGGATCCAACGCGGGCCGGCTGGGAGCGGAGGCGGTGCGCGCGGAGGCGGCCAAGGTATTGGCAACTCCCCGTCCGCCCCGGCATCCCACGCTGACCGTGGATTACCTGGCCCTGCGCGACAGTGAGCTCGGCCCCGCTCCAGAGCGTGGCCAGGCCCGATTGCTGGTGGCGGCCACCGTCGGGACTACCCGGTTGATTGACAACGTCGGCGTGCACCTGGGTGTGGCCGATCCCACAGCGCACTCGGCTGCATTCTCAGCCTCCGCACGCGTTCCAGTGCAGGGATTGGATACGGGAGGTCCACGATGCTCCGCACCATGTTGAAGTCCAAGATCCACCGAGCCACCGTCACTCAGGCGGACCTGCATTACGTGGGGTCGGTGACAGTCGATGAGAACCTCATGGATGCCGCGGACCTGCTCGCTGGAGAGCGGGTGGCGATCGTGGACATCACCAATGGGGCCCGGCTGGAGACCTACGTTATCCCCGGTGCCCGCGGCGGCGGCGTGATCGGGATCAACGGAGCTGCCGCGCACCTGATGGCGCCGGGCGACCTTGTGATCCTTATTTCCTACGCCACGATGGATGAGACACAGGCGCGGCACTATCGACCCCGGGTAGTGTTCGTCGATGCGGCGAATCGGATCGTCGAACAGGGCAATGATCCGGCTCACGCCCCAGCAGGCAGTGGTTTGATTGCCGGTGGTGGTCTTGCGGACGGTTCGGTCGATGGTGCGCTGATGGCCGATACCACCCGGCTGGCTGTCCTGATCAACGCCGACGACTGAGGGGGAGCGGTTGCTTCTCGCCGTCGACATCGGCAACACCAACATCGTCCTCGGCTTGTTCGATGGTGAACAGGAGGGCGCCGGGAAGGAAGCGACGTTGGTGCATGACTGGCGGATGCGTACTGACGCCAGGATGACTGCGGACGAGATAGCGCTCACCTTCCGTGGGTTGCTCGGCGAATACTCCGACAAGGTCACTGGTATCGCGGCCTTGTCCACGGTGCCCGCAGTGCTGCGTGAGCTGAGGGTGATGTTGCATCGTTACTGGCCGCAGTTGCCACGGGTGATCGTGGGGCCGGGGGTGCGTACCGGAGTGCCGTTGCTCTATGACAACCCGCGGGAGGTGGGTGCAGACCGGATCGTCAACACGCTGGCCGCCTACACCCTCTACGGGGGCCCGGCGATTGTGGTGGACTTCGGTACCTCGACCAACTTCGACGTGGTGAGCGCACGGGGAGAGTTCCTCGGTGGAGCGCTGGCTCCCGGTATCGAGATATCAGTCGACGCTTTGGCTGCACGCGCCGCTGCGCTCGTGAAGGTGCCGCTGATCCGACCCCGATCTGTGATCGGGAAGAGCACCGTGGAGGCTCTGCAATCCGGACTGTTGTTCGGTTTTGCCGGACAGGTAGACGGACTGGTTCGGCGCATCTCAGCAGAGTTGGCGCCGGGCGCGGAGAGTGATGTGGTGGTGATCGCCACCGGGGGGCTCGCCCCACTGGTGATTGCCGAGTCGGAGACTATCGCCCACCACGCGCCTGATCTCACACTCTTCGGGTTACAGATGGTCTTCGAACGCAACACCCGCTGATCTCGCCAACCCCACTGGCAGGTCTGTTAGAGCTGTACACACGCCTAGGAGCTTGCGCTCGGCGGCCTGAAGTCGACGATGCCCACCTCGGGAGGTCAACGTTTCCGCTCTTCGCAGGAGGTTAGTACGGCAAATGGACTCCGGTTGAAGCCGACGGCATCGAGCGCGTCCGTAGCCCAATCGGGTGGCTCGTGTTCGGAGCCGACTGTGGTTAACCATAGCTGAAGGGATGCAAAGCCTACACTGACTACACGGGTATGACCCAAGCTGAGCTGTGCACACTGCGCCAGTGCGCCGCAGGTGATGCGTTGGTTCCAAACCCCGGACTCCCTGCGGTGCGAGTGGGACATGCTCCCCGCCTGACAGCACACCTGAGGCGCAGGTCGGGTAAGCCGCTCGACGGACTTCCTGCCTGTGATGGCGGAATGTCGTCCAGCGGAGGGCCGGAATGGGGATCGGCAGGAGCTCATGGTGCTCACTGACCGGGTATCGGTGGAGGTCGTCTCCAGTTCGACCTCGGCGCGGCCCCAATGAGCTGATGGGCGCGTCGATTACGCAGTCCGACCGCTAATAGGCTAACCTGCTTCTTGTTGATGTGGAGTCGTCCTGGGATGGCTCCGTGGACCACATCCCTCAAGGAGGATCACAAACATGGCGCAGAAGGTCACCGTGGAGATTGTCGATGACCTCGACGGAAGTAGGGCAGAAGAGACCGTCGAGTTTGGTATCGATGGTGTGTCTTACGTGATCGATCTATCGAGCGGCAACGCAGGCAAGCTACGTGACTCGATCGCGGACTACGTCGCCAACGCCCGTAAGGCCGGCGGCCGGCGCAAGGGTTCGGTCTCTCCGCGACGGTCTCCTGGTGCCGGCCGAGCCTCAGTGGACCGCGAACAGAACGCGGCGATCCGCGAGTGGGCACGCAAGAACGGTTACAATGTCTCCGATCGCGGCCGTATCCCGGCAGAGGTTCTCGACGCTTATCACAAGGGAAACTGAGTCCGCTCACCGGTACTGTCGGCGAACCTTGCAGGCTCGGACGGCATCGGTGGATCGGGTTGATTTTGTTCAACGGGGTGCCCTGCCAGTGTTCGACGATGGGGTGACCGCTACTGCGGCGGGTCACCACTCGTGCGGCCACCGCCAGCCACCCGATGATGCCCTTCGGCGCGATAGCCACCATGTCCAGCAGCCCGTCATCGACCTTGGCGGCGGGCATCAGGACCAGCCCTGCGAGAAGTCTGCCGCAGTTGCCCACCACAACCGTGCGTACGCAGCGGCGTAACTCGGGCGACCCGTCCATAGTGAGGCCGACCCTGAGCGGGGGGTCCTTCAGCGCCCGTATTCCAGAGATGAAGTAGGCCAGCTGGCCCACCCGCGCCTTCAGTCGTGCCGGAGCTCCTGCCATGACCGCCGCATCGAATCCCATGCCCGCCATTACGAGGAACACCAGCTCCTCGGTGCCATCGTCGATCCGTACCCGGCCGACGTCGACCGATCGGTTCTCGCCGGACAACGCGATCCGAGTCGCGCTCGCCGTGTTGTCCAGTCGCATGGCAAGGTTGCGAGCCAGCAGGTTCCCGGTGCCTGCGGGCACCAAGCCCAGCGCGGTACCCGATCCGGCGAGGATTTGCGCCACGTTCCGGATCGTGCCGTCCCCTCCGCAGGCGAGCACCACATCAGCGCCCGCCGCCAATGCGGTCCTGGCCTGCCCCATCCCAGGGTCTTCTACGCTGGTCTCCAGCCACAGTGGCGCGGCCCAACCCAGTTCGGTGCACACTCGCGTGATGTCCGCGTGTACCGGGGCCAGGTCCGCGAACCTGCTGGGGTTGACCACTACGGCAGGCAACCGCTGTTCCAGCGAGGCGGGCAGCGCGTTATCCGTCCCTGACACGGTCTCCCAAGATACGGCCTCTGGTCAGGCCAGGGGCTGATCGAGGGTCCCGAGGATCCGGGCGCGCTCCGCATCGTCGGTTCGCGGGCATGTGGCGCAGGGCTGCGTCACACCGGATAGGGCGTAGTAGAAACAGCAGGAGCCGCGCCGTCGCGTCCAGTGCTGACGTCCCAGCTCGTCGGTGACCGAATAGGTAGTGGATGCCGAGGTGAACGGCTCGACCCGGTGAGCCAGGACGAGCCGCGCATCGGCGACACCCGCCTTGGCGGAGCCGAAAGCCCGCCCTGCCAGCAGCAGGCTGGTATCCAGGACGTCGGTTACCGCAGCCCAGAGCGTGCGGCGTCCGAAGCGCACCAGGGGGCCGTAGACGTCCAGGAAGCGAGAGGCGTGCGACACCAGCTCGCGACGCAATTCGGCGCTCAGCGCTGTTTCATCGGCTACCACGACGGCGTCGGGATGTCCGGCATCGGAGTCGCCGGGCAGACACCAGAACCGCCCAGGGCGCAGCGCCACGCTCTGTACCCACCCCGGATCGAGCCGGAAGGCCAGGTGCTCCGGCTGGAGTGCCGGTACCCGGCGCGCGGAATGGAACAGCAGTGCGCCGAGGTTGGCCGGGATGCCCAGATACCACTGCAGCACATAACCGGCAGTGGTGCGCTCGGGCACCGAGGTGTGCGACTGCGCCAGCCGGTGGGCGACCGTGGCGTGCCATCGCGTGAAGAACGGGGGATCGGAAAGTGCCTGCTCACACGTGGTCCACACGCCACAGGGGCGGTCCAGCAGCCGAAACGACATCCAGTCGACGGCGACGTCCACGGCAGCCACTGAGATCGCCAGCGGGTGGCTGGAGTACTCTTCCATCATCTCGGATGCGGGGCCCATCGTGGCCTTCGGGGAAGCTGTTCGGGATACTGTGGTTGCACGGTTCCACGTGGCCCCTACGGGCCTGGTGTCACTCGCAGACACTGCTTTACTTGCGGGTACAGGGACTTGCGGCACCGCACCTCCTCAAGCTGGCTGGATACCAGCATTTAGGTTTGCCTAACCTAACATCTGGTCCTGAGGTGGCGGCACGGGTCACGACGGAAACCACCCAAGCGGGTGGTATTAGCGCGGGGTCTGTTCACTCTAAGCGGACAAGCGGCGCCCCGTACGGGAATCCAGGCCGGTGGCGCCACGTTGGAACCGGCGTCGAGCGGCGGTCGCAACCCACATCGACCGCGCGGCGGTTACAGTTGCTGTACGGCGCGTCTCGTACCCGCGGTCAGGGATCGATCACGTGGTAAGGATCGACACGGCGGGATGACAAGTTACGGGCGGCGCCGCGACGGCGTAGCAGTCAGGAGTGCACATGTTCGAGAGGTTTACCGACCGCGCAAGGCGGGTGGTTGTGCTGGCCCAGGAAGAGGCCAGGATGCTCAACCACAACTACATCGGGACCGAGCACATCCTGCTGGGTCTCATCCACGAGGGTGAAGGTGTCGCGGCGAAGGCACTGGAGTCCCTGGGTATCGCCCTGGAGGGGGTGCGCCAGCAGGTAGAGGAGATCATCGGTCAGGGCCAGCAGGCGCCCTCCGGTCATATCCCGTTCACCCCACGAGCCAAGAAGGTGCTGGAGCTGTCGCTGCGCGAGGCGCTGCAGCTCGGACACAACTACATCGGGACCGAGCACATCCTGCTCGGGCTCATCCGTGAGGGCGAGGGCGTGGCCGCGCAGGTGCTGGTCAAGCTGGGTGCCGACCTCAACCGGGTGCGCCAGCAGGTGTTGCAGTTGTTGTCCGGCTACCAGGGCAAGGAGCCCGCGGAGGCCGGCTCGGGTCGAGGCGAAGGCACCCCATCGTCCTCGCTGGTGCTGGATCAGTTCGGCCGCAACCTCACCGCGAGTGCCCGGGAAGGCAAGCTCGACCCGGTGATCGGGCGCGGCAAGGAGATCGAGCGGGTCATGCAGGTGCTGTCCCGGCGCACCAAGAACAACCCAGTACTGATCGGCGAGCCCGGCGTGGGCAAGACCGCTGTGGTGGAGGGGCTCGCGCAGAACATCGTCAAGGGCGAGGTGCCCGAGACGCTGAAAGACAAGCAGCTCTACACCTTGGACCTCGGGTCGTTGGTGGCCGGTTCCCGTTACCGAGGGGACTTCGAAGAGCGGCTGAAGAAGGTGCTCAAGGAGATCCGCACCCGCGGGGACATCATCCTGTTCATCGACGAGATCCACACCTTGGTCGGGGCAGGTGCCGCGGAGGGCGCGATCGACGCCGCGTCGATTCTCAAGCCGATGCTGGCTCGCGGGGAGCTGCAGACCATCGGTGCGACCACCCTGGACGAGTACCGCAAGCACGTCGAGAAGGACCCCGCGCTGGAGCGCCGATTCCAGCCGATCCAGGTCGGTGAGCCAGGGATCGACCACACCATTGAGATCCTCAAGGGCCTACGGGACCGCTATGAGGCTCACCACCGGGTGTCCATCACGGATGCCGCGTTGGTGGCGGCTGCCACGTTGGCCGACCGCTACATCAATGATCGGTTCCTGCCGGACAAGGCGATCGACTTGATCGACGAGGCGGGCGCGCGGATGCGGATCCGCCGGATGACCGCTCCACCGGATCTGCGGGAGTTCGACGAAAAGATCGCTGATGTCCGCCGGGACAAAGAGTCCGCGATCGACGCCCAGGACTTCGAGCGCGCCGCCAAGCTGCGGGACTCGGAGAAGCAATTGTTGGCGAAGAAGTCCGAGCGGGAGAAGCAGTGGAAGGCCGGTGACCTGGATGTGGTCGCCGAGGTTGACGATGAGCAGATCGCCGAGGTGTTGGCGAACTGGACCGGTATTCCGGTCTTCAAGCTCACCGAGGAGGAGACGACTCGTCTGCTGCGCATGGAGGACGAGCTGCACAAGCGGATTATCGGCCAGCATGAGGCGGTCAAGGCCGTCTCGAAGGCGATGCGCCGTACCCGTGCGGGTCTGAAGGATCCCAAGCGGCCTTCGGGTTCGTTCATCTTCGCCGGGCCCTCCGGGGTCGGGAAAACCGAGCTGTCCAAGGCTTTGGCGGAATTCCTGTTCGGTGATGACGACGCGCTCATCCAGATCGACATGGGCGAGTTCCACGACCGCTACACCGCTTCCCGGCTCTTCGGTGCCCCTCCCGGATACGTGGGTTATGAGGAGGGTGGCCAGCTGACGGAAAAGGTGCGCCGCAAGCCGTTCTCGGTGGTGCTTTTTGACGAGATCGAGAAGGCGCACCAGGAGGTGTACAACACGCTGCTGCAGGTGTTGGAGGATGGCCGGTTGACCGATGGTCAGGGCCGCACGGTGGACTTCAAGAACACTGTGATCATCTTTACGACGAACCTGGGGACAGCGGACATCTCCAAGGCGGTGGGTCTGGGCTTCTCGACGAGTAATGACGAATCCTCGACCTACGAGCGGATGAAGAACAAGGTCAACGACGAGGTCAAGAAGCACTTCCGTCCAGAGTTCCTCAACCGGATCGATGACACCATCGTCTTCCACCAGCTCAGTGAGGACGAGATCATCAGGATGGTCGATCTGATGATCACCCGGGTGGAGACCCAGCTGCGGAACAAAGACATGGCCCTCGAACTCACCACGTTGGGCAAGAAGTTGCTCGCCAAACGAGGATTCGATCCGGTGCTGGGCGCCCGGCCGCTACGGCGGACCATTCAGCGGGAGATTGAGGACCAGCTCTCGGAGAAGATTCTGTTCGGCGACATCGCGCCTGGCCAGATCGTCATCGTCGATGTCGAGAACTGGGACGGCGAAGGTCCCACCGAGGACGCGACGTTCACCTTCCGCGGCGAGCCCAAGCCGCTCCGGGTGCCTGACGCCCCCCCGGTCGACCTGGCCACTGCGGACGGCAGCGCCGCCGCTGAGGGGGGCGGTGTCTCCGACTGACCCTTCCCCGGCGTGTCCGCCTGCGATGCACGCTGTGCCCACCCGTGGTGCACGCCGGTTCCAAGGATCCTGTGGCCGCCATCAATTGACCGATGGCGGCCACAGGGCTATCCAGACCTCGTCGCCGAGCCGACTCTCGTCCGGGCGGCTAGCTTTGGGATGGCTTGGCGGTCTGCACGACCTCGAATTCTAGGAGACTGGATCCGCTCGCTACCGGCTTCGCGCGATCCCCGGAATGCGCCTCCATCGCCGGACCGTCGCGCCATGCCTGGAATGCCTCTTCGGTTTCCCATCGGGTGTAGACGAAGTACCGGTCGTCTCCGGCCACCGGGCGGAGCAGTTCGAAGCCGAGGAAGCCCGGCGCGGACTCGACGGACCCATGCCGGGCGGCGAATCGGCGTTCCAGCTCCGGTCCTGCGCCTGCTGGGATCTCGATAGCATTGATCTTCACAACGGCCATTCGATCAGCCTACGGCCTCAGCCGGGAAATGGTCACTGGTGCCGCAGCGGTTCCACCACCCCGGTCGCGGTGTCCAGTACGGCTATCTGACTCAGGGTGGCGCGGATCGGCGTCACCGGGTGCAGCGCGGCGAAGCCGGTGACGAGCTGAGTCTGGGTGATCTGCTGGGCCAACGTGCAGTGTGGCACCCAGGATCCGGGCAGGTGCAGGACCGATGGCTGCCGAACCTTGCCCGCCAGGGCGTCATGCACGGCGGAATGCACGGCGAGCAGTTCGGCGTCCATCACCGCGGCGAGCATGAGCACGTTCTTGCTGGTGGGGAAAGTGGCCAGGGTGCTCAGCCACATGCCGGGCAGCGTGAGCACGGCCAGTTCCTGGCGCACCGCATCCCGTGCCCTGACCGGGATTGCGGCACCCGCAGCGAAGGTGATGTGCGGGGCGAACCGGCGTCCACCGGATGGCACTCCGGCCAGCTGCAGGGCCTGCCACAGCGACCGGATCTCCTTCTCCGCCGCTTCGTCGAGGAACGTCACCAGTGCGTGCACGGTCGTCGATTCTCCTCGGGCAGCCGCGCTCAGCATTCTCCGGGCAGGGCGAAGCGGCCGTCGACCGTCTGCTCGACCAAGCCATCGACCAGCAGGGAATCCAGGCACCGGTGACGCTGGGCGACGTCCACCCAGACGGCATCCAGCCGGGCCCTCGGTACCGGGTGCACCGCCCCGCGCAGCACGTCGAGCAGTAGCCCGCGGACCTGCCGATCGGTGCCGGCAAAACGCTGCGCCGGCCTACCGGGCCCGGTCGCGGCTGGGCGACCCGAGCGCACCCAGGAGCAGTCGGGAAGCAGCGGGCAGTCGGTGCAGCGCGGCTGTCGCGCGGTGCACACCACCGCGCCGAGCTCCATCAGCGCGGCCGAGAACCGTGCCGCCTGGACATCGGGTAGCAGCGTTGCCACATCAGCGAGATCACGGGAGATCGCGGGCGCGGCCGGGTCGGCCATCCCGAGGACGGCTCGCGCCACCACCCGGCGGACGTTGGTATCCACCACCGGTACGCGGTGCCCGTAGCCGAAGGCCGCCACTGCGCGGGCGGTATAGGCGCCGATGCCCGGCAGCGCGAGCAGCGTGTCCACATCGGGGGGAACGACATCGCCGTGCTGTGCGGCAATTTCCGCTGCGGCCGCGTGTAGCCGGAGCGCCCGCCGAGGATAGCCCAACTTCCCCCAGGCTCGGACGACGGTGCCCGGCGTTTCGGCAGCCAGGTCCGAAGGTCGTGGCCAGTGGGCCATCCACTCGATCCATACTCCCGTGACCCGTTGCACCGGGGTCTGCTGCAGCATGACCTCGCTGACCAGGACCCCCCATGGGGTGGTGGCGGGGTCGCGCCAGGGCAGGTCGCGCGCGTGGGCGTCGAACCAGGCGATCAGCGTGGAGGCGTTCACGAGTGCTCTGACACTATCTCATCCGTAGCGCTCGATGATGCTGGACTCGGCCAGCCGGGACAATCCCTCCCGGACCACTCGGGCCCGGGCGTCGCCGACGCCGTCCACGAGTTGCAGGTCGTCAACGGTGGCTGCCATCAGCGCTTGCAGTGACCCGAAGTGCTCGATGAGCCGTGTCTGCACACCGCTGGGTAGCCGTGGTACTCGAGCCAGCAGTCGGTGCCCCCTCGGCGACACCGGCTCCTCAAGCGCCTCGGGTGCGAGTGAGTAGCCGTAGCACCCCGCTACCGCGGCGAGGTCGAGTAGTTCACTGCCGGAGAGCTGGTCCAACGCGGCGACCGCGGCGTGCACCCGACGACCAGCGGGCAGGTAATCCTGCATGATCAACTCCCGATCGGCTTCCATCTCTCCCACCAGCTCGTCGAGTTGCAGGGTGATGAGCCGACCGTCGCCGCCCAATTCCACGATGTCCCAAGCGATTTCCTCGGAGATCCGGCGCACCATTTCCAGGCGCTGCACCACGGTCATCGCATCCTTGAGGGTGACGAAATCCTCGATCTCGAGTGCGGAAAGCGTCTGGGCGACCTCGTCGAGGCGGGCCTTGTAGCGTTCCAGGGTGGCCAGCGCCTGGTTCGCTCTGGACAGGATGGTGGCCGAGTTGGAAAGTACGTGGCGGCGCCCGTCGACATAGACGCTGACGATGCTCATCGACTGGCTGACCGAGATCACCGGGTGCCCGGTCTGGATCCCGGTGCGCTCCGCGGTACGGTGCCGAGTCCCCGATTCCTCGGTGGGGATCGTAGGGTCGGGCACCAGGTGGACGTTGGCTCGCAAGATCCGGTCCGCTCCGGTGGAGAGCACCACCGCACCGTCCATCTTGGACAGCTCCCGCAGCCGGGTCGCGGAGAATTCGACATCCAGCTGGAATCCCCCGTCACAGATCGACTCCACCGCCTGGTCGTGGCCCAGCACCACCAGCCCACCGGTGCGGCCGCGCAGAATCCGCTCCAGGCCGTCGCGCAGGACGGTTCCCGGAGCCAGCCGCGCCAACGTCTCCCGCAGCAGATCTACCTCCCCCCGTATGTTCACCGTTGCCTCCAGCTGTAATCCCACCCCTGGTCAGTCTACGAAGCACAGTGGCATGAGGGGTGGCATCAGGGACGCAGCCAGTACAGTGCCGCAGCCAGGTCGGCGACTTCGTGCAGGCGGATTCCGGCGGGCGGGGCGGTTGCTCCGCCCGGGGTGCCCCGCAGGGCGCTTTCGGGGGGCACCAGGGCGTGCTGGAAGCCCAGCCGGGCCGCCTCGCCCAGTCGGCGGTGCAGCCCGGTGACGTGCCGGACCTCCCCGGCCAGACCCACCTCTCCGATCGCCACTGTGTGCGGGGGAAGTAGCAGGTCACCAGCGGCCGAGGCGACGGCTAGCGCGATGGCCAGATCGGCTGCCGGTTCCAGCACCCGCATCCCGCCCACGGTCGCGGTGTACACATCCGAGCCAGCCAGCCGCACGCCTCCTCGGCGCTCGGTGACCGCCAGGATCATCGCCACCCGGGATGAGTCCAGCCCGCTCACCGCCCGGCGAGGATTGGCCAGCGCGGACTCGGCGACCAGCGCCTGAACCTCGCCGAGCAGTGGTCGCTTGCCCTCTACCACGACCGTCACCGCCGTGCCGGGCACAGCCATGTCGCGGTGCGTCAGAAAGAGGCCGGATGGGTCGGCCAGCCCGGTGATGCCTGCGTCGGTGAGCTCGAAGCAGCCGACTTCGTCGGCGGGCCCGAACCGGTTCTTGATCCCACGGACCATCCGCAACGTGGAGTGCCGGTCGCCCTCGAACTGCAGCACCACGTCGACCAGGTGCTCGAGCACCCGAGGCCCGGCCACGGTGCCGTCCTTGGTGACGTGCCCGACCAGCACCACCGGCAAACCGTGCTCCTTGGCGGTGGTGATCAGTACGCTGGCCACGGCACGGACCTGGGATACCCCACCGGGGCCGCCCTCGGCGTCGGCACAGGACATGGTCTGTACCGAATCGACGATCAACAGGCCCGGTTCGATCGCATCGACGTGCCCCAGGACCGCGGCGAGGTCGGACTCCGCGGCCAGGAACAGTTCATCGTGCAGGGCACCGGTGCGCTCGGCCCGCAGCCGTACCTGCCCAGCGGACTCCTCGCCGGTCACGTAGAGCGCGCGCCTGCCCTCGGTGGCACAGCGGTGGGCAACTTCCAGTAGCAGGGTGGACTTGCCGACTCCGGGTTCCCCGGCCAGCAGCACCACTGCACCGGGCACCAGTCCACCGCCCAGCACCCGGTCGAGCTCGGGAACCCCGGTTGCGGTGGCCTGGGCGGACTCTAGATCGATCTGGGAGATCGGGCGGGCCGGGGTCGATGGCGTGCTGGGCGCGACCCGTGTCACCGGTCGCGCGGCCGCCACGCTGCCCCAGGCCTGACACTCCGGACAGCGGCCCACCCACTTGGCAACCTCGTGTCCGCACTCGGTGCAGCGGTGCGTGGGGCGCGCTTTGACCGGGGACTTCGCCATGGTCGCGGACGCTATCCGCTTCCTCCGACACTTCGCTGGCCGCTAGGTCTTCCAGGGTGCTTGGGCCTTGACGGGTCGTCAGTGCCCGCCGGTTTCGAGAGGCACACGTTCCGACTCGCTCGGCGGTCCCATCGGTACCGACAGGGTCACCGGGCCCGCGTCCCGGAACACGAATGTGAGCTGGATGTTCAGCCCTGGACGCAGCGGCCGGGTGGCGTCGGCGAGTACGATGCGCAGCTCGTCCACGTCCAGCGGGCCGATGGGTGCGGCGGTACTCCTGTGGCCCGCGCTGCCCTGGCCCGCGCCGCTGTGGTCTGCACCACCACGGACCGCCATCCCCCCGGGAATTGTGGTGGTGCCTTCGAGGAGCACCTGGCGAGCGGCCGGTGTGGTCACCGAGACCAACGTGTCCGGGCGGGTGGTTTCGTTGACGATGGTGAGATGTACCGGCACGTCCGAGCCGGCCGGATATGTGCCGTTATGCTCCTCGGGGTAGGGCATCAGCACATCACGTAAGGCGATGGCACCGAGATCGGCGTTGGCCCCGTCAATAGCGGCGGCCTGGGATGCGGTCTGAGCCGTCTGTCCGGCTCCACAACCGACGAGCGCAAGCACCACTGCGCAGCAGGCGACGATCCGGGCGACGAGGGTCATGGGCGATCGCATCAACTGGGGCCTGCGGCTCACGGGCGGAGTCCTCCCATCGTGTGCTTCGGGCACGTCCGGTCAACTCGTCTGACCAGCGGGAAGCCTACGCGGCGGCGGCCTACGGTTGCCCACCCGGCCCTGGGCATGGGGATGCTCAGGGTGTCTCTCGGGGTCCCCTCAGGGTGTCTACTGTGGGCTGTGAAGAAGTGTACGACGTGGTCAGGGGGTACCCCCCATGCATGGTAGAGGGTGTCTTGTCAACCCCCTGACCTGCGAGGACACTCTTACCTCCTGCTGCACGACCTCCCCGGCGTGGTAGTCTTACCCGCAGCGAAAGGGGCAGAGGACACATGGTTTTCAAGGTCGGAGAGACTGTCGTCTACCCGCACCACGGTGCCGCTCTTATCGAGGCTATTGAAACCCGAGTAATCAAGGGTGAGGAAAAGAAGTACCTCGTCTTGAAGGTTGCTCAGGGTGATCTCACTGTCCGTGTTCCCGCCGCCAACGCCGAATTCGTCGGCGTCCGGGACGTGGTCGGCCAGGAGGGTCTCGACCGCGTCTTCGAGGTGCTGCGCGCTCCCCACACGGAGGAGCCGACAAACTGGTCGCGACGGTACAAGGCCAACCTGGAGAAGCTCGCTTCCGGCGACGTCAACAAGGTGGCCGAAGTGGTCCGGGATTTGTGGCGCCGTGAGCGTGATCGTGGCCTTTCGGCGGGCGAGAAGCGGATGCTCGCGAAGGCGCGGCAGATTCTGGTGAGTGAGCTGGCACTGGCTGAGGGAACCCAAGAGGACAAGGCCGAGGTTCTCCTCGACGAGGTTCTCGCTGCGGCTTCCTGACGACGGGTAAGGTATGCGCCCGGCCCGCGTCGTGGCGCTGGTACCTGCGGCAGGCCGGGGCACTCGGTTGGCTGTCGGCAGCTCCGACGCGGTTGCTGTCCCTAAGGCATTTGTGCCGCTGCTGGGTCGGCCATTGCTCTGGCACTGCGTGCAGGGGCTGTTCCGAGCCGGATGCATCGAGCGGATCGTCGTCGCGGTCAGCGCTGAGCACTGTGAGCGGGCCCGGACTTTATTGATTGATGCGGCAGAACGCGTGCAGATTGTCATCGGTGGTGCGCAGCGTGCTGATTCGGTGCGTGCTGCCCTGGATGCTGTACCCGATGCCGACGTGGTGCTAGTACATGACGCAGCCCGCTGCATGACCCCGACCAGCGTGATCCAGGCGGTGGCCGAGGCCGTGCTGGCTGGGCACCGGGCCGTGGTGCCTGTGCTGCCGGTGGTCGACACGATCAAACAGGTCGACGCAGGCGGTCAGGTCGTATCAACTGTGGACCGCTCGGCGTTGCGGGTGGTGCAGACTCCGCAGGGATTCAGCGCGGAGTTGCTGCGCGCGGCGCACCAGGCACGATCCGGGTCGGTGACCGATGACGCCGGTCTCGTTGAGCGGATGGGCGAGCCGGTGGCCACCGTGCCGGGTCATCCGCACGCATTCAAGATCACCACACCCTTTGATCTCATCATCGCCGACGCTGTGGCTGGCGCGAGGGTAGCTGGCCAGGCATGAGGGTGGGGGTTGGGACCGACGTGCATCCCGTGCAAGCCGGCCGGGAGTGCTGGATTGCTGGGCTGTACTGGCCGGGGATGGCGGGCTGCGCCGGGCACTCCGACGGCGACGTCGCCGTGCACGCGCTCTGCGACGCGGCCCTGTCCGCAGCTGGGTTGGGTGATCTGGGTGCGGTGTTCGGCACGGGTGAGCCGCGTTGGGCCGGGGCGCACGGCACCGAACTGCTCGCCGAAGTGAGTCGTCTGCTCGCCGGGCAGGGCTGGGTGCTAGGCAACGCCTCCGTGCAGATGATCGGGAACGCGCCTCGGATCGGCAGCCGCCGGGTCGAGGCACAGCAGGTGCTTTCCGATGCGCTGGGTGGCCCGGTGTCGGTCTCGGGCACCACCACCGACGGTCTCGGCCTCACCGGCCGCGGCGATGGCATCGCTGCCGTGGCCGTGGTGCTGCTCGTGCGCGCGTAACAGGCGTTCTGACCCGAAACGTTGCTGACCCGCTACGCCACCACGATTGCCGGGAATACCGACAATGCGCGGCGTCGTGCACGTAAGGTGGAATGAATAACACGGAACGCGACTGCCGCGTGCATGGTTAGCACCGCTGCTCCGAGCGCGATGGTGGCGGTTGGCGGCTTGCACTGCAAGCGCAGTAGGTGGAGCGGATGACTTACCTGGTTGAGGTACCGACTGAGAACGGCAGGACAGTGTTGGTGTCGGTACGTGAGGTCGACGAGGGACTCGTACGTGCTGCGCGGCCCGGGCGGATTGTGGCGCGCGCTTCGCGACGGTAGCCGTGGCTGCTGGGAGTGGTTCGACGTTGCTGGACCGATCGATCCTCGGTGTCCTTGACGCGAGTGGGGTGCGGGTCGGAGTGGGCTTCCTGGTTGCCTCCGACCTTGCGCTGACCTGCGCCCATGTGGTGAGCCGGGCCACAGCTGACAACGACTCTGGCGTGGGAGCGCAAGTCGCACTCGACCTTCCCTTGGTTCCGGCGTCGCATTCGGCCAGCGGTGCTCGCAGCGTGCGGGCGGTAGTGGAGCGCTGGCAGCCGCCAGCCGACGACGGTAGTGGCGATATCGCGGTATTGCGTTTGCGGGAAACCCTGCCTGAGGGCCAGCCGGCGAGGATGGTCGAGGCGGGCTGATGTGTGGGGACACCGGATGCGGGCCTTCGGGTTCCCAATGGGACGAGATTTTGGTGTCTGGCACGCCGGGCGGCTGCTCGGGCGGCAGGCGGCCGGGTGGATCCAGGCGCAGCTCGACGAGCCGAGCGGCTACCGCATCGAGCAGGGGTTCAGCGGTGCGCCGGTGTGGGACGACAAACTCGGTGGTGTGGTGGGCATGGTCGTCACCGCCGAGAGTTCGACGATACCGGCGGGGTACCTGATCTCCACTGAGACGCTTCTTGGTGCCTGGCCCGATCTGCGGACCTTGGTGCGCCCGGCGTCGCCGTACCGAGGGCTGGTCCCGTTCCGGGAGAGTGATCAGGCGGTCTTCTTCGGACGCGATACGGAGATCGCCGAGCTGGCCGAGCTGCCCCGCGGCCCCGGGCCCGTCACCGTGGTCGGACCCTCGGGCTGCGGCAAGGCATCGCTGGTATTCGCAGGGCTACTGCCGGCGCTGCGGGCCTGCGGCCACCGCAGCCCCACCGTCGTCAGCTTCCGACCTAGCCCGGAAACTCGGGCTAGGTCCGATCAAGGATGTGCAGATAAGCAGTAATGGCCAGGTGGTGGCCGGTCTGGCTGATGGCGGCATCGTTGTGGTGTGGATTCGTCGGCCGGGCGAAGAGACGCGCATGATCAGGACTCGACCGGGGATACCGGCTTCCCAGATGGCGCTGGTACCTCATGGCAGTGCGGTCTGGCTGGTCGAGGACGGCCGACTGTCCCGCTTGGACGTCGCCACCGGGCAGCACACCACGATGATCCCCGACGTCCCCGCGAATTTTACCGCGAGGGCGGTGACGATCTCTCAGGACGGCGGGACGCTGGCGGTCCTTGCCGGCTACCTATCGGATCCGGGGGCCTTGGTGTGGGACACCCGCACCGGCCTACGCATCGCCGAGTTGGCGAGCCCGGCCTATGAGGCCGGATCTCGCATTGCTTTCGGTGCTGATGCCCGGTCGCTGGTTCTCATGATGACAGATCCGGAAGGCCTCGATCTCAATTATCGCCTCGAGGTATGGGATATCACTACCGGATCCCACCGCGTGCTCTTCACTGACGTTCAAGCGGTGGTGACACCCCCCTGATGGGGAGGTTGCCGTCATCTGCAATAAGACGGATTCAGTCGGCGTCACGCATTTCGCTACCGTCCGGCTTTCGGGTGGGGACCAGCGGTTCGCACTGTACGACGACTCGCGCGTCGTCCTGGTCGATGTGCCCGACACGACTGTGTTCGAGACGCAGTGGAGCCAGGTCCTCCCAGATGGTCAGCACTCCGTCCACGTCGTATCCGATGGTGCCGCGCTACAGGTGCATTCGACAGAGGGTGCAGCTGTGGTCACCGAGGCGGCCAGACCCGTGCCGTACTGGAAGCCCGGGTACTCGGAATTTGCGGTGAGCGCGGACGGAGAACTCGTCGCCGACCGAGTCGCGGAAGACAGAGTATCGCTGCACCGACTACCTGGCCTAGAAGCACTCGTGCAAGTGACGATACCAGCCGTAACCAAACAGGATCACAAACATTTCTTCGATGGGGATAACCGCTTGGTCACCGTGGTCGGTCATGAAGTGGACTGGTGGGATCCAGTGACCGGACAGCGGGTGGCGCATCTGGACCTGGCGCAACTCGGGTATGCCGAGCGGGACGAGGACGTCTCCGTCGCCCGACATCCCGATACGTCTCGCATCACGCTGGTGGTATGGGGACGGCCAGATGTGCGCGTGCTCGACATCCGGACCGGCGAGCAGGTCGAAGCCATTCCGGTGGGTGAAGACGTAATTGCTGCGCAATTCCAGAATGGCAGTCCCTATTTGGCGATCCTGCGCCGAGGGGGGGTCGTCGAGCTGTGGGACATCGAAGCGCAGCGTCGGGTGCTCGGTCCGCTGCGCAGCCTGGGGTCGGTCGATTTTCCGGAAGCGTCGGTGGTCACCCAGTTCCTGGATGAACCTGGCGAGTATCTTCAGGCCGATGCTGGCCTGATCCAGGTTTGGCGGGCCGGATCGGCCGCACCCGTGCTGTCCCTGGAGCTTGGCGAAGGCCGGTACGTGCACTCCTCGTCGTCCGACGGGCGGGTGCTGATTTACCAGGACAAGGCAGGCTCGGGTGGCTTGTTGAGGCTGGACCCGCAGATCTGGCAGAAGGATCTGTGCGAGGTCGTCGGCCGCCGTGGCTTCACCGAGGAGGAACGAGCCAGCTTGCCCGCGTCAGCGCCCGAAGACCCTCTGTGCCCGCCCTGACGCTACAATTTAAAGAATTCTTGCTACTGTCTCCATCACCGGCTCCCAAGAGAAGCGTGGTCCTGATTTGCCGTTGCCGTCCGTCTCGATATCCTGTTCCTCCACCCTTACTCGAATCACCTCAACCCGGCCTCGCAGGGCAGGCGGATCCGGGCTGGTGTCCATTCCATCCGCGAATTTTAGCGCAGCGAGCTTTACGGTGGTCGAAGTCATGCGTCGGGGAGATGCTTTTCGGCGGCGGTGGCCAGGTTCGTGACCAGGGAACAGACTTCGTCGATGGCCAGGGGGGCTTCGAGCTGTAATTCGAGAATCTCAATGGCGCCGACGTTGAACCGATGCACGACATGGATGTCGCAGCGATCGTCTTTCTTCCTGTCGAGGAACGCCTGCTTTCCCGCGATGGTGATGGTTTGTAGCTCTTTGAAGAAGGAGGAGTCTACTGTTTTCTCCAGCCGAAAATTGACTGACAACCCGTCTTCTTCGCCCTCCATGCCCCAGCGGCAGATCCAGTTGGCGTAGTCGGGGTACGGGTCGGGGTCGAGACCGGGAACCGCGGTGAGGGCGCTGTCGTCCAGTAGGGCGCAGGCGTCACTGCCTGCGTGGGAGTAGCTCGTGGTGCGGTCCGGAGTGTAGGTGATGCCTCCGTTCTGGTTGAGCGCCTCGATGACGGCGGTCGTGGCCACCTCGGCCACCGGGCATACGTTGCTGGCTTCATTGTCGTCGTACGTAAGGGCATAGACGATGATCTTAGGTTGGTCAGGTGTCAGGACGATGTAGGTCCGGCACGCGTTCTTGGTACCCCAGTAGTCGACCATGCCCGAGGGAACCACAGTCCAATCGCCTATCCGTTGGGGTTCTTCCTTTTCCTTCAGCTCGGAGGGGGGCTCGTAGTCGCTGATAATCACCCGCAGCTCGATATTGTGATCATCGGTGGTTTCGATATCGGCTCGGCAACTGTTCAGCCAGGGCGGCGTCGCAAAATCCGGTTCACCGAAGGATTGCAGGGAATCGAGGTTGATTAGGGCGCAGGGATCGGCATCCCTCGGGTTTCTGCGCAGTTGTTCTTCGATTACGGTGGCGAGGGCGGCCGCCTGATTGCAGGCTTCGATTTCGGGCAGCACAGTGGTGGTGACGTTGAGGAGGAATATTTCGGCGGCACCCGAGCCGGTGGGTGGGGGCCGATGCACCACATAGACGTCGCAGCTGCCTGGCTCGCTGGCGCGGTAGGTGGTCTTTTCCGCGATGGGGGTACTCAGATCTCCGAGGCCGTCGAACGAATCGCGTAGCCCGAAGTGAAGTTCGATCTGGGTACCGTTGCCTTCTGTTCCCCAGGAGCAGGACCAGTTGGCGAAGCCGGGGGATTTCTTGTTGGGGTTGAGGCCGGGAACCTTGCTGAGGGCGGAGCTGTTCAGGGTGGCGCAGGCGTCGGCAAGGGCTAGGGCGTAGCCGGCGTTGCGGTTGGGTTTGCCGGGAACGCCTCCGTTCCGGACCAGCGTTTCGACGGCGGCTACCGTGGCGGTCTCGGTTACCGCGCACAGGTCTTCTGATCCATCGCGGTAGGGGAAGGCGGTGATGGTGGCCCACAGTTGACCAGTCGGAGCGAGCCAATCTTGGCAACCGGTGGTCCCGGCGACACCGACCCGGTCCCTCCGGACTACTGGCACGCCGCTGATCTCTCGAGATTTACCGAGCTCGGACGGCGACTCGCTGGGTGAATAGAAGATTACTTGGAGGTAGGTCTTGGCCTTGCCAGTGGCCGTGATGGCGACCTCGCAACTTTCCAGGAAAGGAGATGGTGGGTTAAATCGTGGCTGGCCGAGGGGACGCAGAGACTCAAGGTTGATCAAGGCGCAGGGATCGGCTTCGCGCGGATCGCTCGGGTTGGTCAGTAGAACGGCGGTGGCGGGCGGTTGCATCTCGTCGGAGGGGTCGGTGAGCAGACTGGTCCCGATCACCACGCTGACGATGAGCGCGGCGACGGTGAACAGCGCGCCTGCGGTGATAGTGGTGCGTCGGCGAGGTGGCCACCAGTGCCGCAGGGTACGTGATGCCGGTTGACTCGCTCGGCTGCCGCTGGCGGGGGCGCTGAGTCGGGTGAGCAGGTCCCGGGTAGTGGCGGCGTCGGGGCGGATGGCGGGGTTGAGCTGGAGGAGCCGCAGCAGGAGCGGTTCCAGATGCCCGGCGCGGGTGAGCGGTCGGATGATGCCGGTACGGACGATGTTGAGCAGCCGGAAGGTGTTGTCGTCGGTGCCGAACGGGGGCTGGCCTTCGACGGCGGCATAGAGGGTGGCGCCCAGGGAGAACACGTCCGACGCGGAGCTGGATTCGCCGGTAACGACGACTTCGGGGGCGAAGTAGGCAGGGGTACCGGTGATTCCGGTGATGGTGAGGTGGGTGTCCCCGGCAAGATGCGAAATGCCGAAGTCGGTGAGTTTGGTGACGCCGTCCGCGCCGATGAGGACGTTTCCGGGTTTGACGTCGCGGTGTTCGATGCCGCGGGCGTGTGCGGCGGCGAGGGCGTCCGCCAGATCGGCGCCGATCTGGGCGACCTCAGCGGGGTCAAGGGGGCCGTCGGTGTTGAGGATGTCGCGCAGGCTGCGGGCAGGAAGGTATTCCATGACCAGCCAGATGTCGCCCTGATCGACCAGCACGTCGTACACGGCGACGACGTTGGGGTGGCTGCGAAGTTGGGCGGCGAGGCGGGCTTCGCGCAGTGCGCGGTCTCGGATGAGCTGGGCCTGGCCACCGCCTAGGGCGGCGAAGGAGATCCGTTTGAGCGCGACGATCTGGTGCAGGAGCTGATCGGTCGCCCGCCACACCACACTTGTCCCGCCGGCACCGATCTGCTCGTGCAGCTCGTACCGGTCGAAGACGACGGTTCCCGAGTTCATCGAACCTCCCCTCGACATGCTCAGATCCCCTCACGGCGATCATCACCGGGGATTTCCCGACCAGTACCCCGGTGCCGGATCGAGGCGAATCCTTTCACGTAACTACCACGGTGTGTAACTGATTCTCGTTGTTCGGGTGGGGAGCCGGTCACGACCCGTGGGCGTGACGTCGGGAATGGAACCACGCTCTACGATCGCGGCGTGAACCTGTACCTGTATGACACCGCGACGCGCAGCCAGCGGGAGTTCCTCCCGCTACGACCGGGCCGGGCGTCGATCTACGTGTGTGGTGCCACGGTGCAGGGTCTGCCGCACATCGGGCACGTGCGTTCGGCGTTGAACTACGACGTGCTGCGCCGGTGGCTGATCACCACCGGGCACGACGTGCTGTTCGTCCGCAACGTCACCGATATCGACGACAAGATCTTGGTCAAGGCGGCTGAGGCGGGCAGGCCGTGGTGGGAGTGGGCCTATACCCACGAGCGAGCGTTCGAGGACGCCTATACCGCGCTGGGGTGCCTGTCACCTTCGGCGTTGCCCCGCGCCACCGGCCACGTTCCGCAGATGGTCGAGCTGATGGCGCGGCTGATCGACCGTGGGCACTCCTATGCCGCGGGCGGCGACGTCTACTTCGCGGTGGGCTCGGTGGATGACTACGGATCGCTGTCCGGGCAGCGGCCCGACGAGGTCTCCCAGGGGGAATCCGCTGCACAGCGCAAGCGCGATCCCCGGGACTTCACGCTGTGGAAGGGTGCCAAGCCCGGGGAGCCATCCTGGCCGACCCCCTGGGGGCCGGGCCGTCCCGGCTGGCACCTGGAATGCTCGGCAATGGCCACCACTTACCTCGGTGCGGAGTTCGACATTCACGGTGGTGGCTTGGACCTGGTCTTCCCCCACCATGAGAATGAGCGGGCTCAGTCCCGGGCGGCCGGTGACGGGTTCGCCCGGTACTGGTTGCACAACGGCTGGGTGACGCTGTCCGGCGAGAAGATGTCCAAATCACTGGGCAATACCTTGTCCATTCCGGCCACATTGCGCCGGGTCCGCGCCGTGGAGCTGCGCTATTACCTCATCAGCGCGCACTACCGCTCGGCCATCGAGTACTCCGACGGGGCACTTCAGGAGGCGGTTGCCGCCTACCGGCGAGTCGAGTCGTTCGTGCACCGGGTCCGGGAACGCTGCGAGGTGCCTGAGCCCACCACGTTGCGTCAGGACTTCGTCTCGGCGATGGACGATGACCTCGGTACGCCGGCGGCACTCGCCGCGATCCACGGCGTAGTCCGGGAGGGCAACTCCGCGCTGGACGCCGGGGAACACTCGACGGCCGTGGCTGCGGCCTGCTCGGTGCGCGCGATGACCGCGGTGTTGGGCCTGGACCCGCTGTGCGAGCAGTGGCGCGCGACGTCCGGCTCGGATGCCGGGTCAGTGGCACTGTCGTCCCTGGTAGAGGGTATGCTTACCGACCGTGCCGAGGCTCGGGCGCGTCGGGATTTCGCGGCCGCTGATGTGGTACGGGCCCGGTTGCTCACCGCCGGGATCGCCGTCGAGGACACTCCTGACGGTCCGGTGTGGACGGTCAAGGGGCTGAACTGATGGCAGGCAACTCTCGGCGTCAAGGCGCCATGCGCAAACCGGGAACCAAGAAAGGCGCGGTCGTCGGTTCCGGTGGTCAGAAGTCCAAGGGGCTGCGCGGTCGCGGGGCCACGCCGCCCGCCGAGCTCCGGACGGGCCACCCCGCCCAACGCCGGGTCGCCCGTGCCGCCTCGCCCGCCCGAGCGCGCCGTCGCACTGACACCGAGACTGGGGAAACCGTTTTCGGGCGCAATCCGGTGCTGGAATGCTTACGGGCCGGGGTACCGGCCACCGCGCTGCAGGTCGCGATCGGCGTCGACGCCGACGATCGGATCAGCGAGTCCGTGCAGCGGGCTGCCGATGCGGGGCTGGCCATCCTCGAGGTCCCCAGGGCCGATCTCGACCGCCTCGCTGCGGGCGCGCTGCACCAGGGGGTGGCCTTGCAGGTGCCGCCCTACCAGTACGCCCATCCGGACGACGTGCTGAGCGCCGCTCGGAATTCCGGGGTGCCGCCGCTGCTCATCGCGCTGGACGGGGTGACCGACCCGCGCAACCTCGGCGCCGTGGTCCGCTCGGCCGCCGCATTCGGCGCGCACGGGTTGCTGCTGCCACAGCGGCGCTCGGCCGGAGTCACCGCCGTGGCCTGGCGGACCTCAGCCGGGACGGCCGCGCACCTGCCGGTGGCCAGGGCGACCAATCTGACCCGTACACTCAAAGACTGTGCGGGGGCGGGTCTGATGGTGGTGGGGCTGGCGGCCGATGGTTCGATGCCGCTGGACTCCTTTCCGTTGGCCACCGATCCCCTGGTGTTGGTGCTCGGCTCGGAGGGCCGTGGGTTGTCCCGGTTGGTTCGGGAGACCTGCGACGCCACGCTGTCAATTCCCATGGCGGTAACGGTTGAGTCTCTTAATGCATCGGTCGCGGCTGGTATCGTGCTTGCCGAGGTGGCGCGTCTGCGCCGCCAGCAGCCCGTCAGGAATGGTTGACAACCCGTTGACGACGGGTCGCCCTGATAATGCAGAATTAAGTATGTCAGAACAGTAAGTTCAGTTATGGGGGGAACTGCTGTTGGAAGCTGGGGGAGCGGTCATCGTGGATTTAGGCGGACCACTCAACCCGGGGGGGAACCGGGGGTCGTGCGGTGAGTGACAACCCGCACGATCCTCGGCCGGGTTCCTTATCTTAGGGCGTGAGCGGTGGGCATCATATGCTGACCAACTCGATCCGTTGACCCTCCGGGGTCACTGTGAACCGCCAATGGTCGGCGGCTGATCGGCCCTGATCGGCCCACCAGATATGGGAGGATGCCACTGCAGGTCCCGATTTCGAGTACCCGCTCCCCGCCGTGGATGTCCAGATGCTTGAGCATCAACGCGACCATCAGGGGGCATACTCGCCGAGCTGGTGGCTATCTCACCCACATCGTCGGGTCCGACCGGGCATCCGTCATCGACTTGGGTAATGATCTGGTCAATGCCGGACACCAGCTCCCACCACCGGTCAGGCTGTTTGTCTCGGTGCAATGGCACCAGATCTGGGCCGCGTCTGTCGGGGTCGGGAAGCCAGACAGTACCAGGAATGAACTGGTAGCGGGGCGCGGCAAGGAACGACGACCGCCAGTCAGGGGCCAGGCGCCAACTCCTGCTGAGTTCATCAGCCAACCCCTCATTCATGGTCACTGTCCCCGCTTGCCCGGCTTAGGCTCACGCGGGAGCTCCGGATTGATCGGTCGGGTAGGATTCCCGCCAGTCTGCCCTCGTCGCTCTTCTTCCTTCTTATGCTTGCCCATGTTTGTATCCTTTCTTACCACCCTTGTGTAATTGTCACAGCACGTTGGTGGTCATCTTGGTTTTCTCTGGTTCAGCGCGCATGTAGTGCAGCGCGGGCCGTCGATTCTGGAGTTCAATTCAACAGGCGCGGCGGTGTGGCGGCACAGTGCTTCCCGGTGGCGGTCCACCGGACCCTCCACGAGTGGGAATGCATGCACGTGGCCGTCGCGGGAGGAGTGTGCCCAGCACACCCACACGGCCATCCGCCCTGGCCAGCGGTAGCTGCTGCGTCCTATCGACCCTGTCATGGCGCGTCTCCGCTCATCAGCAGTGACGTGCCTGAACTGGGGGGAACTTGATTGTCAAGTAACGCACGGCGGGGCCGGGGGTGGGGGACTCCCCGGCCCCGCCGTGCTCTGGGTCCGGCCGTGCCGTCCGGGGGGAGGAAGACGGGACGGCCGGGGTCTGCCGCAATTCTCGGGTGAGGTGAGGGAGCAAAAAGGCTTCGGGCTGACGCAGATAGAAGTTCGTTGTACGGTAGACGTGACATTTGCGCCGTATTCGTCCCAACACCGTACCCGGACGTCGGCAGGACCGGCATCTGCCCCGCCGATCGACGGGGTGATCGCAGAGCAGCTCATATGCCATCGCGCACACCCGATACCGATCGGAAGCTACCTCGCCGCCGATTCTGGATTCGACCGTATCCCGCAACACGCGACGCAACACCTCACACAGCAGGTCATGGTTGGTCTGGTACACACTCTGGTTCATACTCGGACCGCTGGCTCGATAGTCGGCTGCGCTGTCATTCTCACTCCCGTGGCGGGACTGGTAGTTGCGATGCTCCGCTGGAATCTGATGTACCAGCGGCTCTATCCGGTCAGGCGCTGTGTGATCTCCTGGCCGCTGAAACGGTAGGCTGAACGGCGTCTGAGAGGGACTGACTGTCCGTACGAGTACTTGCTGATCTGGAATAGCTGATGGGGGTGTGTTATGGTCAAAAGCCACGAAACACTGCGTCGGGGTCAGGGTTCTCCACGCTGCCTCGGAGTGGTGTCCGGTTTCCTACTTAAATTGATCCGGGAATCCATCGGTCTCACGCAGGCCCGATTGGCTGGGCAACTCGGAGTGGACGTGGGTACCGTCCAGGGCTGGGAGAGCGCTCGTCGGCCCCTGGTCGCCCTGCGCGTCGCAGATCTGGCACGGCTGCGATCCCAGCTCTTGCGTTTTGGTGCTCTACCCTCGTCGCTCGCTGTCTTGGGAGACGCCATCCAGGCGGACCTGATCATCGCAGATGCAGTACAGGCTGGTGGAAAGGTCATCGAGCGGGACGAGCACCCTCTCGGCGTGGTAGTCCATCAGCGCAAGCTCACAAACTTAATCACATGGCCGTTCACTGGTGTCCTCCCTGCCCAGCTGCGCGATCTACCGGAACGAATTCGTACGCGGCGTGGGCCTGTCCCAGATCGGCCGACGCTCCACCAGCTGGAGTGCACACGATTCTTCGATCACCTCCTTGTGACCGCTGATGCCAACTCTCACGAGCATGCGGTGCTGTTACGTCGACAAGCGATCTATCTGCTCGGTTTCGATGCCCGAACGAGCACAGCTGAGTGGTTGCACTCCGAACAGCTTCGTGGCTTGCGCGATATCGGTCACGCCGACTACGTCCCGCCTTGGACCGCAGCCAGGTCTTCTGCCGTTGCGCTGGCCCGAACTGGCGATCGTGACCCGCTGCGAACTTTCGTTCAGCAGGCCCTGATCACTGACCGGCAGGAGCAGGCGAATCTCAACTACTGGGCTTACTGGGTAGGCGAGATTGACGACATTCAGGTCGATGACGGTTTCATGGGTCGTATCAACCCGCGCTGCTGGGCCGGAGTTCGACTGCTGGGGCACCTGCTTGAGCGTCTGCATCCAGGATCTATGCACGCCGAGCTCAACATCCACACGGTGTGGGCGTTGCTGCTCGTCCATCCCACTCTGCTCGCTGATCATCCTAGCCTGCGATCCGCGGCGGCCAGCAAGATCGAATGTCTCGTCGAGGACCCCGATCTCAGCGCACAGGCGCGACGCGAACTGTTGGACATCGCCTACGCCGTCCGCCTCGTGTCCCGGTAGGTATGGTCACGGTCATGGAAGAGCCAGAGGAGCAACACGCCGTTGCGGTGGCTGAGTTCGCTTTCGAGCTTGGGGTACTCAAACGGATGCGCCGGGCTGGCTGGTGGCATGTCGGGGTTCGGGATCCTGAGTCGGTTGCGGAGCACAGCTTGCGGGTCGCGCAACTCGCCTCGCTCATCGCCGCGATCGAGGGCGCCGAGCCGAGCCGAGCAGCGTTTCTCGCTGTCTGGCACGACTCACAGGAAACCCGCACGGGTGACATCCCGCACACCGCCAGGCCTTATCTTGATCAATGTTCGCCCGAAATGATCACTGTCGATCAAACTGCCGCCTTGCCCGATATCGCCCGCAAGACCGTGCAGGAAGCGGTCGCCGAGTTTGAGGCTCAGCAGACTCCCGAGGCGCACTGCGCAAGGGATGCCGACAAGCTGGAGTGCTTGGTCCAGGCGATCGAGTACCGGGATGCGGGCTACATGGGCGTGCAGAGTTGGATTGACTCCTCACGCAGTGGCTTGCGGACCGACACGGCATGTCGCATCGCTGACGCCGCTCTCCGTACGTCGCCGCTGGCTTGGCGCGATCGCTGACCAATCGAGGCGACCACGCAGTCTGCAAACCCGTACCGGCAGTCAGTCCTACTCGGCTGCGCTTGCGCCTAGCCTTGCTCTGCGGTCACGTATCTCGCGGACCACCTGAGCCAGGCGAAGGAGGCGCAGTTGAGCGGTCTTGGCCCCTGCGGACCGTCGAAGGTGCGTGGTGGTCAGGGTTCCCCGCGTTGTTTCGGAGTCGTGTCCGGCTTCCTACTTAAATTGATTCGAGAATCCACTGGGCTCACGCAGGTTCGATTGGCTGAACGGCTTGGGGTGGACGTGGCCAGCGTCCAGGGCTGGGAGAGTGGCCGACGGCCGCTGGCGGCCCTGCGTGTCGCAGATCTGGTACGGCTGCGATCCCGACTGCTGCGATGTGGTGCGCATGCCACCACGCTCGCGCTTCTGGAGGACGCCATTGAGGCAGATCTGGTCATTGGTGAGTCGGTGCATGCAGGAGCTGCGCTCATCGAGGTTGATGAGCACCCGCTCGGAGTAGCGCTCCATCAGTCCAAGCTCACCAACCTGATCACTTGGCCGTTCACCGGTATTCTGCCTACCGAGTTGCGTGACTTACCGGAGCGAGTCCGGGTGCGGCGTGGGCCGGTGCCAGATCGGCCGATGATCACCGAGGAGGAGCGAACTCGTTTTTTCGACCATTTCCTTGTGACGGCAGAGGCATATTCATAACAGCTTCGTGCGCTTCGTAACGCCGGTCGGACCGACCATATTCCGCCCTGGGTCGCTGTCCGGTCTTCTGCTGTCGCGCTGGCCCATACCGGCGATTGCGACCCGTTGCGTGCTTTTGTTCAGCAAGCTCTGAGCACTGATCGGCAGGAGCGGGCGAATCTCAATTACTGGGCGTATTGGGTGGGTGAGATTGAAGCCATCCAGGTTGATGAAGAGTTCATGGTCTGCGTCGATCCACGAGACTGGAGCGGAGTTCGGTTGCTGCGGCACCTGCTCGAAGGTCTGCATCCCGGTTCGACACAGGCTGAACTCGACATTCACACGGTGTGGGCACTGCTGCTCACTCAGCCTGTTCTGCTCGGCAATCATCCCGGTCTGCGATCTGCAACGGCCACCATGGTCGATGAGCTTGCTGCAGGTCCTGATCTCAGCACCCAGACACGGCGCGAGCTGTCGGACATCGCCTACGCGGCCCGCTTCGCGTGCCGATAGCCGGAGTCACGATCATGGAGAACCAGATAGGCAACGCCAGCACTGCCGACAAATCCGCACTACGTGATGCGATGATCGTATGATTGCGTGAGATCATGATGAGATGAAAGATTGGTAAAAATTATGCGGGCCAGAGTGCAGGCCACGCAAGGCGCGCACTACAGCTGCAGCAAAGACCACGAGGTGGGCACCGAGTTGCCGGTGTTGATCCGGGATCTGCACACCAGCATCGCCGCCGGAGGAGATGCGGCCCAGCTGCTGGACCTTGCGGTGGTGCTGCACGCGGGTGCCACGACCGGGTGGTTGCGGGTCGCGGGTGCCCCGACCGAGACCCGGGTGCTTGCTGCCGAGCTGGCCGTGCGGACCGCTGAGTACCGCGACACCCCGGAGGCCAGAGGCCTGGCCATCTGGGGCGGACTGCACGTGCTGGTGGCAGCCGGAGCGCTCGATCTGGCGCGCGCCGAGCTGGCGGCGGTGTCGGTAGGGACCAACAGCCCAGAATCTATGCAGCTGGCGGGCATGTTGGCGTTGTCCCACTCGCTTCTCGCCGCCGTGGACGGCCGTCCTGGTGATATCGAAGCTCCTCTGGAGTACGCCACCGAGCTGGCGGCGTGGACCGGGGAGGGCAACGCCTACTGGATGGGGTTCGGCCCAACCAACGTCGGCTTCTGGCGCCTGCACACCGCACTGGAGGCCGGGGACCACCAGCTCACCATCGCCATCGCCGAGGAGCTGCGTCCCGAAGTGCACCCTTTCCTGGGGTGTCAGGCCATGTACTGGAGCGCTTACGGCCGGGCGCTGGCCCGGCTGCGAGGACGTCACGACGACGCGGTGACGGCGCTGCGCCGGGCTGAGCTGATCTCCCCGCGCCGCGTGCTGCGTGACCCCATCACCCGTGACGTGCTCGCCGTGCTACTCGGACACTCACGCCGCGGTTCCCGGGCAGACCAGGAACTACGGGGCATCGCCCGCCGAGCCGGTCTGCTCGGATAAACCCATCGGAGATGTCTGCGCCGAGAGACACAGGCAGGCCTGCGCCTGCTAACGTGGTCGCCCGGCGCGGACCGTTCCCCGCAGGCGTCTCGCCAAGGCGACACCTGCCTGTCATCACCTCGCCACTCTCAGCGACGTCAGGCTGGAATGATCTCCAATAGGGCGCGAGCTCAGCGATCTGGCGTCGATTGCGGCCCGTTGACCAGCGGTTGCGACGGGAGGAAACGGGCGGCGCGGGCACGGTGGGCGCCTTAGAGTTTGCCGAACCCAGGCATGGCCGGTGTCTGTGCGAGGGTGGAGACGGCAACCATGATGGCTGAATCGCACCCGGGAGATGAAAAGAACCATGGCCGACGTTTCGCGTCCGACGCCCGCCGATGATGTGCACGTGCTCGGCGGCGATCTTCCGGTCCGCCGGCTCGGTTTCGGGGCTATGCGCATCACCGGCAGTGGGATCTGGGGCGAGCCGGCCGATCGTGATGGCGCCAAGACTCTGCTGCGCCGGGTGCTCGAGCTCGGCGTGAACCTGATCGACACGGCCGACTCCTACGGGCCCGAGGTTTCGGAGCTCCTGATCGCCGAGGCTCTGTACCCCTACCCGGCTGATCTCGTCATCGCCACCAAGGGCGGCCTGCTCCGGGATGGTCCTGGTCAGTGGCGCCCCGACGGCCGCCCGGTACACCTGCGGACGGTGTGCAAGGCCAGCCTTCGGCGCCTTCGCCTTGAGCGGATCGATCTCTACCAGCTGCACGCCGTCGATCCAAAGGTCCCGATCGAGGATTCGGTGGGGGAGCTGGCCGAGCTCCAGGATGCGGGGTTGGTGCGCCACATCGGTGTCTGCAACGTCTCTGCCGAGCAGCTCGAGCGAGCGCGTGGCGTCGCCGAGGTCGTGTCGGTTCAGAACCGCTACAACCTCACCGACCGCAGCTCGGACGATCTTGTGGAGGCCTGCGGGCGCGAGGGGCTCGCCTTTCTGCCGTGGCGCCCCCTCGCGACCGGTGAGCTTGCGGCTTTCGGAGGTCGGCTCGACCGGGTTGCCAAGGCACACGGCGCAATGGCCACTCAGGTCGCGCTCGCCTGGCTACTGGCGCGTTCCCCTACGATGCTTCCGATCCCCGGTACCAGCTCGACCGAGCACCTTGAGGAGAACTGGCGGGCGGCCCGGCTGGATCTCACGCATGAGGATTTCCTCACCCTGGGGGGCCTGGCATGAGCGCTGTGACGGCAGGAATGCGTTGGTTGCGACGTCGGTGTGACGATGTGCACGAAGTGGATCTGACCATTTCACGGTGGATCGGGCAGTTACCGCCCAGCTCGCTGGACACCGCGATGAAGGGTCTGAGCACTGCGGCGAATCACAGCGTGTTGTGGTTCGCCATTGCGGCCGCGATGGCTACCAGGAAGGGGGCCGCCCGGCGCGCTGCGTTGCGCGGCGTGCTGTCCATCGCCGCGACGAGCTTTACCGCCAATGCCGTGCTCAAGCCGCTGATGCCGCGACACCGCCCCCCAGCCCGGGACTTGCCCGGTTATCAGGCGTTGGTGGACCTGCCGACCTCATCGTCGTTTCCCTCCGGGCACGCTGCGTCCGCGGCGGCGTTCCTCACGGCGGTTACGCTGGAGTACCCGAAGGCAGGCTTGGCCATCGCTCCGCTGGCCGGCGCCGTGGCCTACTCCCGGGTCCATGTCGGCGTGCACTGGAGCTCTGATGTGGTGGTGGGGGCGGCGGTCGGTTCCGGCATCGCGCTGAGTACCCGGCGCTGGTGGCCGGTGCGCCGGACCGACGAGGCTCGGGCGCGACCACTCGACGACGCGCCGGTGCTGCCGGGCGGTGCCGGGCTGGTGCTGGTGGCGAATCAGCGCTCCGGTGACCCCGCGCATGACCCGGCCGACGACGTAGCCGAAGCGTTGCCGGCCGCCACCGTGCTCCGAGCCGAGCAGGGAGTGGACCTGCATGACCAGCTGGAGAGCGCGCTGGCGGGCCAGAATGCTCTTGGCAACGGCGTGACGCGAGCCGTCGGTGTCGCCGGTGGGGACGGGACAGTGGCGGTCGCGGCGGCGGTCGCGGGTCAGCACGGCTTGCCGCTGGTGGTGTTCCCGACCGGCACCCTCAACCACTTCGCCCGTGACGTCGGGGTGTACGACCTGCAAGAGGTCGTCGACGCCACCCAGGCCGGCGAGGCGGTCGCGGTCGACCTCGGCGTGGTGGAGATCCACGGCGCCGGGCGGGCACCCCACACGCGGTACTTCCTCAACACCGCGAGCCTCGGCGGCTACTCCGACCTGGTGCGGCTGCGGGAGAAGTGGGAGGCCAAGTGGGGGAAGTGGCCGGCGTTCGCGGCGGCGCTCGTCACGTCGTTGCGCCATGCCCAGCCGCTGCGGGTGAAGCTGGACGGACAGGAGCAGCAACTGTGGCTGCTGTTCGTCGGCAACGGGCCGTATCACCCCGCCGGTATGGTGCCTGCCTGGCGTCCGCAACTGGACTCCGGGCTGCTCGATATCCGCTACCTGCGCGCGGACCGGCGCTTCTCCCGGGCCCGCGCGATCATCGCGCTCGCGCTGGGTGCGCTGCGACACACCCGGACCTATGTGCGGCGGGAGGCGCCGGCACTGGAGGTGGAGCTGATCGGCCAGCATGCCTCGCTGGCCACTGATGGCGAAATCATGGACGAGGCCGGTCGGTTCACCTTCCGGGTCGCCGAGCGCCCGATCGTGGTGTATCGGCGCGACGAGGAGAACTGGCCGGACCGCCCACGACCGCATCTGGCCTGGTAGGCCACTGTTCTCGGGTCACCCATATCCGCCACCCATGCGGTGGCCGAAGGCTCGCTCAAGCGCGGCGAGCCGATCGGTCACCGGTTCCTGGGCGATGACCAGCTCCCGGGCGTAGGCCCGCAGCAGGTCGTGGTAACGGTAGCGCTGTCCACCGGTGTTATCAGGTCCGGCGGTGTCGAGCAGTTGGGCGTCCACCAGAGCGTCCATCAAATTCTCGGCCCTGGTCTGCGGAATGTCGAGCAGCGCCGCGCAGACCCAGGCGGGGAAGTCCGGTGCGTCGAGCAGGCCCAGGCGCCGGAACGCCTTTTTCGCGAGCTCGGGCAGGCTCTCGTAACTCAATGCGAGGCTGGCTCGTACCTCCAGACCGCCGAGTGCCAGCTCGTCGAGGCGGTGGTGTTCATCGGTGAGATCAGCCACGAGCCGGGTCAGCCGCCAGTGTGGCCGGGCACCGAGCCGGAGTCCGGCGACCCGGACCGCGAGCGGCAGGTAACCGCACAGCCGGACGATCTCCTCGGCCGCAGCGATCTCCTCGGCCACCCGCTGTGGCCCGGCGATCCAGGCGAGCAGCTCGACGGCCTGGTCGGGCGTGAGAATGTCCAGATCGATCCGGTGGGTACCGGACAGGCCCGACAGCCGAGGACGGCTGGTGATCAGTACCGCACAGCCGGAGGTGGCGGGCAGCAGCGGTCGCAGCTGCTGCTCATCCGCGGCGTTGTCGAGCACAATGAGCAGGCGCCGGTTGACCAGCCTGCTGCGATACAGCGCGGCGCGTTCCTCGATGTCGTCGGGTACCGCCGAGGTGGCCACGCCCAGTGCCCGCAGGAACCGGCCCAGCACCTGAGCCGCGTCCAGCGGTTGGGCCTGCGCGCCACGCAGGTCCACGTACAGCTGCCCGTGCGGATAGTGGCCACGCAGCTGATGCGCGGCGTGGACGGCCAGTGCGGTCTTTCCCACGCCCGCCTTCCCGGCAATGGTCGCGATCGGCACCATCCCGGACCGATCCACGGCCGTGATCATGTGCTGCGCGATAGCGGCGAGTTCGGCGTCGCGTCCGGTGAAGTCGGCGAGGTCGGATGGCAACTGGGCGGGTGGGGTGACTGTTCTGGGAGTCCGCAGCGTGGGATCACCGGTCAGGACAGCGCGCTCCACCCGGCGCAGCTCGGGGCCGGGCTCCACCGCGAGTTCGTCGATCAGGGCGGCCCGGGTGCGGTGGTAGACACCCAGCGCCTCGGCTCGTCTACCCCCTTGGTAGAGCGCAGTCATCAGCAATCCCTGCAGCCGCTCCCGCAATGGATGGTGGGCGGCCAGCTCGCTGAGTTCGGGCACGATCAGCCCCCCCTGGCCGCAGGCGAGTTCGGCGGCGTAGAGCTCCTCCAGAGCGACCAGTTTGAGCTCGGTCAGCCGGTCGATCTCGGCACGCACCAGCGGCACGTCGACCACGCCGCCGAACGGATCGGATTGCCAAAGTCCGAGCGCGGAACGCAGCAGCCGGGCGGAGCGGGATGGATCCCCGGTGACGCTACTCTCGGTGAGCAGTGTTTCGAATCGCTGCGCATCGAGCTCGCCGGGTTTCAGCCGGAGCGTGTAACCGCCGTACTCGAACCGGATCCGCGTCCGGTCACCCAGCGTGCGGCGCAGCCGGTGGATGTGCAACTGGAGTTTCTTGGCCGCCCGGGGATCCCGTTTGCCCGCCCATAGCGTGTCCACCAGCAGGTCCACCGGCACTGAGGTATTCACCCGGGTCAGCAGGATGGCGAGCAGGGTGCGAGGCATCCTGGCGGTCAGCGGCGTCGACTGCGCCCCCGCTCGCACCCGGACCGGGCCGAGCACCTCGAACTCCATCCTGCACCCCCTGGGTTCAAGCCTAGGGGACCCTGGGCGTCTGCACGTTCTTGAACCGGCGCCCTTCCCCCTGCCCGATGATCAGGGCAGACGGTCGGGCACCAGCGTGGCTTCCTACCGTCGAAGCCGTGTCGCGAAGGCGATCAGCCCGGCACCGGCGAGCATGGTGGCGAGTACTGCCGTCAGTCGTCGCGCAGGCGTCCTGGTGAGATTCCGGCTCACGTTTAGCTCCCCCACTGTTCACGGCAAGATCACGAGGGATTCGTGCTTGTCCGCTCGTTCAGGGTTGCAGGCCACGGTTTCCGTCCGCTTTCCTGCTCTGGCACCACCAGCGGTGCGCCATGCCGAGGATCATGCCCCGCACCGACCTGATGGGGCGGAATCAGCCTTGAACTCCCGGTGGTGGCGCTCATTGTGATCGCCCGCGGGTCATTGCTACGTGTCCGGCGGGGGCTCGACATGCCCCAGCCCCGCTTCGCGGGCGGTCGCGATCGCTTGGGCCCGGTCCGGTAGGTCGAGTTTCGCCAGGATGTTGGCGACATGGTTGCGAACCGTCTTAGCGCTGAGGTGAAGCCGCTGGGCGATGTTCTGGTTGCCGCAGCCCTGGGCGAGGAGTTTCAGGACCTCCAGCTCCCGGCGGGTCAGCTGCGGAAAGACGCTGGGTGCGGCGCGTCCGGCCAGCCGGCTGAGTATCTGGTCCGCCACACCGGTTCCGAAAACGGCACCACCAGCGACGATGGAGCGCAGCGCCTGGGCGATATCGGAGTGACTCGCGCCTTTGAGTAGGTAGCCTCGTGCCCCCGCCTTGAGCGCGGCGAGCAGCATCTCATCATCGTCGTACATGGTCAGGACCAACACGGCCGTGTCCGGGTGCGCGGCGAGCAGCTGTTTGGTGGCTTGCACCCCGTCAAGATCAGGCATGTGCAGGTCCATCACGACCACGTCAGGGTGGTGTGCCGTGCCGATGGTGACTGCTTCGCAGCCGCTGGCGGCAGTGCCGACGAGTTCGAAATCCGGTAGGGCGGCCAGGACGGCACGCAGCCCCTCGCGCACGATGGGATGATCATCAGCGATCATCACTGTCACTGCTGATCCGCTGGTCATGCGACGACCAAGGGCAATAGAGCGCGGATGCGGCTGCCGCCGCCGGGGAGGTGCTGAGCGGTGAACGTGCCGCCCAGCTCTTCGGTGCGTTCGCGCATAGAAGTCAATCCGATCCCGGCCTGGTAGTGATCGGGAAGTCCGACCCCGTTGTCGATAACCTCGACAAGTAACCCGCTTTCGAACGTGAGCGCAACGATACAGCTGCTGGCGGCCGCATGACGCACCGTATTCGTGATGGCTTCGGTCACGATCCGGTACGCGGCCACCTCCACTGCTGCCGGCAGTTCACCGAGGTCATCCGAGGCGTTAAGAGTGATCTTGGTGCCTGAGTCGCCGGAACCGCTGGTGAAAGCAGAGATATGGTAGCGGATCGCCCCGATGAGGCCGAGATGGTCGAGGGTGGAGGGGTGCAGGTTGTCGACTAATTGACGAACTTCCCTGATGCAGCTCTGCAGTTGCTGTTCGAGTTCACCAAGCACGCATTCGGCCTGATCGAGATTGACCGTCAGCAGTGCTCGAGCGGCCCCCACTTGCAAGGTCATTCCTGCCAGAGTGGGGCCGAGCCCGTCGTGCAGATCGCGGCGTAGCCGACGCCGCTCTTCCTCCCGAGAACGGACCAGGCGTTCCCGGGAACGCTGCAGATCAGCCGTCAGGCTGACCACATGGGCGGCCAGACCGGCTTGCCGGGCCAGATCCTCCAGGAGACTTCGCTCGGCGGCGGTGAACGGCTGGGCCGCCGAGCGGGGGGAAGCCAGTAATCGACCGACGACTTGGCCTTGGTACGCCATGGCGAACGCCTCTGGTTCACCTGCTCGCCTGCCGTGGGAGGTCACCAGTCGCTGGCCTTCTGCCGCTCCGTAGGTCAGCTCGATCGCGACGTAGGGCAGCTGTAGGCTATCTGTAATGGTCTCGACCACTTGTGGCAATACGGCGGCGGGATCCATTGCTTGCTCCAAGCGGTGGCTGAGCTGGCTGACGACCTTGTAGGGCTCATCCCGGTGGCCATAGAGCAGCCGGTTGACACCCCGTTGCACCTTTTCTTGTAGAGGACCGAAAAGCATCGCGATGGCGCCGACCGCTACTGCCTGCTGCCACCGCGCCCCGGTGGTGAATGCCGTGCTGGTGGCGAGTTCAGCACCAGTGCTGAATGCTATTTCCAGCAGTGTCACGACCCCCACATAAACACCTACGACCAGTAGCGTCAACGTTGCATAGACTATTGATCTGTTGAGAAACAGATCAATATCATATAATCGGTACTTCAAGATTGATACTGCCATTGCTGCCGGCACGGTGGTCGCAAGAGGTATCCATGCCCACGGCACATCAAGAAGCTCAAGGGCGATTGTGAGCGGGATGAATGCAGCTCCCAGTCCTAACCATTTCAACTGCTGCCGGGTGTCGCCTTCGGCGTGCCGCCAGCGCATCACTAGTGAGGCAATCGCCGCGATAATGCACAGAGTGACTCCCAGCAGGCTCGCTCTATTGAACCATAGGGTTGTCACCGCGCGGCTCTGTAGGTATGGGTCGTCCCAGGCTGCCACGGAAACGCTCATCACCAGTATGATCAGGCAAGCCACGGCGGCCCATATCGCCGATCGCCAGGGGCGTGACGGTAAACGGCCTTCTGGGAAAAGGAGTAATGCTAAGGGTAGCAGTCCGTAGGCCACTGCGGGGGCACATATGGATATCCATGCCATCAAATGATAACGGCTGAAGCTGCTCGCAAGCACAGTGAATGCGCTGCTGAACCCGATCGCCACGAGCAGCCAGCCGACCGGATTGCGTGGTTGGCGAGGCACTACAAGGCCGCCCACCAGTGTGAACGAGAATGCTGCTACGAGGGGAAAGTCAAGAAAATCAACCGATGTGTCCGAATGGGCGGTAGTGCCGGACAGTCGGCCCGCCACGGTCGTCACCAGCAACAAGCCGAAGATGACCGTTAGAGTGAGTGCGAACCGGCGCGGCGGGGCTTCCGGTGCTCCTTGGGCATCCAAGTCCGACACCGGGGTAGCAGGGCGATCCCGCGCGGGTCTCTTGCGCCGGAGCCGCATCAACTTGGCAAGCCCCATGAGCCCCACCTCCTGACTCCCCCGATGTCGACGTTACCCTCCGGTGGCAGCTCAACATTTCCCGCAAATACGGCGAATCCAGGTGCAGCCGCTGGATTGAGATTGAAGTGATTGAATCTTTTTATGCCCAGGGTTGATGTGTTCTTCACCCGTCAGTTGCCTGTTCTCGCTCGCAAGCTCCTTAATGAATTCGTCGAAACCGACGGTTTCGTCAGCAAGCTTCAGTGGAGGCTGACCGAAGGCGAAGTCTCCCTGTTGTGCCATGGAAATTATCTGCTCGGTTGCCTGGGCTATCTCTCGGACCCGATCACGAATCTCTTTCTGGTGGTTCTCTCCTACCAGGATCGCCAGGCCTCCTAGCTGTCCTGCCACCACAACAGGCGCCAACGGCCGGCCGTTGGCGTCGAAGAACTCCAGGTCATCGATTCGAAGTCGGTTTGCATTCGGAGCCTCCACCGTCTGATGGCCGTAGTCGGTGGAGAGACAGCTACGCGTGATCGCGACTACTTGCTTGACTGTGAGCCCGATGAAGAGGTCGGCATTATCCTTGCCCAGTACGATGATCGGCTCATAAGGGGCCTCATGCGCCTCGGTATCCTCGGTTCCAAGCAATTGCATAACATACCCCTCTCTCGATGGTGAGTGCTTCTTTAAGACCTTTGCTCTCGGTGTTCGTCGGTGGGGAGCAGTGCCAGCCAGCTGAAGCTATCCGGAAGCCTGCCCTGGCAGATGTCCCGCCATCTGTAGGCATACGTCCCGTTGCTGCCCGATTCCAGGCTGGGACGTCCGGGACTGGATACTCCTTCACGGGTTAAGCGCCCACACCCAGCCCGCGTTGATGGGCCATCCACCGCAGCTGCCTTAGCGCTCGCCCACGGGTTGGCCCAATACTGCCCGGCGGGATGCCCGCGATGCGGGCGACCTCGGTGTAAGGCTCAGGATCTTCGCTGAACAGTGCCCGCAGCAGAGTCCGCCTGCGTGGCGGCAGCTCGGCGACGAGGTCTCGCAGCATCTGCGCTGTTTCCGCGTCGATGACGTGCTGCTCGATGTCGACGGATGGGTCGGCCACGTCTTTTGCCGGCTCAGTGAGATCGACGGTGTACTTCGGCTGACGGAGAATGTGCATGCACTCGCGCCTGGCAGTGGTAGACAGCCACCCGGCGAGGCGCTCCGGGAATTGCACCTGGTGCCAGTTTTCCGCCAACCGCAGCCAGGTCATCTGCACTGCGTCGAGTGCGTCGGCTTCCTGTAGCCGGAACGTGCGCACCCTCGCCCGGACGAGGTTTCCGTATCTGCGCAGTATCTCTTCCCACGCGGTGGGATTTTGTTCACCGACGGCCTGCAGCAGGTCATCGAGACTCGGTGTAGCACTGGCCGGGGTGTACCTGGCGGTTGCTGTCGGCATGTCGGTCCCTGGGTTCTCATCAGCATCGTGGTCGATCAGCTGCGGCGACTCCTTCGCACCACACAACCAAGCCTGAAGCGGGAGGTGTCCCGCCGTCCGTAGGCGGATGTCCCGTCGATGCTCGAATTCCGGTAGGGATCTCCGGGCGATAGCTGCCTGGTCCGGCCGCCGGGCACGCCGACTCAGCTTCTCGACGACCTCCGCCGTCGACGCCACCTCCATGATCGCCACCTGAGCGGCGGCGAACGCGTGATGATCCGCTCACCCGCCTTGGCCAGGCCCGATGTCGGCTCGGCACCCGCCACCGGATCAGCCTTCTCGTACCGCAGCACGGTCTGTTACTCACTTCGCGTACTTGGGGCCGCCTGCGGGGGAAGGGGATCGCGTGCCAGCAGCGGATCAGATCAGCGAGCGTCCAAGCGGCGCAGGATCTCGGCCAGCGTCTCGCCGTGCTGGGCCTGGGTCTCCCTGATCGCGGTCAGCTCGCCACTGTGCTCAGCCAGGATTCGTCCGTGGTCTGCCAAGGTACGTCTCTGATCAGCCAGGATTCGTCCGTGGTCTGCCAAGGTACGTCCTTGCTCAGCCAGGATTCGTCCGTGGTCAGCCAAGGTACGTCCCTGATCAGCCAGGATTCGTCCGTGCTGAGCCAAGGTTCCGGTGTGCCGATCCACCGTCTCCTTGATATCCAGCACAGTCTCGGTGATCGCGCTGAGGTCTTCCTCAAGGCGATTGACGCGGCGAGACAACTCCGGGCTGGCCATGGCGGACAGGGTATCGCCTGCGCGGGCGACACAGCGTGACCTAGTACGAACTCCTGCGCTGTGTCACGGCAGCGATCCGGCTGGCAGGATCCAATGCATGACCTGGTCAGAGACCTCAGCGAGATCCCGATCGACTGGTTCAACAAGCACCTCAAGTAACCCGACACCACACCCAAACCCAGAGCGTCCGCGCTGACATTCGACCGCTGTTGATACGGCTCTGTGCGTGATACGGCTCTGTGCGGCGGACCTGCTGTCCCAGGTTCGCTGCACAGAGCGCATTAGGCTTCAGGTGTGGTC
>JBOHHE010000301.1:0-2536 GCA_050700355.1 Pseudonocardiaceae bacterium
ATGGTTGCCTGCATTCCCACTTTCCCCTTGAATCACCAGATCTGGAAGCCGCCCCGGCGCACCGTCTTCGGAGACCCAGTGCACCGGAGCGACGAGAGAACACAACTCTGATAAGCACAGGTGCACAAGCCTTCCAGCACACTCTCGTGATGCCGGAACGCGCATAGCGCCCACGCCTCGACCGCACTATGCGAGAACGCGAATAGACCCGCTGAGCGCTTGTCCGTGGCCACCACGCCGAGCTATCCTGGTACGCAAGCTGACCAGCGAGGAGGCATAGGTGGAGCTGATCAAGATCGCAGGCGACTGCAAAGGCGACGACTGCGACGCTGCATATCGAACCGACCGTGGCACCATGGGGTGAGAGGTAAGCTGCTGGCAGGCGTGAACTCCCCGGCTGGTGAGGCCATGGTCGAGATTTCAGTTGATCTGTTATTGAGAGCCGCCTGTGCCATCAGCTGAACGTCGCGTTCCGGCGCGACTCGCGAAGGCATCGCAGTGGGACATGTTCCAGCGTTCCGCCTTTCGTCTGGAGACGCTGGCTGAGTACCGGGTGGCTCAGGAGGAGGGCGAACTCGAACTCTACCTCGCTGGTAAACCGATGCCAGCCAACAGTAACAGCGAGTGGCACCGCAGGCTCCGTAACTACTTTACCGGCGGCCGGTACGTGCAGCGGGTAAGAGTTCTCGCGCCGCCGCTGTCCGACTACATCCGGATGGAGTTCGATTGGGGTTATGTCGACAACATCGTGATCGGAGGGGAGGGTATTCGTATACTGGATCTGTCACGAACACCCGATCCCGGATTACCCGACTGGGATTTTTGGTTCTTCGACGACGAGGTGGTGCTCAAGCAGATCTACGCCGAGGACGGTACTCAGCTGGGCCGGGAGGTGGTGCCTGATGCTGATCCCGCCGAGTTTCGCCACTACCGTGAGATCGCTCTGCGGCACGCTATCCCGTTCTTTACCTACCGGGCTATCACCGGCTATTGATGCTCGATCCTGAATGGTCCGAAGCGGACCGGCTGGAGCTGTCGTCGGCGCTGCGTGACCTGCGTAGGGCCGCTGGCCTGTCCGGGCACGCCCTCGCGGCCCGGGTCTACATGAGCCAGACCAAGATCTCCCGGATAGAGACCGGGCGCATCATCCCCAGCATCACCGACGTCGAACTCATCGTCTACGCGCTGGACGCCGACGCCGAACGCAGCCGCGAACTCGTGTCGCTGGCCAGAGCGGCCAATACCGAGTTCCAGCCCGGCAGGCTCAGAATCCGCGCCGATCCCGCGGCGCGGCAGCGGGACCTGCAGGCCCTGGAGGCACAGTGTCGAGTGCAGCGCCACTTTCTACCCACTATGATCACCGGACTCATCCAGACTCCCGCCTACGCCCGGCAGGCGCTGAGTTGGCCGGAAGAACGTTCGCCAGTGGCGGTCGAGGAGATCGTCAACCACAAGGTGCAGCGGCAGGCAATCCTGCACCGAGAGGACAAGCAGTTCATCTTCCTGCTCACTGAAGCAGCGCTGCGCTGGCGGCTACTTGACTCTGCGGGCATGGCTGCCCAGATAGACCACATCACCCAGGCCGCCGAGTTGACGAACGTGACGATCGAAATCATCCCGCTGCGGACCCGGGTGCCAGTTGGCCCGCTGAACGTGTTCGTAGCCTACGACGACCGGCTTGTCCGCGTCGAGAGCAAGACCGGTCTGCTCGTCCTGCGCGACCCCACCGACGTGCGCTACTACCTGGACCTGTTCGCCCACTACCAGCGCTACGCTCTGCACGACGAAGCGGCGCGGGAGTTCCTGTTCAAGATTGCCGACGACTTCCGTAGCGAAAACGATCACTAACTCGTCCTGAGTGTAGCGGGGGTCGGTGAACAGCCGAGGTGTCCGTGCGGATCCGGCCACGCTTCTGCCCACTTGGATAACTTCACTGATGAGCCGCAATGATAGTTGAGGCCAGCGAGGATGGCGACGGAAGAAGCGGTGCGATGACCACCGCTAACGTCGGCGCCGGAACCACGGTCAGCAGGTCCTCGAGGCCCAGTGGGCACAGTATGAGCACCGTCACCTTACTTACCATGATAGCGTGATCTTGACAAGCAGATCACGATTCACGGCTAGGATGATTCCACAGACGAGCAGACTACTATTATGTACATGAGCTGGACTGGTCGGCGGACCGTCACCTAAGCGCCAACACTTGTCGACCAAATGCTGACCACCTGATTAGCTCGTAACAGGTCGATGGAATTCGGTAAGTGAGGAACACGGCATGGACTTTGACAAGCTGTTGTCTGACCCGAATCCGCGAGTAGGGGGAAGACACGCGTCGTGAGATGACGATAGGTGCCCTGCTGACCTAGGATGATGGTCTTTGGGAAGAGATCAATCATCCAGGGAGAAGGACACCTATGGCCGCAATTAAACAAAATCGATCTTCGATGAATTGTTTGCTATGATTACCAAGTGATCGTAACAGTCGAGTCTTCCGAGTGGGATGTTCTTCAGCGTTGGAAGTGGGATCGTAGTTCGT
>JBOHHE010000302.1:0-20292 GCA_050700355.1 Pseudonocardiaceae bacterium
CCCGGCGACATCGCCGGGGGCGGGGCTGCGTCCCTTAGCTAAGCCAGGCCGGCGCCACTGATCACATTTAGCGCACCTCCCTCCCAGGGCACCATTACTATTTTTGGGCAGGCCGAGAACCTTCGAAAGAAACAGACACCTCTCGATGTCGCGCCAGCATAGATCGTGCCTCGGGTGCAGGCCTGACAACAAAGGTTCCTGTTTTCTCAAATGGAAATTCTACGTCCATGGCGTATTCCCTGAGTGGGGTGACAGATCGGCGCCACAAGGCATCAGCGGTGACGCAGGGTAGCCAAGCAGGCGTCAGTCGGTTAGGCCCCTCGCCGGGTCCCATGGAGTTGACATCTCACCCAGTGCGGGGGCGACGGTTGCGGATAGCGCTGAGTGTGCGCACGCTGGCCCATCGTGGAGCCTGTCCTAGAGGCCCCCGGGGGAGGTTGGGCAGTGACAATCAGTGAGATCTCCATGGCCACCCAAAGGTGTCGGAGCGAACTCGTCATCGGAGTGAGCCCCTTCGGCGAGCCGAACGCGCGGTTGGTCGGTTCAGTCTGCCGTGGCGGGGGGCTCGGGGTGCTCGATCTGGGTACCGGCGAGAGCCAGGCCGGCCAGGCACGAATCGCCCTGGAGCTGGTCCAGCGGTGGGCTCCGGGATCTTTCGGCGTCCGGGTGGCGGCCGGCTGCACGCTGCGGCCGGGCGACTTGCCCGCGGAAGTGGATACCGTGCTGCTCGGCGCGGGTTCGCCGTGGCAGATGGCGAACCTACCCGGGCGCTACCGGGTGCTGGTGGAGATCACCGGAGTCGAGCAGGCGCTGCGGGCGGCGCGGGCCGGGGCCGCAGGCCTGGTCGCCAGAGGTAATGAGGCCGGTGGCCGGGTCGGTGAGCTGGGCTCCTTCGCGCTGCTCCAGCGGCTGCTCGCGGAACCGGGATTGGACCTGCCGGTGTGGACGTGCGGTGGCATCGGCCTGCGTACCGCGGTCGCGGCGGTGATCGGCGGGGCGGCCGGGGTGGTGCTGGACAGCCAGCTCGCCCTGCTGGCCGAGTCCGAGCTGCCTGACGAGGTGTGCTCGGCGATCGCCGCGATGGACGGTTCGGAGACCGTGGTGCTCGCCGGTCACCGAGTTCTGGCCCAACGTGGTCGGGGTTCGGCCCGATCCCTTCCGATCGGCCAGGACGCCTGGCTGGCCAAGCGGTTCGCCGAGCGTTTCGGCACGGCCGGTCGCGTGGTGCGCGCGGTCCGGGAGTCGATCCTCGACACCCTGCGCGACGAGGATATGACGGACGTGCTGGGGGCGGGCGCGGCACTGTCCACCGCGCTGGGTACCCTGCTGCCGATTGCCCAGGGGCCGATGACCAGGGTCAGCGACCAGCCCGGATTCGCCGCCGTGGTCGCCGAGCACGGCGCGCTGCCGTTCGTCGCCCTCGCCCTGGCAAACCGGGACCAGACCCGCGCGTTGCTGGAGCAGACCCGGACCGCGCTGGGGAAACGTCCGTGGGGCGTCGGCGTGCTGGGTTTCGCGCCGGAGCAGACCCGCGCCGCCCAGCTGGAGGTGATCCGGGAGGTTCGGCCGTCCTGTGCGGTGATCGCGGGCGGCCGCCCTTCGCAAGCGAAGATCCTGGAGGACGTCGGGATCAGCGCGTTCCTGCACGTTCCCTCCCCCGGTCTGCTCGAACAGTTCCTCGAAGCGGGCGCTCGCAAGTTCATTTTCGAGGGCGCCGAGTGTGGTGGCCACATCGGGCCACGATCGAGCTTCGCGTTGTGGGAGGCCCAGCTCACCGTACTGACCGACTACCTGGACGCCCACATCACAGAGGAAACCCAGGAGGTGGCCGGCCAGATCCAGGTGCTGTTCGCCGGCGGTATCCATGACACGCGCTCGGCGGCGATGGTCGCGGCCATGGCCGCGCCGCTGGCCCGCCGGGGTGCTGGGGTCGGCGTGCTGATGGGCACCGCCTACCTGTTCACCGAGGAGGCGGTCGGCTGCGGCGCCATCGAGCCACTGTTCCAGCGTCAGGTGGTGGCGGCCGAGCGCACCGACTTGCTCGAGACGGCACCGGGCCACGTCACCCGCTGCCTGGCCAGCCCGTTCACCGAGAACTTCCAGCTCATTCGGGCCGACCTGGGCGGCCGCGGCCTGCCCGATCGCCAGGTGTGGGAGGAGCTGGAGCTGCTCAACCAGGGGCGGCTGCGCATCGCCAGCAAGGGGGTGCAGCGTTCCGGCGCCGATCTGATTTCGGTCAGCGAGGACCAGCAACTGGCCGAGGGCCTGTTCATGGCCGGTCAGGTCGCGGTCCTGCGCCACACCACCACCACGATCGCCGCGCTGCACGCCGCGGTCAGTGACCGAGCGGCGAACTACCTCACGCGTCGAACCGAGCAGCTGCGAACCCGGTTGGGGACTCCCACCGCCGAGGAACGCGCGGAGACCGCCCCGCCACCACTGGATGTGGCGATCGTCGGCATGGCCTGCATGTTCCCTGACGCGCCGGACCTGGAGAGCTTCTGGGCGAACGTGGTCGCCGGTGCGAATGCGGTCACCGAGGTCCCCGCCGAGCGGTGGGATGCCGAGGTGTACTACTCCCCCGAAGCCACCGGCGCCACAGCAGGTGCGCTGACGCCGTCGAAGTGGGGCGGGTTCCTGCCCAGGATCCCGTTCGATCCACTGCGCTACGGCATCCCGCCGGCTTCGTTGACCAGCATCGAGCCGGTGCAGCTGCTCGCGTTGGAGGCCGCGCGCCGGGCGCTGGCCGACGCGGGCTACTCCCACCGGACCTTCGACCGGTCCCGAACCGCCGTGGTGTTCGGCGCCAAGGCCGGCGGTGACCTGTCCCAGGCGATGACGGTGCGCAGCCTGCTACCCGGCTACCTCACCGAGGTCCCCGAGGAGTTGGCCGCCCAGCTCCCGCCGATGACCAAGGACTCCTATCCCGGTGTGCTCGCCAACGTCATCGCAGGCCGGATTGCCAACCGGCTGGACCTGGGCGGCGCCAACTACACAGTGGACGCGGCGTGCGCGTCCTCCCTGGCCGCGCTCGACGTTGCCTGCAAGGAGCTGACCGGCGGCACGAGCGACCTGGTGCTGTGCGGTGGCGGCGATCTGAACAACGGCGTCAACGACTATCTGCTGCTCTCGGTGGTGCACGCGCTGTCGCCCACTGGGCAGTGCCGCGCGTTCGACGCGTCCGCCGACGGCCTCACGCCGGGTGAAGGCATCGCCTGCGTGGCACTCAAACGCCTCGCGGACGCCGAGCGCGACGGTGACCGCGTGTACGCGGTGATCAAGGGCGTCGGCAGCGCGAGCGACGGCAGGTCACGCAGCCTCACCGCGCCTCGGCCCGAGGGGCAGCGCACCGCTCTGGAACGGGCTTATCGCAACGCGGGTATCTCGCCCGCCCAAGTGGGGCTGATCGAGGCACACGGCACCGGGACGGTCGTCGGGGACCGAACCGAGCTGCGCACACTCACCGAGTTGTTCACCGAATCCGGCGCGGCGCCCGGCAGCTGCACCTTGGGTTCGGTGAAATCCCAGATCGGGCACACCAAATGCACGGCGGGCCTGGCCGGGCTGATCAAGGCGGTGCTTGCGGTGCACACCGGCATCAGACCGCCCACCCTGCACGTGAGCGAGCCGAACAAGGAGTGGCAGGCGGCGTCCAGCCCGTTCGCCTTCTCCCCCCTCGCCTGCCCCTGGGTGGCCCCACCCGCCGAGCGGGTCGCGGGCGTCAGCGCCTTCGGCTTCGGCGGTACCAACTTCCATGTCGTCGTGCAGGGCTACGACGGCACCACGGCGCCGCGACACGGCCTCGACCAGTGGCCGGCGGAGCTGCTCACCTTCCATGGCGCCGACCATCCTGCCGCGTGCTCCACCATCGCCCGGCTGATCGAGCTGACCAGGGTCAACGACGACGCCGGCCGCCCATGGCGGCTCCGCGACCTGGCCAGGACCGCGTCCCGGTGGGCCGACCGGTCCCACGAGCCGGTACAGGTGGCGATCGTTGCGGAGGACCTCGACGACCTGGCCGACCTGCTGGGCCGGGCGGTCGCAGGAAAGCACGACGTGGCTCGTGGTCTCTTCCTGGCCGGGCTCGGCGAGCCGGGCGAGGTCGCCGTGTTGTTCCCCGGTCAAGGCAGCCAGCGGCCGGGGATGCTCGCCGAGCTGTTCGTCACGTTCCCCGAGCTCGGCCACGTGCTCCAACGCGGCCGGAGGTGGGCCGACGCACTGTTCCCGCCGGCCGCGTTCGGCCCCGACGACCGCCAGCGGCAGGAGCAGCGGCTGCGGGACACCCGCGTCGCGCAACCCGCGTTGGGCATTGCCGGTCTTGCCGTACACCAACTGCTCACCCGGCTGGGTGTGGAGGTGGGCATGCTCGCCGGGCACAGCTACGGCGAGCTGGTCGCGTTGTGCGCCGCAGGTGCCTTCGACGCGGCGGCGCTGCTCGAGCTGAGCGAGGCCAGGGCCGAGGCGATCCTCGCGGCGGCCGGCGACGACCCGGGCACGATGGCCGCGGTCGCGGCATCAGGAGCGCAGGTCGAGCGGGTGCTGCACGCGGCGGATCTGGCGGATCAGGTGGTGGTGGCCAACCACAACAGCCCTCGGCAGGTCGTGATCTCGGGGCCGACCGCGCTGGTCGAGCACGCGATCACCGAGCTGGCCAGTGCGGGCCATACCAGTACGCGTCTCCCTGTGGCGGGTGCGTTCCACAGCCCGGTGATCGCCGGTGCCTGCGGGCGGTTCGCCGAGGTGCTGTCCAGTTATACGGTGCGTGACCTCGCCGCACCGGTGTGGTCCAACCGCACCGCGTCCGTCTATCCCCGGCAGGCCGGTGGCGTGCGCGATGAGCTGGCCGCGCAGATCGGCGCGCCGGTGCGGTTCGCCGAGCAGATCGAATCGATGTACGCGGCAGGAGCCCGGGTCTTCGTGGAGGCCGGCCCCGGCCAGGTGCTGACCGGGCTGGTCGGCGCGATCCTGAAGGACCGCCCACACGTCGCCGTGGCCTGTGACGCCCCGGCCATGCCGGGACTTCCCGGGTTCCTGACCGCAGTGGCCAAGCTCGCGGTCGCCGGGGTGCGGCTGCGCACGGGGTGGCTGTTCAGTGGCCGCGACGCCGTCGACGTCAGCGACACGACGCCACCGCCCCAGCCCGGCTGGACCGTCGACGGTCACCTGATTCGCACCACCGATGGCAGCTTCCTGCCCGGCGGCCTGGCCCCCGCTCGGCAGGTGCAGGTGGCCCCGACGATGCCGATCAGCAGCGACGGGGATGCGCTGATCAGCGAGTTCCTCCGCACCAGCCGGGAGATGGTGGCCGCCCAACGTGACGTGCTGCTGACCTACCTCGGCGCCGAGTCCGGCGAGCGTCCGGCCGCACCGAAGTCGGTGCCCCCGCCCATCTCCCGGCGGGCGCTGTCGATCACGGAGCCAGTAGCAGCCCTCGCCGCACCCGCACCCACCCGCACATCGACACCAGCGCCCAAGGACAACTTGACCGATGTGTTGGAGATCATCAGTCAGCGCACCGGCTACCCGATCGACATGATCGAGCCGGGCCTCGACCTCGAGGCCGACCTGTCGATCGACTCCATCAAGCGCACCGAGATCCTGGGTGCGCTCGCCGCCCGCCTCGGTGAACGCGCCGACGCCACCAAGCTCACCGACCCTGAGATGGAAGAGCTCGCGAAGGCGCGCACTGCGGGCGCGCTCGCCGGGTGGCTGGACGGCCGGGTGGGCGATAGCACGCCGCCGCCCCTGGTAGGCAGCTTGACACCGCCCAACTCCGACGGCGTTGCGCCCACCCGGTTCGTGATCGAACCCAGCCCGCTCAGCGGCGGCGATCCCCTCGATGGCGCGGTGCTACGCGGCCGCCGATTCGTGATCGTGGGCGGCGACAGCGGCGTCGGCGAGGAGTTGGCCGCGCAGCTGAGCAGACACGGCGCGGCACCCCGGGACGGAGACCTTGACGAGCCCCTGGACGGGCTGATCTGGCTCGACGCGCTGACAGCCGAAGACGACCCACTGCTGCCCGAGGCGTTTCCGATCTTTCAGGCGGCGCTGGTCCATCGTCCGCGCTGGTTGCTGGCCGCCTGCTCGATCGAGGGAGGCACCCAGGCGGCCGGGTTGCGCGGCTTCTTCCGCACGGTGGCCAAGGAATACCCGGACGTCCGGGCGACACTCGTCGAGGTAGATCCGGCCGGATCGCCCACGGTGATCGCCCATCAGCTCCTCGGCGAGCTGACCGGGTCCGAGCACTTCCCTGTGGTGCGGCACGCAGGGGGGGCCAGGCACACGCTCGGCATGGTCGAGGCCCCGCTCCCGGTCAACCTGAGCCGAACGAGCACAGCCGCGAGCGTGATCGGGCTGAACCGCAGCTCAGTGGTGCTGCTCCTCGGAGGTGCGCGGGGGATCACCGCCCGGTTCGCGGTGAGCCTGGCCCGCGCGAGCGGCTGCCGGATCGAGCTGGCAGGCCGGACCCCACTGCTGGCCGGACCCGAGGATCCGGCGACCGCAGCCGCCGTTGACCGACCTGCGCTGCGTGCCGCGCTCGCCGCACTGGGCCACCGCTCACCTGCCGACGTGGAGCGTGCCGCAGGCCAGATCCTGGCGCAGCGCCAGGTTGTGGCCACTCTGGCCGAGCTGCGTACGGTGGGCGCCGCGGTCCGCTACCACTCGGTGGACACCCGAGAACCCCACGCGGTGCGCCGACTGGTCAAAGACGTGCACACCGAGCACGGCCGGATCGACGGTGTGATCTACGCCGCCGGCGTGATCGAGGACAAGTTGCTGGCAGGCAAGGACCTCGAGTCCTTTCGCCGGGTGTTCGCCACCAAGGTCGACGGCGCCCGAGCGTTGCTGAGCACACTCGAGGATCTCCCCGGAGAACCCCGGTTCGTCGTCCTGTTCGGCAGCGTCGCCGCAGTAGTCGGCAACCCGGGGCAGGCGGACTACGCGGCGGCCAACGACGCACTCGAGTCCCTCGGCGCCTCCTGGGCGACCCGCACCGGGCACCGTGCGCTCACCGTGCACTGGGGCCCGTGGGCGCCCAGCGACAGGCACGGCGGGATGGTGACATCCGAGCTTGCCCACGAATACGGCCGACGTGGCATCGCACTGATCAATCCGGCGGAGGGCATCCGTTGCCTGCTCGACGAGCTCGCCTGGGGCGCGCCATCGACGCCCGCCGTCGTCTACACCGCCCCGGGTTGGCCGACGTGATGGGACAGCAGCCGCCCATCGCGATCGTCGGCATGGCGGTGCTGCTGCCCGGCGCAGCCGATCTGGACTCGTACTGGCACAACCTGGTCAACGGCGTCGATGCGATCACCGACGTCCCCGCGAACCGGTGGGACGCGAGTTTCTACGCCCCCGAGGGAACGGTCAGCCCGCCGGGGTCCGGCCTCATCTCCTGCCGACGGGGCGGCTTCGTCGACGGCTTCGCGGAGATCGACGCTGCCCAGTTTGGCATCATGCCAAGCTCCGTGGCGGTGGCCGAGCCCGATCAGCTCATCGCCCTCCAGGTCGCGGCCTCGGCAGTCGCCGACGTGGGAGGCGAACAACGACTGCCCGCACGTGACCGGATCGGCGTTATCCTCGGCCGGGGCGGCTACGTGACCCAAGGGTTGGTCCGGCTCGAGCAACGGGTCCGCACCCCACGCCAACTGATCCGTACCTTGAGCGAGTTGGCACCCGAGCTCGCTGCGGAGCAGCTGGACCGGATCAGAGACGCGTTTATCACGCAGGTCGGCCCCTACGGGCATGACGCGGCCATCGGGCTGGTGCCCGCTCTGGTTGCCTCCCGCATAGCCAACCGGCTCGACTTCCGAGGCCCCGCTTACACGGTGGATGCCGCCTGCGCCTCCTCCCTGGTCGCCGTGGACCAGGCGGTCGGCGAGCTGGCCCGCGAGCGCTGCGATCTGGTACTGGCCGGGGGCGTGCACCACTGCGACAACCTCCTGATTTGGAGCATATTGGCGCAGTTACAGGTGTTGTCGCCCAGCCAGCGAATGCGGTCCTTCGATCGCGCCGCGGACGGCCTCCTGATCGGCGAGGGCACCGGCATGGTGGCGCTCAAACGGCTGGCCGACGCCGAGCGGGACGGTGATCATATCTACGCCGTCATCCGTGGCACCGGGGTGGCCAGCGACGGCAGGGGCGGCAGCCTGTTCAACCCCGATCCGGACGGGCAGGCGCTCGCCGCCCAGCGAGCCTGGCGGGCTGCCGGCCTCGACCCCGCCGAGCCTGGCTCAGTCGGCCTGCTCGAGGCGAGCGGCACCGCGACACCAGCCAGCGATCAGGCCGAACTCGCCTCCGTGGCGCGCGCGTTCGGCCCAGCCGACGGTAACAGCAAGCGCGCGGTGATCGGCTCGGTCAAGTCCATGATTGGGCACACCATGTCGACTGGCGGCATCGCCGCTCTGATCAAGGCCGCGCTCGCGGTGCACCATGGGATCCTGTTGCCCACCCTGGGGTGCGAGAACCCCCATCCCGCAATGGCGCGCACCCGGTTCCGGACGATCAGCTCGGCGGAGCAGTGGGAGCTCGGCGGCGACCAGCGGATTCGGCGGGCGGCAGTCAACTCGTTCGGCTTCGGCGGCATCAGCACCCATGCCGTTGTGGAGCAGCACCCTGGGCAGAGACACGTTCGGCCGCCGCGCCGGTCGGTCACCATCCGCGAGCCCGAGCGGGTGCTCCGCCTAGCCGCGGACAGCCCGGCCGGGATCGCCGCGCTGCTCGACGGAGATGGTGCCGCGACAGCGGGAGACGGCTGTCGGCTGGGGGTCATAGGACCGACGCCGGAGCGTCTCGCGTTCGCTCGGAGAGCGGTCACCAAAGGCGAGGCGTGGCGCGGCGGTAACGATGTCTGGTTCAGTCCCCAGCCGCTGCTGCGCACGCCTTCCAGTGGGCGCGTCGCGTTCGTCTTCCCTGGTCTGGAGGCCGAGTTCGCGCCACGAGTCGACGACGTGGCGGCGCACTTCGGTCTGCGCGTGCCGGAGGTCTCGATCCGAAATCACGGTCGGCACGGGGCCGGTGTGGTCGCCGTCGGAAGACTGCTCGACCAGGCGATGCGCCGATTGGGAATCGTCCCCGACGTGGTGGCCGGCCAGAGCATCGGCGAGCTGACCGCGATGATCTCGGCGGGGATGTACGCCGGCGCCGAGATCGACAAGTTTCTGGAATCCTTCGACCTGGACGCGCTATCGGCACCCGACGACCTCTCCTCCGCCGCGCTGGGCTGTGGCATAGATCAAGCCACCGACGCGATCGCGGGTCGCGGGGAGATCGTCGTCTCCCATGACAACTCCCCGAACGCGACGATCGTCTGTGGACCGGCCGCCGCGATCGACGAACTGGTCAGCACGCTCCGCGGGGGCGGCGTGCTCGCCACGGTGCTGCCGTTCGGCTCAGGCTTCCACACCCCGATGATGGAGCCGTACCTGGAACCAGCCCGCGCAGTGGCAGACCGCCTCCGACTACGTCCTCCCACGGTGCCGATCTGGTCGGCAACCACTGCGGCTCCCTACCCCCAGGACGAGGCCGAGATACGGGCGTTACTCGTGCGACATCTCCTTGAGCCGGTGCGCCTACGTCAGCTCATCGAGGCGATGTACACCGCCGGTGTCCGGGTGTTTCTGCAGGTCGGGGCTGGGAATTTGGGCTCGCTGATCGATGAGACGCTGCGCGGCAGGGAACACCTCGCGGTCGCGGCCAACTCCGCCCACCGCAGCGGCCTCGACCAGCTGCGCCGCGTGGTCACGGCCTTGTGGGTGGAGGGCCGCGAACCGCCGGCAGTCGATGGCGACCCGATCGACGGCGCCAGACCGCGCAGGCAACCGGTCAAGCTCGACCTCTCGACGCCGCTGGTCTCGCTCAACGGCGCTGTGCCCGCCCTCGCGATGTCGTCCTCTCGCTTGGACCAGCTCGCGGCTGAGCTTCCTTTGGCGGCCGAGCTGGCGGGGCTGCTGCGGGAGACCGCCGACTCCGCCGCCGTGGTGATCGACGCGCGAGCGGCGTCTCCTCGGGCGTTGCGCACAGTGCTGCGGGTGTCCACCGAGACCATGCCCTACCTGCGGGACCACTGCTTCTTCCGGCAGCGCGAGGACTGGCCCGATGAGGCCGACCGCTGGCCGGTCGTGCCGGGCGCCACGCTCATCCAGCACATGATCGACGCTGCCGAGCGGGCCGTCTCCGGCCGACACGCGGTGGCCGTCCATGATGTAGCCCTGAGCCGCTGGTTGGTGGCGTCGCCACCGGTGGACGTTCCGGTCACCACCGCCCCTGACGGGCCGAACCGGATGTCGGTGAGTGTCGGCGAGTACGCGCGGGCGACGATCGAGCTCGGCACTCGTTATCCCGCCGACGCACCTCCGGCCTGGCCGGTGAACCTCGGCATCGAGCGGACGCCCGATGTCACCGCCGAGGAATTCTACGGCAGGCGGTGGGTCTTCCACGGCCCGCGCTTCCAGGGCATGAGCCGCTTGGTCGCCCAAGGCGAGCGGCACGTGCGCGCCGTGATCACCACGCCATCCGCGCCCGGCGGCCTGCTCGACAACCTCGCACACCTGGTCTGGTACTGGATCATGTCAACGTGCACCACCAAGCGGGTCGTGCTGCCGGTGAACCTCGGCCACCTCCGCCTGTACGGCTCCCACCCCGCCGTCGGCGCGCCGCTAGACGGGGTGGTCCGGATCCGGTCCATCACCGACACGGCGGTAGAAGCCGACATGCAGCTGTGTACCAAGGGTCAGGTCTGGGCGCACATCGAGAATTGGTGCGGCCGCCGCTTCGACAGCGATCTCGAGACCGAAGCCGCGGAGCGGTTCCCCGAGACGAACACGCTGTCGCGGTTCTTGCCGGACGGCTGGGTGATGCTGTCCGACCGATGGTCGGACCTCGCCTCGCGTGAGCTGACCATGCGCGCGTATCTCGGCACGGCCGAGCGCGCCGACTATGACCATTGTGCTCCGAGGGGTCGGGCGCGGTGGCTGCTCGGCCGGATCGCGGTGAAGGACGCGGTGCGCCGGTGGTTGTGGGACCACGGGTGCGGGCCGGTGTTCCCCGCCGAGGTACGGGTCCGCGAGGACGAAGCCGGCCAGCTGGTGGTCTCGGGACTGCACGGCAGGACGCTGCCCCCCCTCGACATAACCCTCGAACACCGCGACGAGGCGGTCGCGGCCATCGCCCGGTTCGCCCCCGGCTGAATGGTTACGAAAGGAACAACGAATGAGTACGATCACCGCGGCCGCAGACTCTGGCCACGCGGATGTCATGCCACTGGCGATGCAGATGCTCGCGCGTGACCAATGGTCGCGTGACCGCCTGATTGAGTACCAGGATGCGCGGCTCCGCGCGCTGATCGCGCATGCGGTATCGGCTTCGCCCTACTACCGAGAGGTGCTCGGGCCCGATGCATCCTCGAGTGATGTGCCACTCGAGGAGCTGCCAACGCTGTCGAAAACCTCAGTGCTCGACAACTTCGACCGGATCGTGACCGATCGCCGGCTCCGCAGAGCCGAGGTGGACGCGCACCTGGCCGGCCCCCACCCCACCGATCCCCTCCTCGGGCAATATCACGTCTTCGCGACCTCGGGAACCACGGGCAAGCGCGGCCTGTTCGTCTACTCCGGCAACGAGTTCACAATGATGGCTGCCGCATGCCTGGCCGGCATAGTCCGATGCGGGGTCACACCAGCAAGCCGGATCATCGGGATCGGGAGCGGCAGCCCTTTTCACATTTCCCGGCAGCTCGTCCAGCGGATCGAGGCCACGCTGCCATCCAGCGGGCAGACTTCGCCCCACCTCACGGCCACGACACCGTTACCGAAGATGGTCGCAACCCTCAACGCCTACCAGCCCCAAGTCCTGATCAGCTACTCCTCGATCGCCGCCCTGCTCGCCGAGGAGCAGCTTCAGGGCGAGCTGCGCATCACGCCAACTCAGGTGTGCTGCGGGGCAGAGGTGCTCACCGACGATATGCGCGGCCGCATCCACGAAGCATGGGGACTGTGGCCGCTGGAGGTGTACGGCGCGACGGAGACGATCGCGATCGGGGGCAGCTGTCCGCGGCGCGTCGGTATGCACATCAACGAAGATCTGGTCGTCCTGGAGGCCGTGGACGAACGCAATCGTCCCGTTCCGCCCGGAACGCCGAGCCACAAAGTGCTGGTGACCAATCTTGTGAACACCACACAGCCCCTCATCCGATACGAGCTCTCGGACTCGATCACCCTGGCCGAAGGCCCCAATCCCACCGGGTGGCCCTACCGGCGCATCGCGCGGGTCGACGGCCGTATCGACGACATCATCATGCTGCCGGCCCCGGACGGCAGCAAGGTCGCCGTGCACCCCCTGCCCCTGACGGCGCCGGTCTGCGGATTTCCCGACGTCCGCCAGTACCAGCTCAGCTACGACGGATCCAGCCTGGACGTGCGCGTTGTCCTGCGCCCTTCCGCCGCTCCCGACGTCCCCGCTCTCATCCGCACGAAGCTGCTCCGCGTCATCGAAAGCACCGGTGCCATTCCACCCAGAATCGACGTGATCCCGGTCGCGGTCATCGACCGCGAACCCGGCGACGCCGGAAAGCTCAAGCTCGTCAAGTCCATCCGATGAACACTACGACGGGATCGGATCGGCACATTTTTCCGGTGCTGCTGGCGGTGCTGATCGTCTTCACCGCGCAGTATTCGCTGTCGCCGGTGTTGGCGCCGCTGGCTCGCCAGGTGGGGTTGACCGAGATGCAGCTCGGGCTGGTTCTCACGGTGGCGGCAGTGCTGTTCGCGGGAACCAGCCTGGCCTGGGGCCAGGCGCTGAACTCCTGGGACGTCAGGTCCGTACTGCTGGTGGGGCTGGGGTTGGCTGTGCTCGGGCTGGCCGGGTTCGCCGTAATCAGCCAGCTCGCACTGACCAGCCAGATGACGCCAGGGGCAGCGCTGGTCGGCATGCTGGCGACCCGCAGCGTGCTGTTCGGGGCCGGGATCGGCGCGGTCGTCGTCGCCGCCATGGCGTACGTGGCCACGAACACGCCCGAGGCCCGCGAACGCACCCGCGGAATCGGGCAGCTGGGCGCGGCGCAGGGGGTGGCGGTCGCGCTCGGTCCGGCCTTGGCCGGGGTGCTCGCCTTCGCCGGGTTGCTCGGGCCGGTGTGGGCGCCCCCGCTCGTGGTGGTTCCGGTGCTGATCCTGGTGGCCGTCGCGCTGCCGAGCGCCGCTGCCCGAACCAGCGGTGACGGCATGCGGAAGTCGATCGGCCGGCAAAGCAGATTACGGCTGTGGGATCAGCGGCTCTGGCCGTTTCTGGCGGTGGGTTTCCTGATTACCCTGAGCCTGGGGCCGATCCTGCTCATCCTGGGGTTCCTGATCCAGGACCGGCTCGGGCTCGACGCGGCCGGCACGGTCCGGGCCACCGGCGCGGTGTCGTTCGGTACCGGCATCGTGCTCGTGGCGGTCCAAGGTCTGCTCGTGCGGCGGCTGCGGTGGGCACCGGTGCGGCTGCTGCGCACGGGTCTCCCCCTGGCCGTCGTCGCGCTGCTCGTCCTGGTGTTCGCCACCGCGCTCTGGACGATCACGCTCAGCATGCTGCTGCTGGGGCTCGGCCTCGGCATGGCGATACCGGCCTGCATCGCCGCTCCGACGCTGCTGGTCGGCCCGGACGAGCAGGGTAGCGTGGTCGGGCTGATCAACGCCGCCAACGGAGCGGCCCTGGTCGTCGGGCCGCTGGCGGCGACCGCGCTCTACCAGGTCCGTCCCACCCTGCCGGTGCTCGCCAGCGCCGCAGCCTGCGTGCTGGCCTGGGGGTTTGTGGTAGGGCACCCCGGTGTGCGGCGCACCGAGCACGCGGAAGCCGCAGCCGAGGCGGTGTCCCTACGCTAGTAGGTCGGCAACGAGGGGTCGATCTGGTTGGCCCAGGCGAGTACGCCGCCGCCGACGTGCACCGCGTCGGAGAACCCGGCCTTGTGCAGCGCGGCGAGTGCCTCGGCGGAACGTTGCCCGGACTTGCAGTGCAGCACCAGGGGCTTGTCCTGGGGTAGCTCGGCCAGCGCCTCCCCGGACAGGATGCGGTCCTTGGGGATCAGCGTGGAACCCGGGATCCGGACGATCTCGTACTCGTGCGGTTCCCGGACGTCGATCAGGGCGAACTCCTTACCAGAGTCGATCATCTCTTTGAGCTCGGCAGCGGTGATGGTGGATCCCGAGGCGGCCTGCTGCGCGTCGTCGGACACGGTGCCGCAGAACGCCTCGTAGTCGATCAGCTCGGTGATCGGGGCGGCCGAGGGATCCTTGCGGATCCTGATCGTCCGGTAGGTCATCTCCAGCGCGTCGTACACCATGAGCCGCCCGAGCAGCGTCTCCCCGATCCCGGTGATCAGCTTGATCGCCTCGGTGACCATGATCGAGCCGATCGACGCGCAGAGCACGCCCAGCACCCCACCCTCGGCGCAGGAGGGCACCATCCCGGCGGGCGGAGGTTCGGGGTAGAGGTCGCGGTAGTGCAGGCCCTGCCCGTTCGGCGCGTCCGCCCAGAACACCGATACCTGACCCTCGAACCGGAAGATCGAACCCCATACGTAGGGCTTGCCCGCCAGCACCGCCGCATCGTTGACCAGGTAGCGGGTGGCGAAGTTGTCGGTGCCGTCGAGGATGAGGTCGTAGCCGGCGAAGATGTCCAGCGCGTTGCTGGAGTCCAGCCGCACCTGGTGCAGGTTCACCTGGATGAACGGATTGATCTCCCGGATGGAATCTCGGGCGGATTCCGCCTTGGGCCTGCCGATGTCGGACTGGCCGTGGATCACCTGACGCTGCAGGTTGGACTCGTCGACTTCATCGAATTCGACGATGCCCAGCGTGCCGATCCCGGCCGCGGCCAGGTAGAGCAGCGCCGGGCTGCCCAGCCCGCCCGCGCCGATCACCAGCACCCTCGCGTTCTTCAGCCGCTTCTGACCGATCATCCCGACATCGGGGATGATCAGGTGACGGCTGTAGCGAGCCACCTCCTCCTTGGTCAGCTCCGCGGCGGGCTCCACCAGCGGTGGAAGGCTCATCGGTGCACTCCTTGCGGGTGTCGGCGGGTGGTCGTCCCCACTGCAACGCCCGCCACGCGGTTGCTCTTCCCGCGCCGCCTCAGTTCACCGTAGGGAACGGCCAGGCATTGGGCTCACACGCCTGGCCGTCGCTGGTCACATTGTCGGTGCCCAGCGCGGCGAGGTAGTCGTTGGACACGCCCCAGGTCTGCTGCATCATCACCGGCGCCAGCTTTCCGCTCTCGACGCAGGAGGTGTGCGGGAAGCCCAGCCCATGCCCGACCTCATGGTTGACCACGTATTGCTGGTACTGCACCACGTTGCCCTGAAAGGCCACCGCCCCGCGAGCCCAGCGAGCGATATTGATCACCGCGCGGCGGTCGTCGTCCTTCCAGCAGGAAGCGTCGAAGGGTATCCGGAAGCCGCAGACCTCGCGGGTGGTCAGCTGTGAGGTGAGACTGATCCGCAGGTCCGCCGCCGCGCTGTCGTCGATGCGCTGGAACTGGTACTGCCCGCTGCCGATCCAACTCTTCGGGTTGTGCAACGTGCTGTCCACCGTCGCGGCAAAGCCCTGCGCGCCCCCCTCCAGCTCGATGCCGTCCTCCAGCTCGACGGTATAGGTGAACAGCTGGCCTGTTCCGAACGGCGCGCCCGCGCCGGGAACCACCTGCCAGGTACCTGCACCCGCAGCGGTGAACGGCCCGCCGCCGGGCAGCTCCGCGGATGCCTTGACCGCCTCAAAACCCGACCCGCCCACCGGATTGGGGATCAGCGGATCCCGCTCACCCTTCTCACCGATGGCACCGCTGGCGGCCCGATCTCCCGGCAGCAGGCCACCTATAGGCGAACCGCTGACCACATCGAGCAGGGCCAGCGCGGTGATCGCCACCAGCAGCGGCACCAGATAGATCCGCCAGCCGTAGGCGGATACCGTCCGGGACAGCCGTCCACCAGCGCGGCGGTCGGCACTGCGGTGTCGCGGCACGCGTGCGGGCTGGGGGTCCCAGGACGCTGCCAGTGGCTGGTGGTCAGCTGGTCGGATATCCAAACGCCGAGGAGAGACGCGCTCATCGTCTCCCTGCGGACCAGCGGGCCGAGCGGAAGCTGCCGGGCGGGAGCGGCTGATTTCAGACATGTGGCCGGCAGGATCGGCTCTGGTCGGGCTGGTCACGGCGCAAGCGTGCCATACGTAACCCTGCGCAACAAAGAGTTACCACCTGTAGTGATGAAAGGGCTAAAGCAGTCCAAAGTACTGCGCTGGATAACAGCGCTACCAGGCCGGGGGGCTTAAACCACGGTCCGTTAACGTTGCCAGCGTCGGACTCCCCCCGAGTAAGGTCAGTCAGATCACCTGGAGGGGAGGCGGAGAAGGCAGATGACCGAGACGGTATCGCCCCGAACGAGTCCAGCACCCCGTGGAATTCGGATGCCCCGAGACGTGCGACGGGCTCAGCTGCTCGCCGCGGCGACCGAAGTATTCGTCAACAATGGGTACCACGCCACCGTCATGGATGACATCGCCGAGCACGCGGGGGTCAGCAAACCCGTGCTCTACCAGCACTTCCCCGGTAAGCTCGAACTCTACCTGGCCCTGCTGGAACGCCATGCCGACGAGCTGGTCCGTCGGGTGCTCGGCGCCATCGACGAGACGCACGACAACGCCCAACGGGTGCGCAGCGCAGTCGGCGCCTACTTCGACTTCGTCGACGTCGACGGTGAGGCGTTCCGGTTGGTCTTCGAGTCCGACCTGCGCAATCAACCCGAAGTCCAGGTCCTGGTGGAACGGGCGAACACCGCGTGTGTGGAGGCGATCGCGCAGGCGGTAGTGGCCGATGTGGGCCTGGACACCGATCGAGCCCGGCTGGTCGCGGTCGGTGTCGCCGGGATCAGCGAGCACAGTGCCCGATACTGGCTCGCCCATCAGGACGAGGTACCCAAGGAGGAGGCGGTGGCTCTGACCGCGTCGCTGGCCTGGAAGGGCCTGGCCGGTTTCCCCCTGCAACACGGCTGAGCGGCGTCAGTCCGACACCCGGATCCGCTTGGTGTCCTCGAACGGCGGGCGACCCTCGCCGAGCGCTACGTCATCCCGCCACGGGATCATCCGACCACGGGGCCTATCGTTCATCGCTCGCGGCAGGTCCGGGCCAGCGAGAGCGAACGAGTGTGACTCTCGAGTGCTGTCCGCAGATCTTCCGGAACGGCTCTGCGCTCGTCTCTGCGACGAAGGCGCGTATCGGGTACGCGCAGTACAAGGAGAACGAGTACCTGCTGGCGAGGTCGTTCCAGAGGTCCTCTAGCGCGATGGCGGCCCCGACGTTCCCCTGGTCCCACAGTACCGCGACCATCTCACCATAGATTCGCACATCACGTGAACCCTCCGCCGCTCGGGAAATAAGCTCTCCCATGACGGTTCTGAAGCGCGCTGGGTCCGGCATGCCATCCACCATAAACTTCGACAGCGTTTGGGACGCGTCCAGTACAATGAACTGGCCGCTTTGCACGATCTCACGTACGTCGATACCCGCTTCTACGAGCGCGCCGCCGAACGATTCCCGGTGGGAGTCGGTGGCAACCACGACGGCAGCATTGCCGACGAGCAGGCCCCGGACAAGGAAATTCCGCACGAAGTCCACGAGGTGGGCATCTTTTTCGTAGAATCCGACGACATGCGCATGATCATTCAACGAGACAGTACCACCATGCCGCCGATGGGGGCTTTCTGTACCGGTCACATTATTCTTCCTATCTCCAGAAGGCCAGTCTACACCCGAGGCAGGTCCGTCAGTACATTGACGTTCAATGAGATGAATGAAGGCCACTACCCCCAGGCCAGCGCCCTCTCGACGCCCCAGACGTGATCGGGCAGGACTTCACTGCCGAGCACCCCACATCCGCTCATGCGCAGACATCCCCATGCACAGACAGTCGATGGCTGATGTCTGCACGGCTACCGCGATCAGTCTGCACTGTCACAAGCTCATGATCCCCGACATCGCCGATCACCCACACCATACTGCCACCACAGGCGCCCGAACCTCACCCACGCATTCAGCACAACCCGAGCTCTCTAGAGCATCATTGGATACTCGGACCACCGTTGCCATGACCTGCCGAAACGCTGCTGGCGGCCCGAGTTCCAATAAGGCCGCTACTCCTTACACCTCTTCTCTAATAAGAAGCACCGGACTGCTCCTTGTAAAGCTTCGCCTGCTCTCCCTCCTTCTGGGTGTCAGCATCGGTGATGTGAAATAGGCATTCAACCCCCTTCACGGTCCCACCCATACTATCGCAGGCCACCGGCCCGATCGCGTAAGCAGGTGCGGCAAGAATTACAGTGGCCGCGATGGTAGCGACGGTGGTGGCCACGACGGCGACACTGCGCTTGATTCTCATCATCCTCCTTATAGCTGAACGTACCCAGCTTCGGGCGTTGTCAGGACGCTACAGCAGATAACAGGGACTTTGGAGATGAGTACATCATTTTCCCTCTTATTGGGTGTCTCGTCGCGGATAACCAATCGATGACTTGACATGCGCCTCATGGGTTTGAGAGGTGAGGCCGGCGGCCAAGTTCCGATGACATCAGCCTCGTCCAGGGGACGAGACAGCGGCCCACTTCGAGCGGCTGGGCCATGAGATCAACCAGCGGGTACTCACCTCGCCGTGATGATCAGCTGACCATGGCGACACTCGCACGATGACGTTGACTTGTCTTCGGCTGATATTGCCGTCTACACATTGAAGCGGAATTCGACGACGTCGCCGTCGGCCATGATGTAGTCCTTGCCCTCGATCCGGACCTTTCCGGTGGACCGAGCCTGTGCCATCGAACCAGCCGCGACCAGGTCGTCGTAGGACACGACTTCGGCCTTGATGAAGCCGCGCTGGAAGTCGCTGTGGATTACCCCGGCGGCCTCGGGGGCGGTGGCACCGGTGCGGATCGTCCAGGCCCGTGACTCCTTCGGACCGGCCGTCAGATACGTCTGCAGCCCGAGGGTGCGGAACCCGGCGCGGGCCAGTGCGTGCAGGCCCGGCTCGGGCTGCCCGATCGACTCCAGCAATTCGGCGGCGGACTCGGCATCCAGTTCGAGCAGTTCGGATTCGACCTTGGCGTCCAGGAACACAGCATCGGCGGGGACGACGAGTTTGCGGAGTTCGGCTTGGCGCTCGGCATCGGCCAGCACGCCCTCGTCGGCGTTGAAGACGTACAGGAACGGCTTGATCGTGAGCAGGCTCAGCTCGGCGAGCGCGGTAACATCCAGCTCCCCGCGAGCCGCGAACAGGGTGCGCCCGACATCGAGCACCGCACGGGCGGCCTGAGCGGCCTGGAGCGCCGCACGGCGTTCCCGGGGATTGGTGCGGGCCTCTTTCTCCAGCCGGGGCAGCGCCCGATCCAGGGTCTGTAGGTCGGCCAGCACCAGCTCGGTCTCGATGGTGGCGATATCGTCGGCCGGATCGACCCGCCCCTCGACGTGGATCACGTCCGGATCGTCGAACACGCGTACGACCTGGCAGATCGCGTTGGCCTCACGGATATTGGCGAGGAATTTGTTGCCCAAACCGGCGCCCTCCGAGGCGCCCGCGACGATCCCGGCGATGTCGACGAACGACACCGTCGCGGGCACGATCTTGGCGCTGTCGAAGATCCCCGACAGCGCTTGCAACCGCTCGTCAGGTAGCGCCACGACGCCGACGTTGGGCTCGATGGTGGCGAACGCGTAGTTCGCCGCGAGGACATCGTTGCGGGTCAGCGCGTTGAACAGGGTGGACTTGCCGACGTTGGGCAGCCCGACGATACCGAGGGTGAGGCTCACAGGACGTCGAGCTTAGTTGACCGACGCCAGGTCAGTAGCCATCACCGTCGTCTCGGTCGTCATCCCCATCATCCCCGTCATCCTGCTCGACACCGGGAGGGGTAGTAGGCGAAGCATCGTTGCAGCCGATCAGCGCGAACGACAGGGCCGCCAGGACGGCCAGCAACGCCGCGCGCCACCGCTGTGTGGCGTTCGTAGTCATGTCGAAGCACTGTAGGGGCAGACCGGCCGAAAGAACGTCGGTTCACCCGGTCGGGGAACGGCCGTGGTGTCCGATTCCCGCCAGACTGTCCCACCCCGCCGCTGGCACCATTCCTACCGTGCTCCTCGATTCCGACCGCTGTTACCGCGCCGTCAGTTCTCGCGACGCCCGGTTCGACGGCTGTTTCGTGGTCGCGGTGCGGACCACCGGCATCTACTGCCGTCCGTCCTGCCCCGCGATCACACCGAAACAGCGCAACGTCACGTTCC
>JBOHHE010000303.1:0-23229 GCA_050700355.1 Pseudonocardiaceae bacterium
CTCCCCCCACAGCGCGGCCGGCCACCCGAATCCCACCCCCGGGAGGCACGACCCACCATGCTCGGGATTCTGCGTCGACTGGTGATCAGTTCCCGTGACCAGCTGATCACCAGCGGTCGGGTGCGGATGCGGCAACTCATCTGCGTCGGCTGCCGACGTCGGACCTGGGTCGTCGTCGGCCCACCCCGTTGCCCCGACTGCACCCAAGGCACACCACCCAAGCGCACCCGGGCAAATCCACGATGACCAGCCTGGTCTCCCCTGAGCTGGGTCGGCTGCTCACGCTGGGCCGGGTACGCCGGGGCCACGTCGCCTGCTTCACCCCTGGCGTGTTCCTCGACCACGGCCTCCGAATCCCCGAGCACATCCGCCTGCACCTGGGTGAGCTGCTCGCCGACGGATACCTGTCCCTCGGCGAAGGCCCAGCGGAATGGGGCCAACGCCCCGTGGTGATGACCCCTTCCGGAGAGCAACTACACGCCAAGCTCGACGAACTCCTGGCCCAGCGGCGCTCCGTTAGTCCCCCGAACCTCTGATCATGGGGCGGGACCGGCGGGCCTGGGTGACCACGGCGGTGACCTCGTTGAGGATCGAGTCGAGCCGGGTTGAGACGTCGTGGGCTGTGTAGCGAAGAACGGTGTAGCCGTGCGCTACCAGCACGTTCCGGCGAGTGCGGTCGTGCTGGAAGGCCACCCGGGTGCTGTGGGTGCGATATCCGTCCATCTCAATGATCAACCGCAGGGCGGGATCCAGGAAGTCCGCGACGTAGCCGAGGACCGGTTCGTTGATCAGGAAGCCGGTCAGGCCCGCTGATCGCAGACCCTGCGCCAACCTGCGCTCGGGTACCGAGGCCGCCCCAGACACAAGCGAACTCAGGTGCCGGCCGAGGTGAGCCATGCAGCCCGATGTCCTCGACGTAACGCATGCGCAGCGCCCGCTGCGAGGTCAGGGTGGTGGTCACGTGGTCGAGGAGCATGCCGCCTGCGGTGTCGTCGAGCAGGGTGAGGCAATCGAAGACGGTGCGGGGCACGTCGGTGACCGGTAGCCCGCAGACCGTGCTGCGCCGGTTGCGGGGCGTATCCCGGCGAAACACTCGTAGCCAGGGCTCGGGCGAGGCACGCGCGCAGCTCAGCGGCACCATCAGGTGCACAACTCGCGGCTCGTCAACGGCCATCTTCCACAGGTGGGCCGCAGCGAGGTGGCTCACCACACCCCGCGGTTGCCACAGGTACGCCGCGTGTGCCCGGGTCGCGAGCGAGGGGACCCCGGCGCAGTACACGCCGCGCAGCAGCCGACGCAGCCGACCACGACAGACCCAGGATTCGATGGTATCGACGCTCAGGCCGATGTCTCGGAGCTGGATCCGGCTCACCGCACCCTGCTGGCGGCACAACAGCCGTTCGAGATCGTTGCTCTCGGTCATGCCGGCCAGGCTGCCAGCGGCCACTGACAGATCCGCCCACGCTCAACCCATGATCATGCTGGGCGAAACGGATTCCGGGCCGCTGTATCGTGGTGACTATGAGCACCGCAGAGCATGTTTTCGGCTAATCGGACCGGGGTGTGAAGTGCAGCACTGCGCCGCCAGCGGGATCGACACTGACTATTTCCATGGTGATCCCGTTGGCGTTGAGTTCTCCAGTACCTCCGATCGTGCTATGTAGGTTGCCGTTCACCGGATCACCGCCGAACACTGCGGTTGTGCCCGGTGTTCGGGTCACCTCGAAGCTGGTGAAACCGAACTGCTGGTCCAGCGGAATGACCACCTTCCCGTTGACGAAGACCTCGCACTCGCCATCGCTGCAGGCGCTGTAGTCCGTGCCGTCCGCTGCGGCTTCAGGCGACGCCGCCCGAGAAGTGGACGGCGGTGGCGAGGAAGTGGGCGGCGTGGGATCAGTACCGCTGGAGGCCGCGGCGCTGCTGCTGGGCGGATCCGACGGCGGTGCAGCGTCTGACCCACAACCAGCGGCGAGGGCACCGACGGAGGTGAGGAGCAGTAAGCGTGCGACCAGTCCAACTGTGTGTCGTGGCATAGCCTCAATGATCCAACACCCCCACCGGGAACGTTCCCCAGCTATGCGCGGTCGAAGCCTCCACCTGCACGGTGACGTAGCGGACGCCGCGAGCTCCACGACAAGCTCGCTGATCGGTAGAACTGGGTAAAGGCTGCGGCACCGCTCGGCGATGCTGCGAACGTAACCGACGCCCCACCCGGAGTAGCCAGTTTCCACGGGCACGCCGGCTTGGGGACAATGGAGGGACGCCATTGGAGGTACAGCATGGCACCGCGAGAGCGTCCCGGCGAAAATGACAATGCGGATGAGAACGACGAACAGAGTTTCGCCAATGCCCGACACCTTGAGATGACCAGAATTTTGGCGCAATGTTCGGGGCGGGGCGCCGAACCGCTGCCGCCCATCGCCGAGCGCATCGCGGCAGCTGTGATCGGCTATGCCTGTGGGGACGCGCTCGGATTGCCGTGGGAGAACTCCTCATCCGCACATCCCAGTCCGGCAGAGATCGAGGCGTTGCCTGCCCGCAAGGGATGGGAGCGTGGCGCGACTTCTGACGACACTGCGTTGACGTTGCTGGTCGCCCAGCATCTCGCCGAACGCGGGGGCGCCGCGGATGCGCGCGCATTCCTGCAGACACTCGCCGCTGCAGCGGAATCGATCCCTGGACTTGGGCCGTCCACCACCGGCGCGATCGAGCACTTCCGGGCGACCGGTGAACTCCCGGTCAGTGGTGGGACCACCAATGGCGCGCCGATGCGGGCGTTGCCGGTCGGCTGGGCGACCCCACCGGACGATCCGGATCGGTGTCGGCGCCGTGCGATCGAGCTGACCCGGGCCACCCACCCTGCCCCGGACGCGCTGGTCGCGGCGTGCCTGGTTGCGGCGTGCGCCTCGTGGGCATTGGAAGGCGCGTCCGGCGAGCTGCTGCTGGATATCGCGATCAACGAAGAGAACCAGGTGAGGCCGGTCTGCGGAGCTAGCGATCGACTGGGGGTCCTGCTCGCGTCGCTGCGCGCCGGAACGTGGCGCTCGCCCCCGCAAGGCATCAGCCTCGACCCCGCTGAGACGGTGACCGCCGCCCTGGCCTGCACGCTCTGGGCGTCGTCATTGCGGACCGGACTTCTTCAGGCCGTCGGGATGGGCGGGGACACCGATACGGTCGCGGCGATCGCAGGAGGACTGCTGGGCGCCCGGCTGACCGTCGCGGAGGTGCTGGCGGAACTGCCCTGGCATGCGGCGGTTCTGCTGCCCGACATGGGGCTCGTCACAGACATGGCAGCCACGCTTGCGGCGGTGCGTGCATCGATCAACTGAGCTCACACCCGAAAATCCAGTGATCATCGGGCCGCCCCGAACGGCCGGTGGGCGGGTTCAAAGAAGATCGAATCTTGGCGTCATGAGGGGCCGATGTGGTTACTATGTGCCACCGCTGGATGACGGGAGGCTCAGATCGATATGCAGCGTCGCATGAAGGCCGCTCTCACCATCGCGGTCGCCCTGATCGTGAGCGTGTCCGGCTGCGGTACGTCTCAGTCATCGCCTGGTCACGAAGCCGCGATCGTCCCGGCTGCCGCGCCTGCTGTTGTCCCGGCTCCGGAGCCGCCTGCCCCGCCTCGCGAGGTCGTGGCGCCCGCCGCGCCGACCGGGTTCGAGATGTCCGGTCCGGCGTTCGACATCAAGGCCGACGTCTGCCAGATGGCCTACGTCCGACCGCTCAACCCGCCTGGCGACCAGAAGCGCATGGTGTGCTGGGTGCGGGAGGAGTTCGGCGTCGCGCCCGGCAGCGACTCCGGCGGCACGAGCTACATCCTCGGCCATGCGTGGGCGAGGACCCCGCTGGTCTTCAATCCGTTGTCCGAGCTCGCGATGCAGGAATTCACCGGACGCAACCCCGAGATGCAGAGCGGCGTCCCGACCTTCCCGATACAGGCGATCAACGGGTACAACATCGTGCTCCACACCCCGAACGGCACCCTGACCTATACGGTCACCCGCGCGTTCGCCGTCTCGAAACCGGAAGCTGGAGACGTCGAATCCCTCATGGCCAACACCCCGAACCGAGTGGTCCTCATCACCTGCGGGTTCAAGGATGGCGTCGACCTCGACTACAACGTTGTCGTAGACGCCTACCTGACGTCCTCAACGGCCGCCTGAAGTCAGGTAGCCTGCCGCAGACCGGGCTGTGGAGATCAGAAGATTCCGGGGCCGGGGGTGAGGATGTTGTCCGGGTCGAAACGCTGTTTGCGGCGTACGAATGCCGGCCACAGGTCGCCGTATTGGCGGATCCAGTCCGCACGGCTGAATTCGATCGCGCCGATCGGGTATCGGGTGCCGCCGGTATCGCGAGCCTTCTCGAACAGCCGACGGTTCCGATCCAGCATTCTGGCTGTGAACGCGGGCTCCGGGCCGGGTGTCGGCGCGGCGGTGAGAATGTCGAACAGATAGATCCAATCGCTGCCCGCCGGCTCCGGGAGCCGGCAGAAGGGCCGGTTGCACCGGGCGCGCCGGTGGGGAAACAGCAGCACGCGTCCGCCCGGTCCGATGTCGTCCGCGGTAAGGGTCGGGATCACCTCACCGACGTAAGACTCGACTGCCGTGTCGTCGAGCCACACGTCGAACCACGGTTTGACGAGCTCGTCCCAGTTCATCATGAGCCGCAACTGGTCGATCTGGACGTCCACCCGCGACGCCCAATCCAGGTAACTGTGGTCGGTGACGACCACCGCAGTGGCCGGCACGTTCAGCCCGCGCAGTAGCTGCTGATTGTTCGGTGGTTGTGCGGGATCGAAGAAAGCGACCGCGTCGATCTGATAGGCGAGATCGTCCGCGCCGTTCGGCACCCACTGCGCGGAAACACCGTCACACTCACCGCGGCCGGCCAACGTGCGCAGGTCGTGGAAGAAGATGGCATTGTCCAGGTAGTGCAGCTGGTAGGTACGGGCCATCGACTTGGCCGCCACCAGATCGACCTTGGCGCGGGTGATCACCCCGCACTGACCCACTCCGCCGAGCATCGCCTCGAACAGATCACGGTTGTGCTCCATCGAGCAGCGGGAAATCTCACCCGCACCGGTGACCACCTCCAGCTCCTGCACGTGGTCGATCTGCAGACCGTTGCCGTTGGTCGGCGCAACCCCGCCGACCGACAACGTCCCGGCGATCGACAGCCCCAGGTAGCCGGTGAGCAATGGCGGGGTCAGCGGCGGCTGGTGGTCGTGGTAAGCGGCTAACACGAGCTCCTTCCACAACACACCGGCGTCAACGTCGGCGCCGTCCGGCCCGATCGAGTGGATCGTCCGCAGTGCGCGGTTCTCGATCAGCAGCCCGTCGGCCAGGCTCTGCCCGTACATCGTGTGTCCCTGGCCCCGGGTCGCAACCTTGATGCCGCGCCGACGGCAGTAACGGATCATCGCCGCGATGTCCCCGACCGAGCCGGGGCGCAGCACCGCGCACGGCACCCGCTCGACGACTCTCCCGAGGTCGCGGGCGTCGGCTTGACGGGCGCCGAGGTCCAGGTACAGCGTCCCGTCAAGCGGCGGAATGTCGTCGAACGACGGATATCCGGAGGTGTACGTCACCGCTGGGTCCGCGTGGGGCCAGGTATGTTTCATGATCAACTCGTACCTTCTCTATTTCGCCGGAAGTGGCGCGAGACGACAGTTGAACGCAGGCCAACGCGTGTCCGGGGAACTGCTCCGGTGGTAGGTGGGGCAGCAGCCGTCCGGCGTTGAGGTAGAGCGCGTGTATACCCGCCGGCTGCACGATCGACACCCCCGCCGCAATGATCACCTCGGCCAGATAACTCGTGGCGGCGGTCCTGGCCCGCAGGTAAAGCGGGTCGGTGACCTCAACCAGACCTTGGGCCAGGACGTCCAGGTCACCCCCGGTCAGCCCCCCGTAGGTGCGGAAACCTTCGGTGGCGATCAGCAGCAGCTCACAGCGCTTGGCCAGCTCCTCGTCGTTCACCGCCAGCAGACCACCCATGTGCGCGATGCCGTCCTTTTTCAGGCTCGCCACGCACCCGTCCGCGAGCCCGAACGCAAGCTGGGCTACCTCGCGCGGCGTGTGATTGCCATACCCGGCCTCGCGCTGGGTGACCAGCCACGCGTTCTCCGCGAACCGCGCGGCGTCCAGGAAAAACGGCACACCCCCCTCGCGGCAAAGCCTACTGGCCGCCGCGAGATTGGCCATCGACACCGGCTGCCCGCCGCCGCCGTTGTTGGTGATCGTCATGATCACGATGCCGACCCGGTCCCGGTCCGGTCCGGTCAGCGCCTCCCGCAGCCGCGTGAGGTCGATGTTTCCCTTGAACGGCTCGGCACTGTCCAAGTCCGCCGCTTCGGCACAGGGCAGGTCACGCGCTGCGCAGCCGAGTAGCTCGACGTTGGCGCGGGTAGTGTCGAAGTGGGTGTTACTGATCGAGATCTGACCCGGCGTGAGCAGCGTGGTGAAAAGGATCCGCTCGGCCGCCCGGCCCTGGTGCACCGGCACAATGTGCGGGTACCCAGTCAGGTCGCTGACCACCTCGCGGAATCGGTGGAATGACCGCGCGCCGGCGTAGGTTTCGTCGCCCGCGATGCCCGCGGCCTGCTGCGCGGCGGACAGCGCACCGGTGCCCGAGTCGGTGAGCAGGTCGATGGTGACCTCCTCGGCGCGCAGATTGAACTGGTTGTGGCCGGCCCGCTCCAGCGCACGCCTACGGTCCTCCGGCGTGGTGATCGGGATCGGCTCGACCACCTTGATCCGGTACGGCTCCATGATCGGCATGACATGGCCCTTCGCGGCGAGAAGCGCCGACGGTCGAGAAGGATGGATCAGGAGGCGAACGCGGCGGCCCGTGGCGGGGTGGCCTCGTACGCCTCCGAGGCCAGGTAGATCGTGATCCCCGGCCGCAACCGTCCCAGCCGAAGGGACACGTAGGAGATCAGCCCCACGCCCTCGATCAGTGCGCGCCGCGCGACCGCGTTCAGCACCCGGTCCAGTACTGCGGGGTCGAAGTCGTACCTGGCCATCAGCTCGGTCGCCCGCGCCCGCGCCGTCTCGTCATCGAGGACGTAGTCCCGGACCGGCAGGTGCACCGTGTACCCGCTCGGCCGGTCGGTGTCCTCTGCCACGAAGGCGTAGCTGGAGATCAGTGGCCGCCCGGTGAACGGGCCGACGCCACCACCGATCAGCTGGCAGAACTCCGCGATCTGACCGGGTTCGACTCCGAGCGTGGCCTGTGCCGCCCGCTCGATGGTCGCCGTGTTCGCCGCGTGGTGGGAGAGGTAGACCTTGACCCTCGGGGACACCTGCTGATGCAGGTCGATGCTGAAGAAGGAGAACCGGTCGAGGTGGTGCCCGCGCCGCCCGCCGTGTTTGATCACCGTGTCGTAGGCGGCACGGAAGCCGAGCCGGTCAAGGCTCTCCTGAACGAGCCGGGGCGCATGGCTGTGACCGCAGATCTCCGGATTGAAGTAGAGCTTGACGTCCGGTGGACCGTTCGGCCGCAGCACAAACGAGTACCAGAGCAGGAACTTCCCCCGCGGCTCCTCGGGCAGGAAAAGATCGCTGATCGCGTGGAACCTCGCAAGGGAGAAACCGAAACGCTCGGACAACGAGTGCAACAGTCGTGTCGAAAGTTCCCTGTTCACCCGATGGCCGGGTCGGGCCGCCACCGGCTCGACCAGGACCCGGACCGTCGGCGAGCCATTCACGTCGAACGCGATCGAGAACTCGATGGGCGTTTTGTCGTCAGCGATGTCTGATTCCCACAGTGGCGGTTCCGACAATGGTCGCGCCCCCGCCGGGCCGAGCATTTCGTGTAGCAATCGAATCGACTCATCATTCGATTCAGGATAATCGACGGCCCGGCACAGCACGCCCAACTGCGTCCCGGTGTAATCGTGCAGAGAGACAGTAGCCATGCTCGGACCCATGAACCGCATGATCTGCTCGTCGGTCCGGTACTCGTTGAAGGGCCTCTGCAGCCAGTCGATCCCCACCAGGCGTGCACCCGGCTTCAGGATCCGGAAGGCGGCTCGAAAGAACGCGGCCTTGTCCGGCAGGTGACAGACCGATTCGTAGAAGGTGACCGCGTCGAGGCTCGAGTCGGCGAATGCGACGAGGGTCTTGTAGTCGTCATCGCCGGTGGTGAGGAAGCTGACCCGGTCGGAGAGCCCGCGCTGAGCGGCCAGGTCGCGGGCCCGCTGGCTGAGTCCCTCGTTGTTGGACAGCCCGACGAACAAGGCGCAGGAGATCTCAGCCATGTAGCTGGTGGGGCCGCCGACCCCGGCGCCGAAGTCGAGCGCTCGACCACCTGGTTGGAGCCCACTGAGCGACACGACCTTTTCCTCAAGAACCTGCGCGGCCTCCAGTTTGGACAGACCCCGGGCCTCGGCATCGGGGTCCCCGTGATGCCAGGTGTGACCCATGATCGACTCGAAGCATTGGGCCGCGCTGTCGTAGAACTCGCGGACTTTCTGCTCGTGACCCATCTCGTCTCCTCTCGGTTGAACCACGGTCATAATCTCGTCGACTTCCTCGACGGCAGGTTCATCGACATGGCCGGCTTCTCCTACTCCACCGCGAGCGGTACAAGACGGCAGTTGAAGGGGTGCAACAACGTCGGTATCTCGACCAGCCGGTAGGTGTTCTGTCGTCGGCGATGTCGGAGTTCCATGCCGGCGGTTGAGACAATGGGCCATGCTCATCGAAGTTCTCCGTTCCGCTTGTCAACCGTTGAGCTGTGTTCAACTCAGGGGCGTGACTATGCGCGGCACACTGTGAAGCCGGACGGCACAACAGGAGTTTCACTGCGTGATCAATCGGTTACATTACGCACATGGAGGCGTTTCGCCAGGAGGGGGACTACTGGGCGGTCAGCTACGCAGGCACGACGGTACGAATCGCCAACACGAAGGGCATGGGTTACCTGGCCCGGCTGCTTGCCGATCCTGGCCGGGAGTTCCATGCGCTGGACCTTGTCACCGCACAGGCGACGGGCGTCCCCGCTGGTGCGGTGGATCCCGACGCGGGGCTGGCGACCACCCGGAATGGCACCACAGGCCCGATGCTCGACGCGGCAGCCAAGGCCGCCTACCGCCGACGGATGGCCGAGCTGCGCGAGGAGCTGGAGGAGGCCGAGCGGTTCGGCGATCCCGAACGGGCCGCGCGGGCGCATACCGCCCTGCAGACGCTGGCCGACCATGTCACGGCGGCGGTGGGGCTGGGTGGACGCGACCGTCGGGCGGCCGATACCGCCGAGCGCGCCCGGGTGAGCGTCACCAAGGCGGTGAGAGCGGCGATCCGCCGTATCGTCAACCACCACCCCGCCCTGGGGTCGCACCTGCAGCGCAGCGTCCGCACCGGGATCTACTGCTGCTACGAGCCCGACCCCTACAACCTCCCGTCCTGGGAAGCTGGATCAGCAGTGGCACCCGCTGCTTCCCGGCGTCCCGGCCCGCCTGTCAGCACCTCCGCCACCACCCTGGTCGGACGGGAGGTGGAACTGGCGCACCTGTCGACGCTGCTGAAAACCGCCCTGTCCGGTCGCGGCGCCCTGGTGGTGCTGGTCGGCGACGCCGGCATCGGCAAGACCCGGCTGGCCGCCGAAATCCTCAGCCAGGCTGCGGACCAGCGGGCGCGCACGGCTCTCGGCCGCTGCCCCGAGGCCGAGGACAGCCTGGCGTTGCTGCCCTTCGGGCAGATCCTGGAGACGCTGGCGACCTCGATGAGCGACGCGGAACTGGGTGTGGCGGCCGGCTACGAGGCTTCCCAGCTCGTCAAGATGCTGCCCGTACTGCGTCGCCGCCTGCCCAAAACCCCCGAGGCGCACCCCCTGCCGCCCGCTGCCGAACGGCAGGCGCTGCTCGACGGGATCATCACCTTCCTGGATCGAGCCGCCGGTGACCAGGGCCTCGTGCTGCTCTTCGACGACCTGCAGTGGGCCGACGAGACCACTCTGGCCTGCCTGGAGCGCCTGGCTGACCGGCCGCGCTGCATGAGGTGGTGCCCGACAGCGTCCGGCTGGTCCTCGGGCACCGACTGACCGGCCTGGGCGACGGTGCCCGCGCCATGCTCGAGGCGGCCGCGTCTCCGAGCTGTTCGACCCATCCGCCTGGCGCGCCGTTGAGGGTTTCGACTTCGCCGACATCACCTACCACCGCGCGGTGGCGCACGGCACGGTCCGGATCGCCTTCGACCGGCCCGAGGTGCGCAACGCCTTCCGCCCGTCCACGGTCGATGAGCTGTACCAAGCGCTGGACCATGCCCGGATGACTCCGGACGTCGGGTGCGTGCTGCTGACCGGCAAAGGACCCTCGCCGCGCGACGGCGGCTGGGCCTTCTGCTCGGGCGGTGACCAGCGGATCCGGGGCCGCGCCGGTTACCAGTACGCGAGCGGGGAGACCGCGGACACCGTGGACCCGGCCCGGGTCGGGCGGCTGCACATCCTGGAGTGCCAGCGGCTGAGGCTCCATGCCGTTCTACGGGATCGATCACCGGCCCGCCAGCATGCTTGGCTGGATCATCCGCCACAACCCGCGCCTGGGCGCCAGCACCTTCGGCATGGTCGTCGGTGAGGCCAAACGCCAGAGCCGTATCCCCCGCGCCGTCACCGAGCGATCCCTGGCCACCGCTCTGAGCCTCGACGGCTGCCTCGACGAAGGCCATCTCGAGGACTTCCTCAGCCGCGTCACCACCCCCAGCGCCGACTCCTCCGCCGACCGCCCGTGAGCGGTTGCTGTCCGTGATGTGGCACCGCAGTTACCAAGCCGTCACCGCGCGGATGACCGTCGATGAAGCCGGTGTGAGGGGTACGGCCAGGCTGTTCCAGCTCTGGGGCCAGCCAGGGAGGTATCACGAAACTTCTAGCTTCAACGCCAACCTATAACGAACTGGCCGAAGTGTTATAGGTTGGCGTCGTGGACCCAACGAAGTTTATAGCCCCGCGCTGGGGCCGTGCGGTGTCCACTGGTGGGCCGGCGGCCTACCACGCCTTCGTGCCTGCACCGGTGCCGCGTGAGCACCAGATCCCCCCCGAGACGATCATGCTGCTGTCAGAGGCTGACTCAGCGCTGGGGCGATTGGCCGGAGCGGGGCGGTTGTTACCTGATCCACACCTTCTCGTCACCGCTTACATCACGCGGGAAGCTGTCGCCAGCTCCCGGATCGAGGGTACCCAGGCGTCGGTGACCGAGATCTTCGACGCGGCCGTGACCGGGATCTCCGACCGAGGCGACATCCAGGAGGTCAGCAACTACATCATCGCATTGCAACATGGCCTCAGGCGCCTTGAAGAAGGATTCCCGATTTCACTGCGCCTGATCAAGGAGATGCATCAATTGCTGCTGACCAACGTCCGTGGCCAGGAACGAACTCCCGGCGAGTTCAGGCGCAGCCAGAACTGGATATCATCACCCGACAACCAGCCACGCACAGCCCGTTTCGTACCGCCGGTTGTAGAAGAAATGTGGCGCGCTCTGGACGATTGGGAGAAGTATCTGCATGATGAGGAGCCTCGGCTGCCACTACTCATCCGATGCGCCTTGCTGCACTACCAGTTCGAAACGATTCACCCTTTCTTGGACGGCAACGGACGCCTTGGTCGTCTCTTCATAATCTTACACCTCGTGGATCGAGGACGGTTGCCAACGCCATTGCTCTATCTATCCAATTATTTCGATGAGCGCAAGGCTGACTACTATGATCGCCTTCAGCATGTGCGAGAGCGGGGCGAGGTGGATGCCTGGCTGGACTTCTTCTTGCAAGGAGTTGCGGTACAGGCGAACGACGCTGTTGCGCGCGCCGAGGTACTCGTCGACCTGCGGGAGCAGTACCGAATAGCCCTTAAGGGTAATAGGAGCCGGGCGTCCGAAGTCGTGGACCTGTTGTTCGGAAATCCGATCATGACCGTGCGGCACGTACAGAATCAACTCGGAGTAAGTCAGCCCGGGGCGGCTAGGCTACTCCGCATCTTGACACAACATGAAATAGTCCGAGAAGTCGGGGTCGGCCCGGGGATCCGGCACCGATGGTTCGCCGACGGTGTATTACATGTTCTTGATCCTGAACGGCCAGACTTCCGTCCGGGCTGACAACGACAGCCGTCCCGGCTAGGCATGTCCCGAATAAGGGGGCACCGGCTGTCGTTGCCCAGGCGATCACAGCCTACCTCGCTCGGCAGGTGGGCCAGAAGTTCGCCCGGGAGATCTTCTTCCTCGGCCGCGAGTACAGCGCCGACGACGCGCACCGGATGGGGATGGTCAACACGGTGGTGCCACACACGGAGCTGGAGCCGACGGCGCTGGACTGGGCCCGCGCGATCAACGGCAAGTCACCCACCGCGCAGCGGATGCTCAAGTACGCGTTCAACCTCATCGACGACGGCCTGGTCGGCCAGCAGCTGTTCGCCGGCGAGGCCTACCGGCGTCTCGGCATGCCTGGCCACGCATCGTTGACCGAGGCCGACCTCGCCCGCTGCTGAGGCACCATCGAGCAGTCACGCGAAGGGTGCCGGAGAGCAGCAAGTTCGTATGATCGCCGCCGTGACCGTCTCCGAGCTGTTCGACCCCTCCGCGTGGCGCCTCATCGAGGGTTTCGACTTCACCGACATCACCTACCACCGCGCCGTGGCGCACGGCACGGTCCGGATCGCCTTCGACCGGCCCGAGGTGCGCAACGCCTTCCGCCCGTCCACTGTGGATGAGCTGTACCGGGCGCTGGACCATGCCCGGATGACCCCGGACGTCGGGTGCGTGCTGCTGACCGGCAACGGGCCTTCGCCCCGCGACGGCGGCTGGGCGTTCTGTTCGGGCGGTGACCAGCGGATCCGGGGCCGCGCGGGCTACCAGTACACGCTGCCGGAGGCAGCCACGGGCAGAGTCGGCGAGACCGCGGACACGGTCGACCCGGCCCGGGTCGGGCGGCTGCACATCCTGGAATGCCAGCGGCTGATCCGCTTCATGCCCAAGGTGGTCATCGCGGTGGTGCCCGGCTGGGCCGCCGGCGGCGGGCACTCCCTGCACGTGGTCTGCGACCTCACCCTGGCCTCCGCCGAGCACGCCCGGTTCAAACAGACCGACGCCGATGTGGGCTCCTTCGACGGCGGGTTCGGCTCGGCCTATCTTGCCCGGCAGGTCGGACAGAAGTTCGCCCGGGAGATCTTCTTCCTCGGCCGCGAGTACAGCGCCGACGACGCGCACCGGATGGGAATGGTCAACGCGGTGATACCCCACGCGGAACTGGAACCGACCGCGCTGGACTGGGCCCGCACGATCAACGGCAAGTCACCCACCGCGCAGCGGATGCTCAAATACGCGTTCAATCTGATCGACGACGGCCTGGTCGGTCAGCAACTCTTCGCTGGCGAGGCGACCCGACTGGCGTACATGACCGACGAGGCCGTCGAGGGCCGCGACTCCTTCCTCGACAAGCGCACCCCGGACTGGTCAGCCTTCCCCTGGTATTACTAGCCCCTCGGATTCACCCGATCCAGCTACCTGCCGTCCTGACGCCTGCTCGGCTACGTGGAGACGCTGGGGGTGATGAAACTCGCGCCAGGGAACGGGACCCGACTGCGGGACAACCCAGACGCGAACATACCGACGACGACCAGGCCCGGCGGATCGTGGAAACCGCCCGAACCACGGTGTGCGCTACCGGTTAACCGACCGGCACCCCTGGCTCCGACGACGTTCCCTGAAGTGAAGCCGGGGGGCGTAGCAGTCATGGCCCGGGAGGCGAGTTCCAGGGATGGACACAAGAAGTCCCGCCGCAGAAGATGTTGACAGGAAGATTTCCGATAATCAACTCGATGGACCAGCTGAGTTCCGGTTGCACCCTCGGGGGCACCGCCACGGGCCGGGCAAGTAGGTCGGCTCAGAGCCAAGCTTGCTGTCTATCGTGAGGGCGTCGACCTGAATCATCGAGCCGCACACCGAGCAGGCCGGCCACACCTGCGCCGCGAACTGGCTGGCGGTGTATCCCTCCGGCGGACCGGCTGGACCCACGAGGTTGAGCGTCTCAGGGTCGATCCGCCACGATGGCGTGTCGGTCATCGGGTCTCTCCTCATCGTTGGTGGGCGTCACCCTGCCTTCGGCTCCCTACCAAGGCGGTCAGGCGGAGAACCCCGGGTCGTCCCATCGAAAGACGACACCACAAGGAGGATGGTCGAGCGGTGGACGCACCCGCACCCGTTTTTCGAGCTGGTCGACACCTTCCTGGTAGGGGAAGGCGAGGAGGCGTTGCCTGCTCTGGTCCACGTGTTACCCGCGCTTGCCGGCCAGGGGGTCGACCCCGATCCGCGCGAGTCCGTGCCGGGGGCCGTCTGGTCCGATGGCGCCGCGCTGCACCGGACCGCACCGCGCGCCGCCGACGTCCGCCACTCGGCGGTGCCGGCGTTCGAGGACCTGCCCCTGCAGAAGTACCTCGCGCCAGGGCCGGTGTTGCCGGTCTTCGCCTCTCGCAGCTGCGCCTGGAACTGCGCGTTCTGCTCGATCCCCTTCGCCAGCGGCAGCTTCCGGCAGCGACCGGCCGCATCGGTGGTCGAGGAGGTGCAGGAGCTGAGACGGCGCCACGGCGGGCGCCACTTCATGTTCGTCGACGAGATCATGACATTGCGCACGCTCGACACTGTCAGCGCTGAGTTGGTACGGACCGGCACCGGCGTCCACTGGTACGGCGAAACCCGATTCGCCGGTGGGCTCACCCCCGAGCTTGCCCGGCAGCTGTACGCGTCGGGATGCCGACGGATGAATTTCGGGCTGGAGTCGACCAGCCAGCGCGTGCTGGACCTGATGCGCAAGGGCACCTCAACCGGACACATCGTCGACAACATGCGGGCCATGCTGGGCGCCGGGGTACCGATCCACCTCTTCGTGATCCACGGCTTTCCCGGCGAGACCCACCAAGAGGCGCAGGACACGGTCTCTTTCGCCGAGGACGTCGTGCGCGAGTCACGTAAGACCTACCGGGTGCCGTGGAGCACCTGGGGCGGGTCGCCCTTCATCTTGGACGTGCACTCCCCCGTGGGCGCGGCACCGGAGCGATTCGGCATCACCGTGCTGCCCCGCGCGGCCGAACACGACCTCGCCCTGACACGCGGCTACCGCGCCGATCATGGCATGTCGGCCGCGCAGAGCCGTCGGCTGGCCGCCGAGGCGTCGGGCAGGGCCGGCGACACCGACACCGTCTGGTTCAGGGCCACTGCCGACCCCACCGCCCGGGAGGTCGAGGAGTTCACCTTCCTACGTGCCTGTATCGGGGCGCCGCAGCCCGCCCCAACCAGCACCGTCGAGCTGGACACCGGCTCACTCGACCCCGACGAGGAGGTCAATGTGTCGAGTGAGGTAGTGGCCCGCTGGATGCCGTGGGCGGCTACTGAACATCACCGGGGCAGCTCGCTCGCGCTGTACCACCCCCGCCGAGGTCGTTTCATCCAGCTGGAATGGCCGGAGGACGTCCCGTTCGACACGCTGCACGGTCGCTGGACCGACGTGGTGGCGATGATGACGCGGCACAGCTGCAGCTACCTCGACGCCCCGCCCACGGAGACCGCGCTGCTGTTGTTGCGCCACGGATTTCTGGTGGCCCGGAGCGACCGACCCCGGCGCCGTCCCACCCGGTGGCGACCCGAGATCGGGATCGCCGCAGCGTGGCGCACGGGCCGGCTCGTGCTGACCAATCCGATCACCGACGTGTCGGTACGTCTGGCTCCCAGATCGGCCGCGGTGTGGACCCGCTTGGTCGCACCGGGGGCGCCTGTGGTCGTCGGAGCCGCTGCCGGGCCGCCGTTCGGCGATGAATCGGACGCCGCGGTGCTCACCCCACTGGCTGAGCTCGGATTCCTGGTGGGGGCACCACCCTCGGATGCCGCAGCGCCCCTGCTGGGCGACCCAAGCCGGGTTAGAGGGTCGGTCCTGGCTGTCGGTGGCTCTGGGGCAAGGTCAGTTGACTGCTAACTTCGCGCCATGGATCTCCCACTACACGTCCACACCAGCCGCTCTGACGTGCGGATCCGCCAGTTCGAGCCGGCGGACGAGCCCGCCGTGACCCGTCTGTTCGACGCCTCGGCCGAGTGGTTCGAGTTCATCACCGGATACCCACCGGTCGACGGCGACGTGCAGAGTCTCTTCTACAGCCTCCCCGAGGGAGCCGAACCCGACGACAAGCGCGTGCTCGTGGTGGTTCCGCTGCCCGAGGAGGGCGAGGTGATCGGCCTGGTCGAGGCGGTAGTGCGCCATCCCGACCCCACCAGCTGCGCCGTCGGGTTGTTCCTGATCCGGCCCGACTGCCGCCGTCAGGGTCTGAGGGCCGCCGTGGCCGACGCGCTGCTGGGGCTGGCGGCCGAAGAGGGCGTCACCCTCGTTACCGCCACGAATGCGGTGGGCTGGACACCGGGTGATGCGTTCCTGCGCCGTACCGGCTTCGAGCTGGGCGAGCAGGCACTGGAGCGCGGCGGCAAGGTCGGTAACCGTTCCGTGGGTCCGCGCGAGCGCCCCGTCGTCAGCGCCCGGTTGTTGTTGCGCTCGGCGTGACCGGTCGCCGGCCCAGCACGACCACATCGGGCTCACCGCGGACGACCGGTACTTCCAGCGTCGTCACCGCCACGAAGTGGTCGGCCAGCCGGGTGACGAGAGTGGGAGCACGAGCCGCGCTCCAGATCGCCAGCACCCCGCCCGGCGACAACACGCGCGCCGCGGTGCGCAGCCCGCTGTCCTCGTAGAGCCAGCTGTTGCCGGGCGTCACCAACCAGTCCGGTCCGTTGTCGACGTCGAGGCAGATCGCCTCGAGCGAGGCCGGGGCAGCCTGAGCCAACCAGGTCACCACATCGGCCTCATGGGTATGGGTACGCCGATCGCGCAGCGCATCGCGGTGCAGCCGCGCCAGCGGGCCCAGGTTCCACCGCAGCACCGTAGGCTCCCGCTCCACCACATGCACTTCGCCCACCCCGGGGTGGGCGAGCGCGGCGGCCAAGGAGAACCCGACGCCGAGCCCGGCGATCATCATCCGGCCCGGCGGCGGCATGCGGTCGGCGGCGGCAGTCACCAGCAGGCGCTCCGAAACACCACCGCGGGTATCCATGAGGAACACCCCGTTGGCCACGATCTCATAGTGCGCGCCGCGCCGTAGCAGCACCAACTCCCCGCAGTATCCCGCAACCCGCTCCACCACGTCCGCGTCCTCAGCCGTCTCCCGCACGGCGTTATTGTCCCGCATGCGTGACCAACGCTCTAGCTATCGCAGGTGGGCTCGGCGCTCAACGCGGTGGCTAGATCAGCGGGCACCTCGATGGTTGCTGAGCCGGCGTAGGCCGCTTCCCAACGGCCGTCGGCCTTGGCTCGCTCGACTTCCGCCACTCCTGCGGGGTGCATCCGCCCTTCGGCCACCAATCGGTCGGTGATGCCGACATTGCGTTTCGACCAGGGGCTGCGTGCCCGTCGGGAGGTGAAGTGTTGCCGGTAGGTGCTCTCGTCGATGCGCTGGGCCTTGCCATCGATCCAGCCGTGACACAGCGCTTCATCAAGCGCCTGATCGTAGGTGAGGCTGGTTGGTTCGGTGCTGCCCTTCTTGGCCAGAGTCAGCCACACGCCGGCCGGATCGTCGTAGTGCGCGGCCAGCCACACCCGCCACGCTGCGGCATCAGCGACGGTCAGTGCAGGCGGCTCATCGACCATGACCACTAAGCCTGACAGATGTCAGCACCGCGTCCACCTACCGACCCTCATGTTGCTACCACTGGTAGTATCAATACATGACAACACCTCATGAGCGGAGCGATGAGGGCGGGACGTCACTCACCGACCATCTCCGGTCGACAGCGAAACTTGCGTATCTCCTGAGCAGGCTGCATGCCGCAGACAATGCATCGCCTGAGTTCACGGAGTCGCACAAGGGTGTCGAGACCGCACCCTCCGGGCCGGAGGGGAACGTGCGCCCGCTCGGTCGAGCACGCAAAATCAGCATCTCCATGCCCGAAGAACTGACGGCGGCTGTGCAGCAGCGGGTGGGACGAGGTGAGTTCAGCCAGTATGTGACAGAAGCGGTTGCCCGACGGTTGGAGTTGGACCTCCTGGACGAACTGGCCGCATTGCTTGAGGCAGAGCATGGTCCTGTGCCAGAAAGATTCCTAACGGAGGCGGCTGCGGCATGGCCGGACACCGAGTAGCGGCAGGGGGCACTCTGGTTCTGGACAGCGAGGGTCTGTCCAAGGTTGCCGCAGGCGATCCGCGAGCACGAGCGTACTTCGAGACAGCGCGTATCCGTCGGGCCAGAGTTCTCGTCAGCGCTGTCACGTTAACCGAGGTCCTTCGCGGAGGTTCTCGGGACACGCCGGTGCACCGCGTACTGTCCAAGATCGTGACGGTGCCGATGAATCCCGAACTCGGGCGCGCAGCTGGTGAGTTGCTCGGCGCCACGGGCTTGTCTGGTCATCGATGTGCGATCGACGCCGTAGTGGCGATCACGGCATTGAAATCGGCCCGGCCGGTAGTGCTCCTCACGAGCGATCCCGACGATATGAATCGGCTGGTCGAAGAACCTGGCGGCGCCAAGGATCAGCGAGTGGTGGCCATACATGTCTGAGCCTCGATCCACCGGCTAATTGTGGGTGATTGTTTTCTGTGGTGGGTCCAGTGCTGCGTTCGGCCCGCTATGCTCCGGCAGAATTATTCAGTAGTCCGGTCTGCACCGGGAGTGGGGAGGTCCTGGAAGTGGCGCGCGAGCCCGAACACGTACTGGAGTTGCGCCGTGCCCTCGGCCAAGCTTTGGTCCTTTACCGTCGCCGAGCACGCTGGAGCCAGCGCAAACTCGCCGATGAGCTGCACTACCACCCCACCGCCATTTCCCATCTGGAAGCCGGCCGCCATCCCGCACCACGCAGCTTCTGGGAACGCGCCGACAGCCTGCTGGGCGCTGGCGGCGAGCTACTGGCCCGGTACGACGACCTCGCCACCGCCAAGCGCGAGCACGCCGCGTGGCAACTTCTGCGCGACGAACACAACGCCACAGGTGGACAACGGATCCCGGCGGGAGACAAAGACCTGGCCGGGGACCCGGAGCACGATCCGGTGCTGTGCGCACCCTGGACCCCGGCAGGTACCGTCGAAGCGGCAGTTGTCTTCAAAGGCGGTGATAGCCGGATGAAGCGCCGTGTGTTCCTGTCCTTGACTGGCCCCGCCCTGACCGCCCCGGCACACCAGTGGCTGATCCACGAACCGGGACCTTTGGTCTCGGGCTTGTCCGGACGCCGGGTCTCAATCAAGCTGGCTCACCGGTTCACCGCCATGATCGCCGAACTCCGCAGGATGGACGACGTGGCCGGTGGCGGCAGCGTGCTCACCCTCGCCGAGCACCAGTTCGACTGGGTCGCGGGCCTACTCGATCAAGCCTGCTACGACGAGCCCACCGGCCAGGCATTACACATCGCCCTCGCCGAACTGGGTCAGCTTTGCGGCTGGGGTGCCTACGAGGCCGGGCAGCAGGGGCTGGCGCAGCGCTACAACATCACCGCCTTGCGCGCTGCGCACAGCGCAGATAATCGGTCGCTGGGTGCGTACATTCTCGGGTCGATGGCCAAGCAGGCCGCCCACCAAAATCGCCCCACAGAAGCTGCGACACTCGCCGAAACTGCGCTGGTGGGTGCACGGAGCCATCGAACACCGCGCCTGCTGGCGCAGCTGCACATCCGGCACGCCTATGCATTGGCCACGCTGCGCGACACGCCGGGCTGCACCAAAGCGATCTCGAAAGCACGCACCGAGATCGAACAGCTCGACTCAGCCAACGATCCCCCATGGTTGTATTGGGTGACCCCAGCGTGGATCACCGCCGAGGCCGGTGACTGCCTGCTGCGAGTGGAGCAAGCTGATCGAGCGGCTGCCATGCTCGACAAAGGCGTCGCCATGTTCGACGAGTCGTTCACCCGTGACCGGCAGCTGTACACCATCCACCTGGCCGATGCCCTCACGCGCCCAGGAAAGCAACAAGACCTCGACGCCGCCGCAAATTATGGATTGGCGGCAATTCAGCTGGCCGAGAGCCTCGACTCTACTCTCAGCGTCGATCTCCTCCGTGACCTCTACCACCGTATGATGCCGCACGCCAAGCTACCGGCAGCACGGGACTTCTTGGATCGCGCACAAGGCTTGATACGGGTGTAGGAGTGAATGGCTGAGCGGTCAGCTCTCGATCTCGAATATCTCGTTGCCGTATTGATTGATCACCTTGATGACGATCCTACCAGATTTGAGACTGGAATGGTCTCCGGTGGGTGCTCGATGAACAACGTATCCTCATTCATTACGGCGGAGGACTCCCGCCAAACAGCACCGTCCGCCAGAGCTTCGACACCAGCTCTTCCTATCGCTTCATACAAACACTCGCCCTGACCAACGTATCCACCAGCCATGCGACAATCACTATTCTCAGTAGTGTGAATGGAGGAGCCACCGGTGGCCAACAACAGTTGGATAAAGTCATGCTCTCCGAGGTCCCCTCGGCGTGATGACAGCGCACTGAGGACTATGAAGAGCCTCCTGCCGCGAATGCTCGTCCCGTGCCTCATTGTGCTCGTCGCATGCGGGACGGTCGAGCCGCCGACCACTCCTACCTTGTCGTCATCAGCTCCGGCGCCGACCACGGCATCAGCCCCCGCTGATGCCGGTGCATCGGCGCACCTTGCTCCGCCTAAGCCGCCGCCGGGCGGGACGAGCCTGCCCGCGACACCGGTAGCGGTCACGGTGGTGCTCGACCCGGGACACAATGGCGCCAACGCCTCGCATCCGGCACAGATCAACCGTCCAGTCCCGACCGGACGGGGTGGGACCAAGCCATGCAACACCACCGGCACCGCCACCGACGCCGGCTACTCCGAAGCGGCCTTCACCTGGGACGTGGGGCTGCGGGTCCGTGACGGACTGATCGCGCGTGGGGTGCAGGTGGTGTTGACCCGGCCGGACAACACCGGGGTCGGGCCGTGCGTGAACGATCGTGCCGCGATCGCGAACCGGGCGGGCGCCGTCGCCATGGTCTCCATCCATGCCGATGGGGCGAAGCCGTCCGGGCGCGGTTTCCACGTCGCCTACTCCGACCCGCCGCTGAACGCCGGCCAGGGTCCGCCCTCGGTCGGCCTGGCCGAAGCACTGGCCGCAGCGTTGCGCGCGGGTGGTTTCGCGGCGGCTGACTACGTTGGCTCGGAAGGCCTGGACGCCCGTCCCGATCTCGCCGGATTGAACCTCGCCGAGGTCCCGGCCGCGCTGGTCGAGTGCGCCAACATGCGCAACCCGCAGGAGGCGACCCTGGTCTCCACGCCAGCGGGCCGCGCGCGTTATGCGGCCGCCATTACCGACGGCATCATGGCCTGGCTCACCTCCCGTAAGCTCTTTCCGCCATAGCGCAGAGGGTCGCCGGCCTTTGCCGCCAATACGCGAGTGGCACAGACTGTGACCGAAGCCTGGCGTCTCAACCGCGACCCACGCGAATAACCCCGGCGATCCATACATGGCGAGGGGCGATGCATCCCGTCCTGCCGACCACGCAAGATAGTGCACTCACAGGTATGACGGAAGTCACTTCATTCAACGCTGCGTGACTGTATAAATGCGCCTGACCTGAGCATTCGCTCAAAACGCTGGCAGGGAGGACACTTGCGGTGAGGGGTGGGAAACGCGTGATGAGGTGGTAGAGATGCGGGGAATACCGACGCATCGGCCGGTGAGCCAGGGGCCGGACCAAGATCCTGGATCGACACAGTGTGCTCAGTGCAGCCGGGATTTGACCTTGTCACCGTCGATCGACTGGTGCTCGGAGGAGTGCATGCGCCGGTGGCTGCGGGCGCGCACCCGCGAGCCGGAGGCCGTCCTCGGCAGAGATACCACCGACGCCGCGGAACGAATGGGACGCAGACACTCATACCTGTCGGCGACGACGGGCAACTGGCCCGAGGCATGGCGTCTCAACCGTAGTGCCTAACGCCGGTGATGATCGCCGGTACCTGGATAGCCGAGAGGTACCCTGACCCGAATCGTCTGAATATCGGGAGTGGTCCCGCAATGCGAGTGATCCACTGTGACGGATCGCCCTCGGCCGTCCGGGAATTGGACGCGGCGTTGCGGGCCGCAATGGCGGGCGGTCCAGCGTTGGCACCATTAGCGCCCGGACAGCCGCCCCCACCCAGGGACCCGGGTCCAGGCCAGGTGGTGGTGGCCACCTCGGGTTCGGATGGGGGCGCTACCGGGGCGCAGTGGAGGGGGCCCAAGTGGGTACAACTCAGCGCCGACGCGCTGCGCGTCGCCGCGACGGCGGCGCAGGCCCGGCTCGGTGGTCCTGGACAGTGGCTGTTGGCGCTGCCCACGTACCACGTCGCGGGGTTGCAGATGCTGGTGCGGGCGGCGCTGGCGGGCACCGAGCCGGTGGTGCTCGACCTGCGTGGTGGATTCGATCCAGCTGAGTTCGCCGCTGCGGTGAATCAGCTGAATCAGCCGGCCAGAAGGTGCTATACCGCGCTGGTACCCACCCAGCTGGCCCGGCTGCTCGACGCCAACCCCGGCGCGCTGACCAGCTTCGACGCGGTGTTGCTGGGTGGCGCGGCCGCCCCCGCCGGGCTGGTGCGGCGAGCCAGGGCAGCCGGCGTGCGGGTGGTCCGCTCCTACGGCATGACCGAGACCGCGGGCGGCTGCGTCTACGACGGGTGGCCGCTGGACGGGGTGCGGGTCCGGGTGGCATGCGACGGGCGTATCCAGCTGGCCGGCCCGATGCTGGCCACCGGATACCTCGACACCGCACCGGCGGGCACGCTGAACCCTGATTGGCAGGACGACTTCCGAAACGGCTGGTTCATGACCTCCGATCTCGGGCGGTTGGACGGGCTCGGGCGGCTACAGGTGCTCGGCCGAGCCGACGACATGATCGTGACCGGCGGGATCAAGGTAGCCCCGGCAGAGGTCGAGGCGGTCCTCACCGGTCTACCCGGGGTGGCCGCAGCCTGTGTAGTGGGTCTGCCTGACCGGGAGTGGGGTGAGCGGGTGGGCGCCGCCATCGTGCCCGCCGACCCCGCGCGACCGCCGGATCCCGGCGCACTGCGCGCCGCCGCCCGCCACCTGCTGACTGGGCCACAGACCCCTAAACAGATCATTCTGCTCCCTGCACTACCACTGCGTGGAGTAGGCAAACCCGACCGTGCCGCCATCCGCACAATGCTGGCTAACGCCCCGTGAGTGGCGTTGAGTGCTATAG
>JBOHHE010000304.1:0-25835 GCA_050700355.1 Pseudonocardiaceae bacterium
ACCCCAAGTAGCACGCCGCAGGAGCCCGCTGCCCCCCCGGGGGACGGCGGGCTCCTGCGCTACCGGCTCGACATCGTCTATGACGGGGCCGGTTTCTCCGGGTGGGCTCGCCAGCCGACCCAGCGCACCGTCCAAGGAGTGCTGGAGCACGCGCTGAGCACCCTGCTGCGGATTCCGACGGCCTTGACCGTCGCCGGGCGCACCGACGCTGGTGTGCACGCCAGCGGTCAGGTCGCCCACCTCGATGTACCGTCCGGTTCGATGCCCTCCGACGAGTTGGCTCGCCGGTTGGCCCGGCTGCTGCCTGCCGATGTCCGAGTGCCCACGGTTCGGGAAGTGCCGGGCAGTTTCGACGCCCGCTTCTCCGCCCTGCGCCGTCACTATCGCTACCGGATCTGCGACGCACCGTGGGGAGTCGACCCGCTACGCCGCCACGACACCTATGCCCATCACCACAGCCTCAATGTCGCGGCAATGAATGTGGCAAGTGCCCCATTGCTCGGCGAGCACGACTTCGCGGCGTTCTGCCGCCGCCGCGATGGCGCTACTACCGTCCGTACCCTCCAGCGCCTGGAGTGGACCCGCGACGAGCCGCACCTGCTCATCGCGCACGTCACAGCCGACGCGTTCTGCCATTCGATGGTGCGCAGCCTGGTGGGCGCCCTACTGGCGGTGGGGGAGGGTCGCCGTTCCCCTGAGTGGCCTGCTGACCTGTTGTGCCGCACCGACCGCGCCAGCGAGGTGACCGTGGCGCCCGCCCATGGCCTCGCGCTGGTCGGGGTGGACTATCCCGGCGACGACCAGCTGGCCGCCCGAGCCGGTCAGACTCGCGCGTTACGCTGTACCTTCGTTCCTAAATGATCGATGTGGCAGCCGCGCTGCACGGAAGCACGGCACCGTGCCGGATGCTCGATCGGCACGGTGCCGTGGCCCAGACCTGGTTGGACAGGCTGCCCGCGCTGGTCGAGGAACTATGCCTGAGATGGCGCCTGCGCACCACGGCAATGCTTGCCGGTGGCACCTCGGTGGTCCTGCGATGTCAGCGCGAGGAGGGCTCCGGTGCGTTCCTCAAGGTCGTGCCGGACGTTGAGATCGCCCGGATCGAGGCGGTCGCGTTGCGTGCCTGGAGCCAGCACCCTGGGGTGGTCGGGCTGCTCGACGCCGACCTCGACCGGGGTGCGCTGCTGCTGGAGGCGATTGAACCCGGTCTCGCCCTGAGCGAGCGGGACGGGACACTGCCGTGGGACGCCGTGGCCGTGCTGCTGCGGCAACTACCCGTCGGCCCGCCGCCGGGTGCTCTGCTGCCATCCCTGGCCGAGCGGGTGGACGCCGGCTTCCGACTCTGGACCCGTCGGCGAGCACGTCTGGAGACCGATCTGCTGGACGCCGCGACGATGGCGCGTTCGCATTCCTACGCCCTCGAACTCGCCGGAAGCGGACCGATCCGGCTGCTGCACGGCGATCTGCACCCGGGAAATGTGCTCGACGGTGGCCGGACCCGTGGGCTGGTCGCGATCGACCCGCGACCCTGCTTGGGCGATGTGAACTTCGACGGAATCGACTGGGTGCACGTGGGTCTCGACGATGCCGGGCAGATGGCCGGCCGGGCCCGGATGCTCGCCGAGCGAGTGCCCCACTTCGACATAGCGCGCCTCGTCGAGTGGAGCCGTGCCACGGCGGCCATGCTCGCGGTCGCTCACCTGCTCGTGGACCGGACCGACCAGGCACGCCCGCTGCTCGCCCTCGCGCACAGCGTCCCTTGACCCGTCTCGCACGCTGCGCCATGCGCTGTAGCGTTTCGTAGCACCAAGGCTTACCACCCTGGTATGACCGCACAGATCTGTCGGCGGTGCCCCACCACACCGATAACCCAGCTGAGCGGGCTGAACGGATGAGTGTTCTCCAGCATGTCGAGGCCAGGTTCGATCCGTTGCCGTACGACTTGCCGAACTCGGGCACTACGTCTGGGTGGAACAGGATGATACTGCGTACGCACGGTGTCCAGCTGTCCACGGTAGATAGGGGTTTCGGTGAGGTTGGTGCTGCGCGCGGTCGAGGTGGCCGGGCCTCATCGGTGGCGGTGGCTGCTGGTTGACGAGCGTTCCGGGGCGACGCTGGCCGATCACCAGGTGGAGCTGGATCCGCAGGTGGCCGAGACGGAGGCGTTCGAGGATCTGTACCGGTTTCTGCGGTGGCGGGCGGATTCAGATCGCCGGGTGGCCAGTGAGGCGGAACTGCTGGGCCGGGTGGGCGCGTGGATCGGGTCGGTGGCGCCTGGGTGAACAGGTCGGCCGAGCCATCGTGGACGCGGCGCCGATGACCGTGCAGGTGCCGGCCGGGGCGGAGCTCCTGGCGTTCCGGCCGTGGGAGCTGGCCCACGTCGGCGGGGAGCCGTTGGCCGCTCGTGGCGATGTGACGCTGGTGTACGACCTGCCCGGCGCGAACCGGTGCGATGAAGGCGCCGGTGGGTGCTGCGCTGCGGATGCTGGCGGTATTCAGCCTGCCCACAGCGACGTCGGCGTTGGGGTTGCGCCGGGAACGCTATGAACTGTCCCGACTGGTGCGCCGGGTCGCGGCCCGGGGCAGACGGCGGGTGGAGTTGCAGATCGCCCAGTACGGGGTGACCCGGGAGGTGCTGTGGGATCTGGTGGAGTGCGGGGACGGGTGGGATGTGCTGCATTTATCCGGGCATGGCAGGGCGGGGGAGTTCCTGCTGGAGCGCGCGGACGGCTCGCCCGACCCGGTGTCCACCGCGGAGCTGATCAGGTTGCTGCGGCCGTTGCGCTTGCGGATCAAACTGGCGGTGGTCTCAGCGTGCCAATCCGCAGCGGCGACCACTGCGGAAACCCTGCGCTGGCTGGGCTTGGACGACCCGGCCGCCCAGCTGGAAACCCAAGCCGCCCTGGAAGCCACCGCAGCCCCGGCAGGGGTGGCGCGGGCACTGGTGAGCAATTGCCCCTGTTTCTGGATCCGCCAGCCGTTGCCGATCAGCTGTTCGATCGCCCTCCGAACGTGGGATCCTTGTGGAGCTTGTCAGGCACTGGTCCCTCAGGGTGGCCGCGAAGCTGAGATGGTCCAAGTCGAGCGCCCCAGTCACCGGTGAGATGAATCAAGTGGTGCGTCCGGTCCCGAACGAAGAATTCGTCGAACAGGGTGCTACCTTGTTCGTCCACGCCCGGCCCAAGCTGCGGCATGCGGCCAACGAGCTCGAGAAGCATCCTATGCCGGGCCCCGTCACATATCTTGGTGGATAACGGTTCTCCGTGTGCGATACCCGTGGCCGGGGAGGAGCAGGTCCATGACATACCGCATCGTGGTGCTGGGTGCCGGTTACGCCGGCTTGGGCGCCGCCAAGCGGATCGCTCGTAGGCTGCGCCGTGCCGAGGTCACTGTCACGCTGGTCAATGCCACCGATCAGTTCGTGGAGCGCGTCCGGCTGCATCAGCTCGCCGCAGGTCAGCAACTGAGTGCCCATCCACTGCACGAGCTGCTGGCCGGTACCGGTGTCGAGCTCATGGTGGCTCAGGTAACCGGCATTGACGCCGAGCGGCAGACCGTTGCGTTGAACGCGCCGCCGCGCACCGTGGGCTACGACATGTTGGTGTACGCGCTGGGTAGCCGGGCAGATGTCGGCGCGGTGCCCGGTGTGGCCGAGAGCTGCTTCACCATCGCGGAAGCTGCCGAGGCCATGCGGTTGCAACCACGGGTGGCCCAGATCGCCGGGGCAGGCGGGCTCTTGACGGTGGTGGGCGGTGGACTCACCGGGATCGAGGCTGCCGCGGAACTGGCCGAAACCCACGACCGGCTGCGCGTGCGGCTGGTCACCAGCGGGGAGTTCGGGGGCTGGCTGTCCGGGCGCGCGCAGCGGCACCTGCGTTCGGCGTTCGACCGATTGAACATCGAAGTCCACGAGCACACCACCGTTGTAGCGGTGCGCGGCGGCGTTCTGGCGACTACCGGTGGGACACCGCTTGGCGCTGACGCGATCTTGTGGGCGGCGGGGTTCCGAGTGTCTCAGCTGGCGCAGACGGCTGGATTCGCCGTTGACCGGCGCGGCCGGATGATCGTCGACGACACGCTGCGCTCGGTTTCCCACCCCCAGGTGTACGGAATCGGCGACGCGGCAGCCGCGCGTACCCGGGGCGGCACCGAGTCGCGGATGTCCTGCCAGACCGGGCTGCCGATGGGCCAGCGCGTCGCGGACATCGCCGTCCGGCGGCTGACCGGGCGTGAACCCCAGCCCTGGCGGCTGCGTTACGTGTGGATCAACATCAGTCTCGGTCGCCGCGACGGCATCACCCAGTTCACTCACGCCGACGACAGCCCGCGGCGCGCGATCCTCACCGGCCGCGCCGCCGCCCGCTTCAAGGAGCTCATCACCCGCAGCACGGTCACCGTCATGCGCCATCCCGGCCCGTACTTTCCCGCTCGTCCGCTGGCGACCTCGGGTAACACCGGCGACATGGTGAGTTCGAATGATCGTCACAAATGTTTACCTGGTCAGCAGGCATAGTTGATATAGCTTGTCACTCGGTGTGACAACACGGTTGACGCAGCGTATTCCCTTGTCTATATTTCGACGTTGGGACGTCGAACAAGCAGCGGGGGCGACGTTTGATGAGTGCGGACAGGAAGAACGTTCGTCGTCCAACCGTGCTGGATCCGGACGAGTCCTACCACTTGCCTGCCGAAATATTCGTACCTGCTCGGCCGGGAGCTGCTTCGAGTGGGGCTGTACTCGAGGTACGTGAGCTGACTGATGGGCGTCTCGCGATGGTTGTGTACTCGTCGATGGAGCGGTTGATCGCTTGCTGCGGCGGAGGTCAGCCATGGCTTGCGTTCGGCGCGGACCAGCTTCCTGCGCTGCAGCGTGGTGGCGGATTTGATGTTGTGGTGGTGGATGTCGACGTGCCCGAGAACCTGCGGCGAGGCATGGCCGGCGCGATAGATGGTGAGCAGGCGTGGCACGACCCTGAATCGACGGACTGGACGTTGGTATTCGTGCCGTCCCGTCCGTTTCGTCCCGGGGATGCCGAAGCCAAGCTGGAGTTGCAGCCGATGCCCGGCGATCGGCTCGCGCTGATGGCATATTCATCACGCGAGCTGCTCTGCTGGGGGTGTGGGCCGCACCAGCCGTGGGTGTCGGTCCCCGCGGGGCTGCTTGATGCAGTCCGCCAAGAGGCGGGTGCGCACACGATCACGCTGGATACGCCGCTGCCGGCGCGATTACGCCACGTAGCAGGAGAGGGGTGTTAATTATGGCGGGCGACAAGTTCGCAGTGGACCTTGATGGTGTACGTACGCTGGCAGGCCGATTACACCAAGGCATATCGACCTTGGGCGACGCGGCGAGGTCCGTGGCTCCCGGGGCCGATGCCGGCCTGTCCAGCGCCAAGGTCGGTGTCACGCTGGCCTTGATCGTGCAGTTCGCGGCAGGTCTCATAATTCGTGTCGAGGACACGGTGGGCAAGATCCATGCCAGTGACGGTAGTTACAGAGATGTCGATAACCTGACCGGAGCCGAGCTCCGTCGTGCTGGTGGTGGCTGAACCCATGGCTGGTGAATTGAATACTGAGGTCAAGTCTGATCCGGCATCGTGCCGAGCCACTGCTGCCTGGCTGAGCAGACTCACGCCAGGTGTGGCTGAGGCCGGCGATGCGATCCACGGTGCACGCTCAGCCTCGGAATCCTGCTGGCAGGGCGCAGCCGCCGAGGCTTTCCGTGATTCGCTGAACCCGATACGCAAAGATTCCGATGAACTCGCCGCTATCAGCGATCGAGTCCGGCAAGCACTGGAGATTTTCGCCGATGAGATCGACACCGTTCGTGCCCGACTCAGACAAGCCCGCGAGGTCGCGGTGGCGGCCCGGCTGATCGTCACTCCGACTGCGATTCTGCCCCCCGGCCCTAGTCCTGATACGGCACCAGTCCACCCGATCGGGCCGATGACCCCGGAGGCCGAAGCCGGTCACGCCGATGCCGTACGAGCGCACGAGGCAGCTGTTTCCACGTATGCCACGAAGGTCAATGCGTTCACTGAGGCCAGTGTCACCGTTGCTGAAGCGCGGTTGCGAGAAGCCGACGCGCACAGCGCGCTTGATGCTGTTATGGACCGGAGCGGTACTGATGCACAGACACTGAAATCCATCGGAATAGGTGTGGTCAGCGTTGCGCTGGGTGCCCTCGCTGGCTTGCAACTGGCCGCCAGTGATCTGCTAAGGGCAGCCGACAAGCTCCAGGAGCACGGCGCGCGGATGCAGGCCCTGGCCGCCGATTCGAACGGTCCGATCTCGACACGGGCCGCGGCCGCCCACACCGCCACGATGGCGGCCGACGGTGAGGCTCGGACCCGCGCTGATGCGGAGCGGTTGGGGCGCCCCATCCGGTACATCCCAGAGGGCATCAGGCACGGCGTCGCGAACAGTCCCGGCGAGTACATCAGGGACGGCGGAGGCTGGGTAGGGCTCGGGAAAAACGCGGCGCGCGGTGTGCCTTTTGTGGGAACAGGGGTCGTCGTCGCATCCGGAGCCGCTGATGTGGCCATGGGCAAGCCCGTGGGTCAAGTGGCGGCTGAGACCGGAGCCGGGTTGGGCGGCGGCGTGGTTGGTGCCATGGCTGGCGCCACAATAGGTTCGGCCATTTTTCCCGGTGTCGGTACCGTCGTTGGCGGGGTAGTCGGTGGCGTTATCGGAAGTATCACAGCTACTGAAGGCGTCGGCAGGGCGATGGGAGACCAATGACCATCTCCAGCGGGACCAAGCCAGTGTGCCGTGCTCCCCTGGAACCGCTATGAGTACAGATCCTCATACCAAGCGCGATGGGGAGACCGCCCCTGCTCCACCGGAGGGACAAGGACCGCCACTGGCCTGGTTCGAGTCCAGCCATCGAGGTGCTGTTATCGGGGCTACTGGGATTCTTATCTCAATGATGCTGGGTGTAACCCTGCTGCAAGGGTTCAGCATCGAATGGATGAGATATTGGCAACCGTGGCTTGCTCTTCTCATTGTGACAGCTTCATTTTATGGCTTTCGGCGGCGCACTCAGGTGTCAGCTGGGTCGGAATGGCTGCAGCGGCAAGGCGGTAGGTGGGTGCGCACCTATGAGCTCACCAGAGTGACCGCCCATTCTCGCATTAGTTCCATCCATCTTCATCTCGTTGACCAGGACGGGCGGAGAGTTCGGATCAGCAATCGTGACATTCAGGAAAACGATCGGGTGTGGGATCTGGTGCACAAGGGGATCGTGCACTCGGTCATCGCTGGGGGAGCCGAGACCAACGGTCTACTGCACAGAGCCTTCAATATTCCGAGACCAAAGCCAGGCGCAGGTTCCTAGCTGGCCTGCGGTGTTCCGGGAGCACGGCGCTCGGGACCGTCAGCCGATGGCGGTTTCGCCCTGGGCGTCGGGTCGGCTTCTGGCCCGGTCGGGGCGCGGCCTGGGTGCGAGCCTGGGCCTGCACGGTGGTCCGGGTGGCCATTCTCGGCGCCAACCTTCTTCGGGACCTCTGCCACCGGATGACACCACATGCCAAAGTCCCGGCGGTGCAGGACTTCCTGGAGCGGGCAAAGGGATTTACGGAGAGGTAGCACGCCTGCGGTTCGCTCAGGGCAGCTTGGCCGCCCGGACGTCAACTTTCTGGATCTGCGGTGCGCCCGTGAACAGATCGGGCGCCTGCGCCATGAGAGCTTCGGCGACTCTCCCGCTGAGATGCGCGTCGCGCCCCGCGTCGTCAGGGAATACGTCGAAGATCCCATAGGTCGAGCCGCCCAGGTGGATCGCGAACCAGGCGGTCGTCGCCGGCTCCGCATTGACCAGGGCCAAGCCTGAGTCGAGGAACTTTTCGACGTCATCCTCCTTGCCCGGCTTCGCCTCCATCGTCACCAGTAAGCCAACCGTCGGCGTGTCTGTCATCACGTCTCCCATCTCGGTCGAGCAGTGAACCGGGGAACAAGTTTCGCGCATCCTCATCCGGTGTTCACCACGATGGTTACCTCGACAGCGTATGGGTACCCGGCCTTGCAGACCACTTACTCCAACCGAGGACAGGTCGGCAGGACATCAGGACAGAGTGCATGATTGGCCGAAGGAGCTGACACGGCAGGGGAACTACAGGGCAGGCGGATCGCCTTTCTGGCGGCTGACGGCGTCGAGCAGGTGGAGCTCGGGCGCGAGACCGCAGCCTCCTCGTGAGTGGCATTACGTGCCATGGCACGTAATGCCACTCACGGGTCAATCCCCCCGGCGGACCGGGCCGAGGATCTCGCGCTCTTTCGGGGTGGTGACCAGCTTCAGCGGCATCCACAGGTTGCGCCCGAGGGCCACCACCGCGTCGTCGGCCAGTGAAGTCAGCTGGTTCACCATCGGTGGGGGAAGCCGCCAGGTCTCGGCCGCCAGCTTGGCCTGGCCGACAGGCAGCCGCTGGAGCAGGATGAGATCGGCATTGTTCGCCGTGTTCTGGGCTTGGGGGTGCAAATAGGGCAGCACGTACATGGTCGTCTGCCACGACGAGCGCGGCGGGAAGAGTTCCTGCGGCACCGCGCCGCCATCATGCACGACGAGCAGGGGAGCGTCCTCCGAGGCGCGGGGCAGCTCGACCGGGGTGAGTCGGCGCACCTGTACCAGCGGCGCCTGACGGCCGTCGGGACCTTCGCCCGCAGCCCGGCTCAGCAGCTGCCAGGCAGCGGGTCGTCCGGTGCCCACCACCACCCACGCACCGATCGCCATCGCCCGCAGCGCGACCTGCCGGGCCAGGTAGAGCCCACCGACGAGGACCAGCCGGGTTGGCTCCGTGCGGAGCACCGACACGCTCAGCGGTTCGCCCTGCGGTCCGCAGCCCAGCACCATTCCGCCGCGGTCGCTGGACGGGCTGACCGTATCGAGCAGGCTGGGGGAGACCAGGAACTCCGGCGCGACCGCTCGGGCCGCCGTCGGCGAACCACCCACCGTCCTCATGCCGAGGCCCCGAGCGGAAGAGTGGCGGCCAGGCCGGCGATCTGCAGTCCACGCAGCGCGGTGAGCCCGATGCCAAGCCGTTCGGAGACCGCGACCAGACGATCGTCAGCGGCTTCGAGTTCGGCGGGGTTACGGGCACTGACCCGGATCAGCCCCCGCAGCCCGACCTCGGCGCTGTCCTCACCGGGTGAGACCGAGAGCGCAACCGTGGTGGACAACGCCCGGACGCCGGTCAAGGCATTGAGATTGTGCGCGCCACCCTGCGCGGGCCACCCGGTGATCGCGTAGCTGGCGTGGCCCACTCCGGCGGCGGTGACCCCCGTCCACCGTTCCCGCAACCCGGTCTGGCGTCCGGGGCCTGCCACCGAGGACAGCTCGGCGGCGGAGATTCCGGCGCGCAGCAGCTGATCGGCGTCCAGCGGACGGGTTCGTACGCCCCGGGCGCCCAGTGCGCTGCGGACCCGGGACAGCGCGCCGATCAGCGCCCGGTGCGAGCCGACGACTCCACCACCGCGTTCCTGAACGGCGGCGAGGCACCGACGAGGGTCCAATCGGACCGCGATCCATGTGGTCCGCCGCGCGGCTGCGGGCAGCGGACCCAGGACCTCGAGGTAGGAGCTCAGCGCGGGGGATGACGAGGGCAGGGCGGCACTGCCCGGATAGCAGTGCCAGATCACCTGGATCGCGTCCAGCACCACGCCGCGATCTTCCAGACAGGGGGCGAGCGCGCCGAGCGGGAGGTTGGGCGCCCCACCCACCGGGGTGACCAGGGAGGGCGCCGCGTCCACCTCCAGCACCGCCGTCCAGGTGCCTTGGTGCCAGGCCAGGCCCAGCGGTTCCCGCTCGTGATCAGTGCCGTGCGCGACCACCAGATCCGGCAACACGAGCCGAAGTAGCGCGACCCGTGGATCGTCCGGGCCGATCATCGGTTCGTCCGGGCTCGATGTGCTGCGGAGCAGTTGCGGATCAGCTGCCTTGGGAGCCGGGATGGTGACGCTGCGATCGTGCGAGCGCACCAGATAGCGCGCCAGGAGCTGGATCCAGAGCACCAGCCAACGACCACGCCAGCGTCCGAGACTCAGCGGCACGGCGAGCAACAACACGGCCACCGCCGCCCACCACAGTGCCGGATCAATGCTGAGCAGTACCAAGCCGATCGCGAGCCCGATCTGCAGTACCACCAGGTTGAGAACGGGCAGTGGGCCCAGTCGGGATCCGGTGGAACGCCGTCGGACGCGAGCGGACGCTGGGCGGCTCACCGGAGATGCCGGGGGACGGGGCTCGGCTGGAAGCGGCGCAATAATCTGAGCCGCCGGGTGTGGCGGGCGTTGTGATGGCGTCATAGCTGTTGTCGATCCGCCTCCGCGGGCGCAAGTGCGTCGGTTGTCATCTGTCCGCCTCCCCGAACCGCCCCGAGACGACGCTCCGTACCGTTACTCTGCCGCAGAGTACCGTCTAGGGAGAGCAGCAGATACCGAATGCCCAGCAATCCGACCACCAAGTCACAGGTCCAGGCTTACCGCTTCATGCTGCGCAGGATGGAGTCGGCACTGGTCCGCAAGGACGCGGTGATGTTGCACGAACCGATGCGTCACCACCTGCGGGCCTCTGCGGTCGGTCTGATACTGGGCCTGCTCGGATTGGCGGTGTTCTTCGTCGTCGGAATGTTCAAGCCGGATGACAGGGTGCAGGCGGGTCAAATCGTCTCCATCGAAGGGGCGCTTCAGCTCTTCGTGGTGGCCCAGAGCCAGGACGGCGGCGAGCTGCGAGTGGTTCCCGTAACCAGCCTCACCTATGCGCGGTTGTTGTTCGCGGCCCTCAATCCGGGCGTGGACGAAGCACCGGAGACCAAGCCCGTCGATGCCTCGGCGTTGGCCGCCCACACCTGGGCGCCAAGGGTGGGGCTGGACGGCGCGCCGACCGATCTGCCTGATAAAGAGAAACTGGTAGGCGGGGACTGGTCGGTATGCGACACCGCCGACGTCCGGGAGGACCGGTCGAACGCGGAGTCCCGTCCGCCGCTGTCCACCACTGTGATCGGCGGAGTGGCGGAGCCGGGTGATCCGCTCGGGCCGGACCGAGCCCTGCTGGTGGAAGAGGAGAGCAGCCAGACGCGCTACCTGGTGTGGAACGGACAAAAGTGGGAGATCAACCTGGAAAATCCTGCGGTCCGGCTCGGTTATCAGCTTGAGGACATCGTGCCGCGCAAGGTCAGCGCCGGGTTGCTCAATGCGATTCCCCCGGGCGGCTCGCTCAACCCACCCGACATCCCGGATGCCGGCCAGCCCTCCACCTTCCCGCAGTTGCGTGGCTTCCAGGTCGGCGAGGTGATCCGATTGGGGAGCGTTGCCGGTGAAGAGGCGTCGTACTACCTGGTGCGCAATGACGGCCGGGACAAAGTGTCGCCTGCGGTGGCCACTCTGATGAGCCTCGTCAATAATCGCACGCCCACCTTCCAGGAAATCCCGGCCAGAGACATCAGCGCTGTGCAGGAGTCCAAAAGCGACGACTTCGACCACTTCCCGAATCAGGTCCCGAAGGTCCTTCCCACCACCGAGACCCCGATCGCGTGCTTCGTTTGGCAGGGCGTCGACCAGGCTCAGGTTACGGTCAGCACGAACGACACGGCCCTGCTTGGGGAGGGCAAGCGGCCGGTGGAGGTGCCCAACGCCGTGCTCGGCGCCCAGGCCGACCGCGTTTTCCTGGAAGGCGGAAATGCCGCCTTGGTCCGGGGAGTGGTGCCTAACCAGGACCCCGGTCTGGGTGAGATTTGGCTGGTGATCGATCAGCAGCGCTACGGCGTGCCCTCGATCGAGGTGGCCCGTGCCCTGAGGCTGGGGGAGACGACAACGCCGGCCCCGGACTCCATTCTGAGGTTGCTGCGCCCGGGACTGACGCTGGACCCGCAGGACGCCCTGAAGCAGTACGTCCCTTGAGCCGACCCGGCAGCGGCAAACTGGCCGCCCGGCACCGGTACCCGATTGCCCGTTCCTCCTCGCCAGGGCAAGCGTGCTACGGCGTGCGGTTCTGGCGGTGCCACTTGATGGTGTAGACGATCAATATGGTGAGTCCCAGCAGTCCGACGGCGACACCGGCGCCGACCAACGCGATGGTGCGCGCTCTCGGGTCCTCAGGCGGCGACAGGACGACATCGGTCAGTTGACCCGAGGGCGTCCGCTCCGGAGTCACCCCCGCCTCTTCGGGCAGCACCGCGTTGAGTGCGGCCACGGGATTGATGATGCCGTAGCCGATCGCGCCGTTCCGTCCGCCCGGTCCAGCGGCGCCCTGGGCGGTTTGCTCGATCCGGTGCATGACCTGACGGGCGGTCAAATGCGGGTATCGCTCCCGGACCAGAGCGGCGAGCCCGGCGACGTAGGGAGCGGCGAAGCTGGTGCCATCGATTTCGCTCCGTTGGCCATTGGCGTTGACGAGTGTGGTGGTCAGCCCGGGGCCAGTGACATCAAGGGACACCGCGCCGGTGCCCGGCGCGGCCACGTCGACCCATGGGCCGTGCATCGAGAAGTCTGCCACCTCGTCGTTGTCGCCGGTTGCGGCAACGGCGAGCACATCGTCGTCGAACCAGCCTGGCGAGGAGATCGTAGTGACTTGGCCTGCGGTGTTCTGCTTGCATTGGTCGCTCAGATTGGCTGCGGCCACCACTACCACGACGTTGCTCTCCACCGCGTAGTGGACGGCGGCCTGCAGGTCCGGTGCGTTGACCTGATTCGCCTGGGCAGCAAAGCAGGCGGCCTCCGAAATATTGATCACGGTGGCGCCACCCTGCACGGCACGTACCACTGCCTGCGCCATGCTGATGGTGTCTCCGGCCAGCATGCTGCTGAACTCCTGCCCGGTGACGATCGAACGCAGCCGCACGGAGTAGAAGGAGCTGCCCTGGCGGATGGACAGTATCTTTGCCGACGGCGCCACTCCGACGAATCGGGTCGCCGGGTCGATGCCCGCCGCGATGATTCCGGCCACCGCGGTGCCGTGGCCATCGCAGTCGAACAGGCCTCCGACGTTCTCGATATAGTCCCCGCCGTCGAACAGGCGGCCTTCCAAAAGGCGGTGCCGGCTCACTCCGCTGTCGATCACTGCCACCATCTGATCGCGTCCGGTGGCGAACTCGTGGGCCTCCTGGATTCCTAGCCGGCGCTGGTTGACGGGCTCGGTCTCGACGGCCACTTCGGTGTCCGTGAACTGCTGCACGCAGGCTGTGGTCTGCTGCGCATCGCCGACCTGCTGGGTCACCGAGTTGTTCACGATATAGGGCAGGATGCCGGGGGTGGGCAGCTCAGCCGGATTCACCGGAGGTGGCACCCCCGGTGGTCGGATTCCCGGCTGGGCGGCCACTGGCCAGATCGGCCCGGCCAGAGTCAGCAGGGCGGCGGTGACGGCCACCAGCACCGCACGGCGGCGACCGCCCGGGGCACTCACGGCGCCAGAGACCGGAAGGTGCTGTACAGGTCCATCGCCCCGAACGCGAGCGGCAGCACCGCGGCGATGAGGATTGCTTCAGCCACGTCCACCGAGCGGCGCATTACTGGCGAGAACCGGCGCCGGGGGAAGATCACCCCGAGCACCAGCGCCAGCGCGGCGAGCGCCAGCAGGCTGCCGAACACCAACAGCCGGTTGAACGGTGTGGCCGTCATCAGCCATCCGACCACCAGCCCCGCAGTGGTGGCCATTCCACTGATCAGCAGGGCTATCGCCTGGCTACCGTTGGCGTAGGAGCGGGCCCGCAGCAGCAGCACTGCGGCCACCACCGCACCCAGCGCGATCCCGAACGCCCCCCCGGTCGCGGACACTATGGCTCCGATAGCCGCGATCGCCCCGGCGCCGATGATCATGCCGGTCATGAATTCGTGGGCCAGGCCTGCCCGACGCTCGATCGTGTCGTAGTCCGGAAAGCTGGAGTCCTCCTTCAGATCCGCTGCGCTGCCCGGTACCTGCGGCAGCGGCAGTCGCGCCAGCTGAATGGTCAACCGAGGCAGCGCCGAGATCGCACCCAGCGCGACTGCCGCGACACCGGCTGCGATACCCGCCGCAAGCTGACCGTCGATCATGACAGTGACCAGGGAAGCCAGCGCGCCCAGCGCGGTGGCGGTCGCGATGGCGACGAACGGCGTGATACCACTGCCGATAACCATGATCGACGCAGCGGCCAGCACCAGTGCCAGGGTGCAACCCAGCAGCAGGTTAGCTGCCCCGAGGCCCACCAGCGGGTTCTGTGCGACCTCGCTACTGGGCACCAGATAGAGCCCGCTGACGAAACCCAGCGGCGGGCTCGCGGCGGCCACCAGAACGCCGGTGGCGGCTTCACCGTAAACCCGGGCGATCACCGCGCCCGCCGCCAGCGCGGCGACCGCGCCGATACTCGCCAGCAGCGCCACCCCAAGGCCCGGGCCCGCGAGCAGCAGCGCGACGGCACAGACCAGTAAGGCGAGCCCACCCGCCACCATCCCGAGCGTGCGTGCGGTGCGTTCGGTCCACGGGCGGTAGCTGCCGGGTGCGGATGCCGCGACTGCCTCCACCACGTCGTCGAACAGGGGTGGTGGAGGGTTCTCGGTCCGCCGCCTGAGCTGCAGAAGGTCTCCGTCCACCACGCCCAGCGTGCCCAGCGTGCTCTCCGGCGCTATCGCGGCACCACCCAGCTTGGCCAGGCACCATCCGCCGTGCCTGCTGCCGCCGTCCGGTGCGGTCTCGCCCGCCATCTTGAGCACCATGGGCAGCAGGTCGGCCACTGCGACGTCCGAGGGCAGCGCCACGTCGATCCGAGTGCGCGGCGCCAGCACCGTCACCCTGCTGAACACGGTCGATCCGGGTCCTCGCCCTTGAAGAACCGCCGACCCGAGAATCGGCTGTCCGGCACCGTCTCTGGGCACTTGCCCCCGAATCTCAGGCCCCCGTGCGGGGCCGCGCCCTTGAACCGCCGGTCCAGGGCGCGGGATCGGTCCTGGGATCGCTGATCCAGGTACCGGAGGTCGCGGGATCGGTCCGGATCCTCGGCCGTGCACCGCGGGCCCTGGCCTTGAAGGCGGACCTGGCGGATTCGGATTACCAGCCACCACGCGTACCCCTCCTCCCGCCGGGTCGCCGATCTTCTGAGTGATCGTCGCCGATGCCTCACTGTTGATGGAGTATCCACTCGCTGCAAACCTGGCTGTTCAAGGGGTCGCCCATACCGGTTATTGTGATCAGGCTTTGTGTGAGCCGGGTCGCCCTCAGTGCTGACCGTGGTGTGGATGAATTCAAGGGGGCGAGAGGTGGGCACCCTGCAGTTCCGGCGGTCACCCCGGCTGGCTGCGCCGAAGATGCCTGGTGGAGAGGTTCACCTCGAGCCACCTCCCGAGATACCCAGGGTGATACCGGGCAGCATCCTGCAGAAGATGCTGCCGATCGTGATGGTCGTGGCCGTTCTCGGCATGGTGGCGTTCATCTTCACCAGCGCGGACGGCCGAGCAAACCCGATCTTCCTGCTGTTTCCGATCATGATGCTGGTTTCGACGATCGGGATGTTCGCCGGCGGCGGGCGCGGTGGCGGGCAGCGCAAGGCCGAGATGAACGAGGACCGCAAGGACTACCTGCGCTACCTCAGCCAGATGCGGGACCGGGCCCGGGAGGCCGCCGAGGAGCAACGCGCAGCACTGGAGTGGAGCCATCCCGATCCTGGTGCACTGTGGTCGATCGCGAGCAGCAAGCGGATGTGGGAACGCCGCTCCGGCGATCCCGACTTCTGCCATGTGCGGATCTGCCGGGGCGCGCAGCGGCTGGCGACCCAGTTGGTGCCGCCGCAGACCGGTCCGGTGGACGAGCTGGAGCCGATCACCACGCTGGCCCTGCGGCAGTTCGTCCGGGCACATTCGATCGTCCCCGATATGCCGATCTCCATATCGATTCGTGGCTTCGCCGCCGTGGGAATCACTGGCGAGCGAGCTGCGGTGCGCCGATTGGCTCGTGCGATGGTCGCGCAGCTGGCGACCTTCCACGCTCCGGACGATCTGCTCATCGCGGTGGTGACCGCGGGGCGGGCCAAGCAGCATTGGGAGTGGGCGAAGTGGTTGCCACAGGTGCAGCATCCGAGCCTGGTCGACGGCGCCGGCTCCATGCGGATGATGGCCGGCTCACTCGCCCAGATCGAGCAGCTGCTCGTTGAGCAGTTGCGGGACCGGCCGCGGTTCTCCCGCAATGCGGAGGCACCGGGCGATGAGGCGCACATTGTGATCATCATCGATGAAGGAGAGGTCACCGGAGAGGAACAGATTATCCTGGAGGAGGGCGTGGCCGGGGTCACGCTGCTTGATCTCTCGGAGTCGGTGGGCACGCTGATCTCGCGACGTGGCCTCCGGCTGTCGATCGAGGATGGTCAGCTGGGTGCGCACGGTGCTGCGGGGACGGAGTACTTCGGCGCCCCGGACTCGCTCGGTGTCGTGGAGGCCGAAGCGGTTTCCCGCGCGCTGGCTCCGTACCGGATCGGCGGATCGGACGCCGACGAGGAGGACGAGCCGCTGATGGGCAACGCGGGTCTGCTCGAGCTGCTCGGGTTGCCCGAGGATCCCCGGGCCTTCGACGTGACCCAGGCCTGGCGACCACGTCCGATCCGGGATCGGCTGCGGGTACCGATCGGAATCGGCGAGCAGGGCCAGCCGGTCGAGCTGGACATCAAGGAAGCTGCCCAGGAGGGGATGGGGCCGCACGGGCTCTGCGTCGGGGCGACCGGATCGGGCAAGTCGGAGTTCCTTCGCACCCTTGTGCTCGGCCTGATCGCCACGCACTCGTCGTCAGTGCTCAACCTCGTGCTGGTCGATTTCAAGGGCGGAGCGACGTTCCTCGGCATGGAACACGCGCCGCACGTCGCTGCCGTCATCACCAACCTCGCCGACGATCTGACCCAGGTGTCCCGGATGCAGGATGCGCTGGCCGGTGAGCTGACCCGGCGTCAGGAGCTGCTGCGCAGCGCGGGAAATTTCGCGAACGTGAAGGATTACGAGCGAGCCAGGGAAAACGGCGCCGATCTCGACCCGCTGCCCGCGCTGTTCATCGTGATCGACGAATTCTCCGAACTGCTCGCCCAGCAGCCGGAGTTCATCGACCTCTTCGTGGCCATCGGCCGTCTCGGTCGCTCGTTGCAGATGCACCTGTTGCTCGCTTCGCAGCGTCTGGAGGAGGGCAAGCTACGCGGCCTGGATTCGCATTTGTCCTACCGGATCGGTCTGAAGACATTCTCCGCATCGGAATCCCGCGCGGTGCTCGGAGTTCCGGACGCCCACGAATTGCCTTCGATCCCAGGTTCGGGCTATCTGAAATTCGATACCGGCTCGATGGTGCGGTTCAAGGCATCTTATGTTTCCGGTCCGTTCCGAGTCGGGAGCGGGGTCGCGATGCCCACGTCGGTTCCGGTCACCTCCGACCGTCGGCCTCGGCTGTTCGTGCCCGATTACGTGGATCTGCCGGTGCCGTCCCAGCACACCGGCCGGCCGGAGGCGGTCGCGGTGGCCAAGTCCGACACCCCCACCGAGCCCAGCATCCTGGACATCGTGGTGGCCCGGATGCGTGGCCAGGGACCTGCGGCGCATGAGGTATGGCTGCCGCCGTTGGATGAGCCGCCTTCCCTGGATCAGCTCTTGCCACCGCTGGCGGTCACCGAGGATCGCGGATTGTCTCCGGTCGGGTTTTTCGGTAACGGTCGGCTCACCGTGCCGGTCGGGATCGTGGATAAGCCTTATGAGCAGCGTCGCGACCTTTTGTGGGCGGATTTCTCCGGTGCTGCGGGCCATGGTGTGGTCACTGGTGGCCCGCAGTCGGGCAAGTCCAGCTTGTTGCGTTCGATGCTGCTCTCGCTCGCGCTCACCCATACCCCCGAGGAGGTGCAGTTCTTCGGCATCGACTTCGGTGGCGGCACACTTGCGGCGCTGGACGGCCTGCCACACAGCGGTGGGGTGGCGGGACGACTGGAGCTGGACACGGTTCGGCGCATCATCTCCGAAGTGGCGGGGTTGCTCTCGGAGCGGGAGAAGCGGTTCCGCGCGTTGGGCGTCGACTCGATGGCGGATTTCCGGGCCCGTAAGCGGCGCGGGGAGCTGCGGGAAGATCCGTTCGGCGATGTCTTCCTGGTCATCGACGGGTGGCACAACTTCCGTCAGGAGTTCGACATCACCGACGTGGAGATGCAGGTGGTGAACCTGGCGACGCAGGGCCTGTCCTATGGCGTGCACGTGCTGATCGGTGCGACCCGCTGGGCGGAGATCCGGCCGGCGATGAAGGATCTGCTGGGTACTCGTTTCGAACTGCGTCTGGGTGATCCGGCCGAGTCGGACATCGACCGGCGGGCGGCGACCAATGTACCGCCGGGGCGGCCGGGCCGGGGATTGTCCCGGGACAAACTGCACTTCCTCTCCGCGCTGCCCAGGGTCGATGCGGTGACCGTCGCCGAGACGGTCGGCGCCGGGGTGGCCGACGCGGTGGCCCGGGTGCGTGCTGCGTGGCGTGGTCGCCCCGCTCCTCGGGTGCGGCTGCTGCCTGAACGAATCCCCTACGAGCAGCTGCCTGCCCCCGATGCGGCCCAGCCGCATCGCATCCCGATCGGAATCAACGAGGCCGAGCTCGCCTCGGTGTACCTCGACTTCGCTGCCGAGCCGCACTTCCTGTGCTTCGCCGACGGGGAATCCGGCAAGACCAACTTGCTACGGACCATTGCCAGAGGCATCGTGAACCGGACGACGCCGCAGCAGGCGCGCATCGTGTTGGTCGACTACCGCCGCACCATGCTGGGCTTCCTCACCTCCGAACATCTCATCGGGTACGGGATGTCTGCCGAGGCGCTGACCCCGATCATCGCCGACGTGGTGCGCTCGATGCGTAAGCGCCTGCCCGGGCCCGACATCACCCAGCAGCAGTTGCGGGACCGCTCCTGGTGGAAGGGCCCGGATCTCTATGTGCTGGTCGACGATTACGACCTGGTGGCCACTCAGGGTGGGGTGAACCCGCTCGCCCCCTTGGTGGAGTTTCTGGCTCAGGCCAAGGACGTGGGGCTGCATCTGATCCTCACCCGGCGCACCGGTGGGGCTTCCCGTGCGCTTTACGAACCGGTGATCGCCAGGCTGCGGGAACTGTCCGCCCCGGGACTACTGATGAGCGGCAACAAAGAGGAGGGCCCGCTGCTCGGCAACCTCAAGCCGTCGGTGCTGCCACCGGGGCGGGGCACCCTGGTGGGACGCAAGGCGGGTCAACAGCTGGTCCAGATCGCTTGGCTGCCCCAGGACTGAGTGGCGTTCGCGGTTGCAACGTTTTCCGGCAAACTTCGCTCATCGGGGAACCGATGTGGCAGAGTTGCCGTCGCATTGTTGTCAGACCTAACTCTGGGTCAGCTCCTTAATCTTGGGACAGCTGAGTCAGATCCACTCAACCCCGAGGGGGTAACCGAAGATGGCAGGGCAGTTCGGGACACAAGTCGAGCAGATGCAGGCGGCTGCTAATCATGTAGCCGAGGTAAATCAGAGCGTGCAAGGCCAACTCTCCGCCCTGAGCAATCAGCTGGCGCCGTTGGCGGGCGCCTGGCAGGGTCAAGCTTCGACCGCCTTCCAGATGCTGATGGAGCGCTGGAACGCCGACGCCCGCAGGCTCAACGAGGCACTGAGCAGTATCGGTGAGCAGATCCAGGGATCGGGCGCCACGTACGCACAGGCTGACGCTACGGAGAACCAGACGTTCTCGCAGATCAGCGCGGCACTCGACTGAACTCGATTCGAAGCGGAATAGCGGAGGGGATTAGCAGATGGCTGATGGCAGGATTCAGGTTACGTTCGGCGAACTCGAAAACGCGCGGGGCTCGATCCAGACGACCTGGTCGAATGTCACCCGTGAACTCGAGGACCTCAAGAGGTTCCTGGCGCCGATGGTCGAGACCTGGACCGGTGAGGCGTCGATTGCCTACCAGGCCCAGCAGGCGAAATGGGACCAGGCGGCGGCCGGGCTCAACCAGGTGCTGAACCAGATCGGTGTGGCGCTGGGAACCTCGAACGATAACTTTCAGGCTGCGGAGAGGACCAATACGAGCCGGTACACATAGGCCCATTCGGCTGAAGGGTGCTTCCGTGCTGCACGGAAGCACCCTTCAGCTTGTCTATTTCGCTGGTCCACCCGTGGAAAAGGCATACGGGAAGCTCGAAGCATGGCAGCGCCGTCAGCAGCGTGGCAGCGCCGTCAGCGTAGGAGGCGGCCGTTGAGGCGGTGGGCGAAGGGCCCTCGGGAACGGCGCTGCAGCCATCCTCGGCCCTGCTGCAACGCTCGACTCGTTCTCGTCGGGCCGTTGCGGGCTGTCAAGTAATCGCCGATCCGACCGAGTAACCAGCCCAGCACTGGCGCGCCGACCGCGAAGAACAGCCACATCCGCAATCGCCGCGTGAGAAACACCCACACGATGACCACCCTTCTCCCGCCCGGAGCGGGACCGATGCCGTCCTGCTGAGCCGGTTTGCCGCTGACGTCCCAGCTCATCGAACCATGAGGGGGCAGCCTATCCGGCGCTGGCGCAGCCCGCGCGGGGCCGCTGGCCAACCGCATCGGTGACCCGTTTTGACCCTGCCCGGCGGCGGCCGGTATCGTGAGCCGCTGTTATGCGGGACGTGCGCGGCTCTTGCTGCGCTGTCGCGTCTACGGGCGCGGACCGCACTGGCACCCTATGATTCCGGCCCTCGGGGCCGGACCCTGATTCCGGTCCCCAAGGCCGGACGACGACGAGGTAGATCCGTGCGCACGTACAGCCCTAAGCCCGGCGAGGTCGAACGCGCCTGGCACGTCATCGACGCCACGGATGTGGTGCTCGGCCGCTTGGCCAGCCAGACCGCCACGCTGTTGCGGGGCAAACACAAGCCCACCTTCGCTCCGCATGTCGACACCGGCGACTTCGTCGTGATCGTCAATGCCGGCAAGGTGGCGCTGTCCGGTAACAAGGGCGACCGCAACTTCGTCTACCGGCACAGCGGTCGCCCCGGTGGGCTCAAGCAACGCTCGTTCACCGAGATGCTCGCCACTCAGCCGGAGCGGTTGGTGGAGCGCGCCATCAAGGGCATGCTTCCGAAGAACAAGCTGGGCCGCGCGATGGCTCGCAAGCTCAAGGTCTATGCGGCCCCGGAGCACCCCCATTCCGCCCAGCGCCCGCAGCCGTTCCACATCACCCAGGTCCCCCAGTGACCAGCGCGGAGACCATCTCCAGTGAGGACCCGAGAGACACCGTGACCACCCCACAGAGCACGCAGGATGAGCCCGAGCAGTTCGATGCCATCATCGACGTCACGCCCGAGCTGGTTGCCACATCGGAACCGGTGGTGGTGCCCATGCCGGTGATCAGCGATCGGACTGTGCAGACCGTCGGCCGCCGCAAGGAAGCGATCGTGCGAGTGCGGTTGGTGCCGGGTACCGGTGTCTTCACGCTCAACGGTAAGAGTCTGGAGCAGTACTTCCCGAACAAGTTGCACCAGCAGCTGGTGCGGGAACCGCTGGCCCTGACGAACAAGCCCGAGTCGTACGACGTGATCGGCAACCTCTCCGGTGGGGGTACCTCCGGGCAGGCCGGGGCGTTGCGCCTGGGCATTGCCCGTGCCCTGATCGAGCTAGACGCCGACGACCGCCCCGCGCTGAAGAAGGCGGGCTTCCTCACCCGGGACTCCCGGATGAAGGAACGTAAGAAGTACGGGCTGAAGAAGGCACGCAAGGCGCCCCAGTACAGCAAGCGCTAAAAACCCCCGATGGCTCGTCTTTTCGGCACCGACGGGGTGCGTGGCCTGGCCAATTCCGACCTCACCCCAGAGTTGGTGCTGGCGCTGTCCGGGGCCGCTGCCCAGGTGCTCGCCGAGCATGACCTCGGGCATCGGCCGGTCGCCGTGGTGGGCCGCGATCCGCGAGCCAGCGGTGAGATGCTCGAGGCCGCCGTCACTGCGGGGCTGGCCTCGGCCGGGGCCGATGTGTTGCGCGTCGGTGTGCTGCCCACCCCGGCGGTCGCCCACCTGGTGGCCGCGCTGTCAGCCGACCTCGGCGTGATGATCTCCGCATCGCACAACCCGATGCCGGACAACGGCATCAAGCTGTTCGCCACCGGTGGGCACAAGTTGCCCGATTCGGTGGAGGACGAGATCAGCGCCCGGGTCGGAGTCGCGGGCAGGCGTCCCACCGGTGCCCGGATCGGCCGTGTGCGCGACGTGCCCGAGGCGTCCAGACGCTACCTGGAGCACCTGCTGGTGGCGACCCCACATCCGTTGGGCAGAATCCGCATGGTGGTCGACTGCGCGCACGGTGCGGCGTCGACCCTCGCCCCGGAGGCTTACCGAAGCGCCGGCGCCGACGTGGTGGCGCTGCATGCGGAGCCCGATGGCCTCAACATCAACGATGGCTGTGGGTCCACCCATCTGGACCAATTGCGCAAGGCGGTGCTGGAACACGGCGCCGACCTCGGCGTCGCCCATGACGGCGATGCCGACCGCTGCCTGGCCGTGGACGGTGCGGGCGATGTGGTGGACGGCGACCAGATCATGGCGGTGCTCGCGCTGGCCATGCGAGAGGCCGGCGAGCTGGCTGCGGACACCTTGGTGACCACCGTGATGAGCAACCTGGGTCTGCACCTGGCAATGCGCGCGCATGGCGTAACGGTGCACACCACCTCGGTGGGAGACCGGTACGTGCTCGAGGCGCTGTGGGCGGGCGGGTTCTCCCTCGGCGGCGAGCAGTCCGGGCACCTCGTCCTACCCGCGTGCGCCACCACGGGCGACGGTCTGCTCACCGCGCTGCGGCTGATGGCCCGGATGGCGGCTACCGGTCGCAGTCTGGCCGATCTGGCCGATGTGGTGACCAAGTTGCCCCAGGTCCTGATCAACGTCGCGGTGACGGACAAGGCGGCTGTCTCGGCGGCCCCCGCCGTGGCCGAGGCGATCGCGGTTGCAGAGGCTGAGCTGGGTGAGACCGGCCGGGTGCTGTTGCGTCCTTCCGGCACCGAGCAGCTGGTACGAGTTATGGTCGAGGCGCCTACCCAATCCGCGGCCGACACCATCGCCCAGCGCATAGCCGCGATCGTCGCGACCGTCGGCTGATGACAGACCGATCCAGAACACCAGAGCCCTAGCGCGTGAAGTCCAGCGTGGCGCCGGGTAAGTCGGCGCCGAGTAAGCCGTCGTGCTCGTCGGCCCCGGTGAGATGGCGCAACAGGAACGCGGTGACCAGTGCCCGGCTGATTCGCCGGGTGGCGTGCTCCGGGCTGCCGTCGACCAGGAGGTCCGACCAGTGTTTGCCGCTCAGGAAGCCGAGGTGGCTCGCCTTGGGCAATGTCCGCAGCTGCACCGGCCCAGCCCACGCGGTCACGACTGGCTCGGCATGCCCGACTGCTGGCGCCACCCGGTCCTTACCCCCCACCAGATGCAGGCCCGGCCTGGTGACCTGAGTGGCGGCATCCACCGCTGAGGGCAGGGTCTGCGCCAGCGCGAGCGTGACGACGGCCTTGCAGCCCTCGTCGTCGGCTGCGGCCAGCACTGCGGCACCTCCGCCCATCCCGTGCCCAACCAGGCCCAGACGTTCCGTGTCGATGCTGAGCTGACCGTCGCCCAGTCGTACCGCTGTACAGAGGTTCAGCACGGCACGCAGGTCGGTGGCGAACTGGCGGTGGGAGGGCAGCACGCCGCGCTGAGTAGCGGGTGCCGCCGCGACCACCCCCCAGGAGGCGAGGTGGCGCAGCAGCTCCTCGTAGCGCGACGTCGGCTGCAGCCAGCCGTGCCCGAACGCGACCGCGGGCAGACCGAACCCCGACTCCGGGGTGAACACCACACCAGGCATACCGATCAGGGCGAGATCACCCCGCAGCACGCGGTGTGGTCCGGGCCTGGACAGCTCCTGGTGCGAGCGCGGATGTGAGCGGCTGGCTGCTTTGCTCATGCGCGGCATAGCACTGGACGCTAGCGGACTCGGCCATCCTGCGGCCGAGAGGAAGGCAGCCACGCTGGGCTAGCGTGATGCACATGTGCGGAATCGTGGGTTACGTAGGGCATCGAAGCGCCCTCGACGTCGTCCTGCAGGGTCTGGGTCGGCTGGAATACCGCGGGTACGACTCCGCCGGTGTTGCGGTGCTCGACGGCGCCGGCGCGCTGGCGGTGGCTCGTAAGGCCGGGGCGCTGGCCAACCTGATCGGCGAGCTCAGCACCATCGGGCGGGACGCCTTCACCGGCACCGCCGGGATAGGGCACACCCGATGGGCCACCCACGGTGCGCCGACCGATCGCAACGCCCACCCGCACGCCGATACCGCAGGCAGCCTGGCCGTAGTGCACAACGGGATCATCGAGAACCACGCCCAGCTACGCGCCGAGCTGGAGGGTGCCGGGGTGGAGCTGGCCAGTGATACCGATACCGAGACCGCCGCGCATCTGATCTCCGCGCAGTACGCGCGCTGCGGTGACCTCCCCACCGCGGTGCGCACTGTCTGCCTGCGGCTGCACGGGGCATTCACGCTGGTCGTCACCCACGCCGACGAACCCGATCTGATCGTCGCGGCCCGCCGTTCCTCGCCGCTGGTGGTGGGCGTGGGTGATGGCGAGTACTTCGTCGCCTCCGACGTCGCGGCCTTCATCGAACACACCCGCAACGCCGTCGAGCTCGGCCAGGACCAGGTGGTGACGATCACCCGCGACGGTTACCAGATCACGGACTTCCACGGTGCCCCCGCGCAGGGCACGCCCTTTCATGTCGACTGGGACCTCTCGGCGGCGGAGAAGGGTGGTCACGACTACTTCATGCTCAAGGAGATCCAGGAACAACCCAGCGCAATCGGCGATACATTGCGCGGACACTTCGTCGACGGCCGGATCGTGCTGGACGAGCAGCGAATGGACACCCAGGAGCTGCGCGACGTCGACAAGGTTTTCGTGGTCGCTTGTGGGACCGCTTATCACTCCGGAATGGTCGCCAAGTACGCCATCGAGCATTGGTGCCGCCTGCCGGTGGAAGTCGAGCTCGCCAGTGAGTTCCGGTACCGCGATCCGGTGTTGGACCGCTCCACCCTGGTCGTCGCGATCTCGCAGTCCGGCGAGACGATGGACACGTTGGAAGCGGTTCGGCACGCGAGGGAGCAGAAAGCCCGGGTGCTGGCGATCTGTAACACCAATGGGGCGCAGATTCCCCGGGAGTCCGACGCGGTGCTCTACACCCACGCGGGGCCGGAGATCGGGGTGGCCGCCACCAAGACGTTCCTCGCCCAGATCGTGGCCAACTTCCTGGTGGGTCTGGCGCTGGCCCAGGCTCGTGGCACCAAGTACTCCGATGAGGTCGCTCGCGAGTTCACCGAGTTGGAGGCCATGCCCGCGGCGGTGCGGCAGGTGCTGAGCACCGTTGACGAGGTACGCGCGCTGGGTGGTCAGCTCGCCGATTCCAAGGCCGTGCTGTTCCTCGGCCGCCACGTCGGTTTCCCGGTGGCGCTGGAGGGGGCACTCAAGCTCAAAGAGCTGGCCTACATGCATGCTGAGGGATTCGCCGCCGGGGAGCTCAAGCACGGCCCGATCGCCCTGCTCGAGGAGGGCTTACCGGTGATCGTGGTGATGCCCTCACCCAAAGGGCGGGCGGTACTGCACGCCAAGCTGTTGTCCAACATTCAGGAAATCCGGGCGCGTGGGGCGCGGACCATCGTCGTCGCCGAGGAGGGCGACGACACCGTGCGCCCGTATGCGAACCACGTACTGGAGGTGCCTGCGGTGCCGACCTTGCTCCAGCCGCTAGTGTCCACCGTTCCGCTGCAAGTGCTCGCCGCCGAGATCGCCCGCAAGCGCGGGTATGACGTTGATCGACCGCGAAACCTGGCTAAGTCGGTTACGGTCGAGTGATGGCCTTCGGCCCCGTGAGTGGCATTGAG
>JBOHHE010000305.1:0-42940 GCA_050700355.1 Pseudonocardiaceae bacterium
GGTGTGTCCGACCTTGTCCCCATACGGCAGGACCCGGATGGCATTCCCGCCCGAAGAGGGCACGTTGTCGTAGAAAGTGGCGCTCTGGCACACGATGATCGCGTGCTCGGGCGGGACCTGAGCGGCGCCGGCGACCGGCGCGGCCACCGCCACGGTGGCGCCGGCGGTGGCCACCGCAGCGACACTCAGGGCAACCTTTCTCCGCAGTGTCATCTCAACCTCCACATTTCGACATTTATGATAACACCGCAGAACGCTAGCGAGTGTCATCGAAGATAGCAAGCATTGTCTTCAGGAGGTACGATCCACTGATGCCCGGACCACCCCGACGACCTGCGGTGACCCCGCACCGGCGAGCCTTTTACGGCATCGCCGAGATCGCCGATGCACTCAACCTGAGCCGTCAGCTGGTCACGGTGTGGCGACGACGTCGAAGCCACGGCATACCCGAACCGGATGCCGAGCTGTCCTCCGGCCCGATCTGGCGCGGCGAGACCGTCGAACCATGGATCGAAGTGGTCCGCAGCCGGCGCGACCAGTCCGCCTCGGCCCAACCACTCGACCCGGAGCTCGCCTTACGGGCCTGCCGGCGGATGCTCCGGCTTGCCGCGTTGCTGCTGGAGCGACCGCTCAGGGTGCGGCTGCTGGCCCAGGCCCTTGGCGAGCTACGGGAACTGTTGCCCGGAGTGACGGCCAGCGCCGACGACGAACTGGGACGAGCGGTCCGGGCGTTGGTGCAGCCGCTGGACGGCGTGACCGACGCCGGCGAGGCCGAGCTTCCCGACGGCCTTCGCGACCGGGTGCTGGCCGCGTTGCCGCGAGTTTCCGAAGTAGTCCGTGTTTCCGGAAAATTCTTCTCGGGCTCAGGCCATGCTGATTAGGGTGCTGCACGTGATCGACGTGGGTGGCTATCGGCTGGAAGAGGAGATCGGCGCGGGGGGCATGGGCGTGGTGTATCGCGCCACCCGGATCGCCGACGGAACCAGCGTCGCGGTGAAGGTGTTGCACGGTCAGGTGGTGGTCGGCGACGGGGAGTATCTGCGTCGGCTGCGCAGCGAAGCCGAGCTGGCCGGCTCGGTCGCACACCACGGCGTGGTGCGCGTGCACGAGGTCGGTGGTGACGGCGAAACCGCCTGGCTGGCAATGGACCTCAAACCGGCCAACATCCTGCTCGACGGTGAGCGCCCACTGGTCGCCGACTTCGGAGTGGCCCGCCCCGGCGCCACCGTCGAGTCAACGCTGGGCATCGGACTGACCGGCGGCACCGGCTGGGCGCACACCGGCACCGGACCCGAGGCCGCCCTCCTGCCCGGCTCGGGCACCGTGACCTATATGGCGCCCGAGCAGTGGCGAGGTGAGCAAGGCGATGCGCGCACCGACGTCTACGCCCTCGTTCGCCGCCGCCGTTCGCGCCGCCGCGGCCGGCCAACCGTTGCCCGAGGTTCAGACCACCGGCAAACCCGCTGCCACCCCATCCGACACCTCGCCACCGCGAGGCCGGATGCTGACAATCACCGCCGCAACGGCGCTGATCATCGCGGCCGGGCTGTCGATATGGCAACCATGGTCAACGGAATCGGCCACGGTTGAGAAGATCGTATGTGCGCAGGACATGACCGTCCGGGACGCAGCACGCAGCAAGACCGTCATCGCGACACTTCAGCGAGATGACCGGATTCAGGTGCACACCGAACGCCCCGTACCCGGCTGGGCACAAGTAGACCTTCCGGACGGCCGCCAAGGGTGGCTGCTCGTCGAGTACCTGGGGCCACCCTGCTGATCCGATCGCTCAAGGTGACCACCATCCCGCTCGCTCATCTGGTTCTCGATACTCTCGCGCCCCCCGCTTTGCGTGAGACTCTCCGCATCCGCCTGCGCGACCTCGACCATGATGCTGCTGCACGCCGTCGAGAACCCTGACATCCGCTACCGCGACTCCCTCGCCCAGAGCGCGGCCAGCGAGGCGGAGCGGTACTCGCTGATCCAGGCCAACCCGCCCTTCGCCGGCAGCCTGGACTACGAGGTCACCGCGAAAGACCTGCAAGCGGTCGTCAAGACGAAGAAGACCGAACTGCTCTTTCTCGCCCTGTTCCTGCGGCTACTCAAGCCCGGCGGACGGGCCGCTGTCATCGTCCCGGACGGCATACTGTTCGGCTCCAGCAAGGCCCATAAGGACCTGCGTCGCATCCTTGTCGAGGACCATAAGCTCGACGCCGTAGTGAAGCTGCCCGGCGGGGTCTTCAAGCCCTACGCCGGAGTCTCCACGGCCATCCTCTTCTTCACCAAGACCAACAGCGGCGGCACCGACAACGTCTGGTGCTACGGAGTCACGGCAGACGGCTGGAGCCTGGATGACAAGCGCATTCCACTGCTACCCGAGGACAAGCTCGACCCAATCCCCAGCGAAGCGCTGGACGAGACCGACCACACCAGGAACAATCTGCCCGATTTGCTGACCCACTGGAAGCGACGCAACGGCACAGAGCAGGAGCGAGCACGAACCGAGCAGAGCTTCAGCGTCTCAAGGACGGAAATCGTCATTCAGGGTTACGACCTCAGCCTCAAACGCTACAAGGAAATCGTGCACGAAGAGGCCAAGCACCGCATTCAGGGCAACCTCCTGGACGAACTGGAGCGCATCGAGGAAAAGATCCAGCATGGCATGTCCGAGCTGAAGGGGATGCTGCGATGAGCACCTGACCTACAGTTGAGCTAGGGGCAGTACTAGTAGCAACTATTGATCGCACAGTAGTTATCCCCTCCAATCTTGAAAAGGTTATATTTGTTATTTCCTTTCACTTCCCGATACCATAGCGCCTGCCACTTCACGCACCTCCGGAGCAAACCTTCCAAGGCTGGCACCAAAGGAGCTTGCAAAGTTCCAGATACCCCTTCTCCTATCGCTGAGCGGCGGCGGGGCAAACCCCGTGACAGTACCCAGTCCTTGAGATTTTGAGATTCAGGTAGTTCACTGTTGCTGATATTTACACAGGCATTTTATTACACATAATAGAAGGTTCCTTAGGAGGAGTGCGAGTGACGGAAAGTTCGGGTAACCAGACGCGTGGTGAACCCAAGGTGATAGATGTCGTAGTAGCGGCTCTCACCATTGTGACAGCCATCGCTACTATCATGACAATACGCGAAAAGGCGGTTATTGTTGCGACGGGGATTATAAGTGCTGCGGTACTCGGGTTGATTGCGACTCTCGCGGGGCGGCGAAGCGACAAGGTAGCCGGCAGTACGTTGGCAGTTATGGCAGTGATAACCCTGGTGCTCACGCTGATCTACGGACTAGCTGTGAAGACTACCAAGCCGGAGGTTGATGCTCAGCAACCCGTAGCTCCAACAGTGCAGCCTTCTCAAAAAACGCTGCCAACGAATTCTGAGACTCCTGTTCTACCAGTCGCCCCATCGAAAGAACGACCGCTTTTTGAGGGCAGTGCTGATATAGTGGCCGGCGAAGCGATCGATCTCGAAACACAAAACCCAAGGGCACAACGCGCCACAAGGCTTGCGGCTCCAAATGATGTGTTTATCGAGCAGCTTTTTTCCGTCTATGACCGAGATGGTTACCTCATTCCGTATACTGGTGACACTAGCAAGGCGCACGAAGAATGCAGTGAGCTGCTTACAGAGGGCACACGGAGCGCAATGGCCGCTTTGGCAACCGTACACTATTGCGTACTAACTTCTGAAGGAAGAGTCGCGCTCATACGATTTACTCCGGACGAGATGTACAGAGTAGGGGGTATTTCATACCAGGTGTGGGATAACTGAGGATGGCGTCCCCACCGACGTCTACAGCCTGGACGAGGCCGTCTCCGAGGGCTACCTCGCGCCTCGCGCTGTGGACGTTCCACTCAAGTTCCAGCGCGGCGACATCAAGTACGCCCCGCACCGTCCAACAATTCCCACCACACGTCAAGCCCCTGAGTCATGGCAGTCCACCCACTGCTCAAGTTCTTCCCCAAGGAGCCGGTATCTTGTCTTCCACACGGTGGTCATAGGTGCCGGTCACCCCCACGATCCGACAAGCCTCCTCCCAGCACCGCTCGCAGGTCGTCCACAGCCATTCCATATCCCCTTCGGCACCCCGTGGGTGACTCACCCCGCACAAACACCGCATCGGCTCACCCACCACCACCTGGCGATCACGCCGGTCAATGCCGTGGCGCTGTCCAGCCAACGGGAACCAGACAAACGGACGACGAGCCTGCTCATCCGCCGCGTACATCAGCGAGATACCTCCACAGCTTCGGTTTGTCCCCCTTGAGCGGCACCCAGAGCCGGGGCGAACATCACCCGGGCAGCGCAGGGGCGGGGAATCAATGCCCGGCCGGTTGGTCTCTCGCGCCCGGGGGGAGGACACGAAAGAATCTCGAAGAACCAGCAGAACACCACCGCACCCCGAATGAACCGCCATCCCGGCTCTGGGGCCTGAAAGCATCCAAGACGGCGATCACGAGTGGGAACAATGCCGCGCCACGTCGAAGAACTTCGGTGAACTCTCCGCTACGCTCGATCTACCCAACCGTGTCGTTTCAGCCGGTAAAGACGGAAACCATTGGGGGAACGACGATGAATCAGGACCCACCTGAGCTGGTAGCCCTGAAGCGGGCCCTGGGCCAGCAGTTGGCTGCCCTGCGAGAGGCCGCCGAACTCGGGCAACAGCACGTCGGCCGCAAGACCGGCTATAGCCGCTCGTCGGTGGCCAAGGCCGAAACCGGCCGCCAGTTGCTCACCCGAGAGTTCTGGACGAAGGCCGATTCCCTGCTCAATGCTGACGGTGCCCTGCTGGCCAGCTACGAACGGGTCCGCGCCGCCAAGGAGGAGCACGAGGCCCGAAGCCGGGAAGCGGCCCTGGCCAAGGCGTACGCTGAGGCCCAGGCTCATGCGCAAGCCCTGCGCGCCACCACCGCTCCTGACGTGCAGCACGGCAACGGGCTGATGGTGCCGAGCGGACAGGAGGTGTTGTCGGGTCTGGTCGGCGCTGTCGGGGCGGAACTCGCCGACGGCTTGGCCGGGCCGCTGGTGTACCTGGCGTTCCTGAGCACCTCAGCACAGGCGGCGCCCCTCGAGTGGAGAGAGCAGCTTCGGGAACAGCTTCGAGTATTTCTTCGTGAATGGGCTACTACGGTGGAGCGTCGGGAGCACCTCCGGCTGTTGGGTTGGGTGGCCAGCACGATTGCCGCCTCCCCCTTGAACGGAGTGCCATGCACTACTGCGACCAAGCTCGTGAAGCCGCCCAGGAGGCCCATAATACTGAGCTGGCCATCTATGCCCTGTGCAATATGAGTTACTTCGCCTCCTGGCAAGGCAAAGCCCACGCTGCTATCGATTTCGCGGCGGCTGCTCAGAGCCTCACAGGCAAGACGGATGACGTGCTGCTCCAAGCCTGTGCTGCCGAGCGGGCCGCTTCGGCCCATGGCGTTGACGGCAAGTACAAAGAATGCATGACCGAGTTTGACCGGGCACTGACAGGGCTGGCATTACCAGCCGGCCGGAGGTCTCCTGAGTCGCCAGCCTACTACTTCAGTGAAGGCGTGGTTGCCAGCAAGCAGAGCGACTGCTTGCTGCGGCTCGGCAAACCAGCAGAAGCCGCCGCCAGCGCCGAAAGGGGAATACAGTTATTCGACAATTCATTCACTCATGGTCTGGCATACTGCACCCTTCGATTGGGCACTGCTCGCCTGCTATGCGGCGAGCTCGAAGAGGGTACACGAGTGACAGCTGAGGGAGCGTTGCTGGCGAATCAGATCCGCTCGGCCCGACTGACGAGTGAGGTCAGGGTTGCTCGGGGCCGCATGGGGCCGTGGCGGGATACGCCAGCGGTGAAGGAGCTGGACGAGCGGTTGCGGGTGTTCGGGATGGGCGGGTGAACTTCACCGTCAACGGCCAGGAGGTCGTCTGGATTCCATGGCAACGTCATCGGCCTCATTCAGCCGGCCACCTTCGGACCGGGGCGAACGTGATGATCGGCTCGTTGGTCGAGCAGGCCGTGCGAGGTGCCAGGCACGACGACGAGCTCGCTGTGCGCGCGGCGAACGCCGGCACGTTCGGATCAAACGCCCGTGAGTCGACGAGCCCGGGATGCAGCATCACCAGGGTGCTCACCAACCGCCGAGGATGCGCAGACCTTCGCACTCCGCAAAGTCTTCAAAATCTTTGACGTTCCGGGTGGCCAGCGGGAGGTCATAGGCCAGACAACAGGCGGCTATCCACGTGTCATTCGTCGGTCGGGGTCGGCCTCGGAGGTAGGCGTATGCAGTGATGGCACCCCATGTGCGAGCCACATCGTCATCGCTGTGGAGGACGTGTTTGCCGACCAGCCAGCGGGCGAGTAGCTCACGTCGGTGCGCTCCCCACTGACGCTGTTCCACCCATCGCGTGAGTTCGGCGAGCGTAACGAACGTGATAAGGGGTACGCGGCCACTGAGCAGGCGCAGTACGTTCGGGGTGAGTTTGCGCTTCAGGCTCAGTGACGCAACGTCGGTGTCGAGTACGATCGGTTCGGAGATCACGCGATGTCAGCGCGCCGTACGGCGTAGGTGAACCGCAGGAACTCGTCCAGTTCCTCGTCGGTTTCGAAAATGCCATCGCAGGCGAGGTCATCAGCTGACCGGATCGGCTGCATACCCTCCCGGCGGAGGGCTTCCTCAAGAGAAGCCCGTGCACCCGGCCGGGGCTCGATGTGGTGGGCGTGGTCACCGCTTGTGGTCAATCGACACCTCCTGGCACGCCAGTCTAGTGCCTCGCGTCCAAGTCAACTCGCTCAAGCGTCGACGGTTGACACGAATGTGCCCTCTCGGTGCAGGTGATGTCCTGGAGATCTGCCTCGATGGCAGGATCGCCGGGCACCTGCCCAGCCACGCTGAGGACCTGGGCCGGGTACACGCCGCGACGCAGGCAGGACCAGCAGTACAGCCATCCGGGTAACGTTGAGTGCGCTTGTCTCAGGTGGAGCGCTGATGTGGCCGGACTGGGGGGAGAAGCCCACGTGTCGTTTCGCTACTACCTCTACATCAGTGACGCCAAGGTCGACATGCTGTTGTCGCAGATCGACCCGGGTCGCACGCGCAGGCGTGCCACCGAGGTCAGTCTGCGCCTGAGCGTTGTGGGCGCCAAGCGCAGCGTTGAGAGCACGGGACCGGATCGCGTGGCGCGGCTGGAGCGGGTGGTACGGCACCTGCAGGAGCACGGTGACCTGGGAACGGTGGACGAACCCGGCCAGTTCTTCTGGGGGCTGCTGCCCATGCAGTGGGGTCCGATCACCACCGGAGGTGGCACATCGCTGGTGTACTTCGGCGGTCGGACCGAGCGCACGATCGTCGGCCTCGGCGGGTCGAGCGGTCATGTCCTCGGCACTCCCGCGGCCACCACCCAGGAGCCGCCGCTGGCCCATTCCATGCTGCCGATGCTGCTCGACGGGCTCGCCACCCTGCTGGCCGAGGACGACGCGTCGGAGTCGTTCGAACCCGCCGACGGTACCGCTCTGGCGTCGGTCCATCAGGCCGGCGCCCGGCTCCGCGGGCCGGCTCAGAACGTCGAGTTCATCGCGAAGCGGCTGCTGCAGGGGCCCAGTCCCTACCCCGAACTGGACGGTCGGGAGGACATGACGGTGCTGCTGGGCAGCCCGCTCTATGTCGCTCTGGCCGATTGAGCGCGGAGGGAAATCGTGACAGGTCGAGCGTTGTCCGGAGTACTCGAAGCAGCGTGCGACGTCATGACCGACCTCGCGATATTTCCGCTGGCCTTCGAAGCCGACGCCAGGGGTGCGCATCTGCTCACGGTGATGAACAGCCGCGCGCTCCGCACGCGCAGTCGCGGGCCCTACAGCCCCGACAACCTGCCGCCCGAGGCGTTGGCCACCGCAGAGTCGATCAGCTACGCCTGTCGGAGCGGCCGGAACCCGTCGAGTTCACCGTGGAGGGAGGTGGACACTGGCCACGGCTCGTGGTGGTCCTGCCGACCAACGGGGTAGTGATCCATTACGTCGTTCCCGAGGACGCGCCACCGATCTACCAGCCCAAGCCGGGCAATGTCGGCCTGAGCATCGACATCAAGTTGGCGATCCGGTTCGTCGCCAAGTCCTTGCAGACCGCGAGCCGACAACTCGGCGGCACGGAACCGCCGATCACGGTCACGCTAAGCCATCCCGCCGACCCGGACTACGACGCAAAGCTGTCGGAGATGCTGCCTGAATTTCGCGAGCACCTCGCGCCGACCATCCCGACCATCGAGCTCGACCGAGGCCACTGCAGCAGGCAACAGCGGGAGGTCCACGACCAGATCCTGCGGTCCATCGCCTACTCCGATCAGACGCTGCACCCGTTGGGCCGCACGGGTTTCACCACTCTGATCGGTTTCGCGCGGGTCCAGGACAGCGGGACCTGACGCCGCGCTACAGGGCGTCCCGCAAGGCCAGAGCCAGCTCGTCCGCCGTGGCGATCGTGATGCGTGGCTTGTCGACCAGCGCCTCGTCGATCACGGCGGCCATCCGAGGTGGAACCGAGGGCCCGCGTTCCCGGATCCGCACCGAGGGCTCGCGCAGCGCCACCGCGACCGGATCCTTGCCCACCGGGAAGTCGCGCGGGGTCGCTCCGGTGAGCATCCAGTACAGGCACGCCGCCACCGCCCACACGTCGACCTCCGGTCCCGCGAACTTGTAGTTGATCAGCTGGGGACGCGCCATGAAGGGGATGGTGCCGCCGACCGCTCCGGTGCGCGTATGGCCGGACAAACCGGCTTGGTCGAACGCCTTGGCAAGACCGAAGTCCGCGAGCTTCGCCACCGGCCGTGCGCCGGAGAGCAGGATGTTGGATGGCTTGATGTCACGGTGCACCAACCCGCGGGCTTGCGCGACCGGGCCGTCGACGTGGCGCAGCGCTGGGATGGCCGCCTGGTGCGCGTACCGGAGCCCGTCCAGCGCCTGCAGCACGATTGGTACCGCCTCGTCGAGGGACAACGTGCCACCGCGCCGCGCGACCAGCTGATCGACGCTGCCCCCCGCGCAGTACTCACACGTGAAGTAGAACTCGCTGCCGGACACACCGCTGCCGAGGAATTCGACGATATTGGCGTGCCGCAGGGCGCGGATGTTCTCGAACTCACGCAGGAAGCCGAACCGGGCGCTCGGATCGACAGCCACGTGGGCCAGCAGCAGCTTGAGCGCGACGAGCTCACCTGAGCCGGTGTGCCGGGCGAGGTAGACGACGCCCTGTCCGCCGCGCCCGAGCTCGCGAACCAGCTCGTACCTCCGGAACGCATCGAATGCCGGGTCGCCCGCGCCGGCCGCGCGCAGCATGGCGGACACGATCGGGTCGGGATGAGGCTGCCCACCGTCGGAGGTAGGTTCCTCGGTCTGCGACACCGCTACGTGCAGGACCGCGCCGCCCAACCGGACCTCGTCGCCGTGCACCAGGACATGTTCGGTGAGCCGACCGATCCGTTCGCCGTTGACGTAGGTCCCGTTGCGGCTTCCATATCGCGAACCCGCAACTCCGGTGGATCGATCTCCAACCGGCAGTGCCGTCTGGACACGCGGCTCTGTCCGTCGTCGATCCGGATCTCGCACTCGTCCGAGCGCCCGACCAGGCAGGTGGCGCGCTCGGGGTAGACGTACTCGTGGGTGGAGCTGCCGGTGTGCACCGACAAGGTCACGGTCGCGGGCACAGGCTCATCGTGCCGGTCAGGGCGCGAAGTCGTAGTCCCAGTCCAGCTCCCACAGCCGGATCGCCGGGGTGGCATCCGCGGACACGACCTGGTGGCCGTCGGCGCTGAACATCACCATGGTGATGAACGTGGGATGGCCTTCCAGCGTATGAACGCATCGGCCCGTTCGCAGGTCCCACACCCGCAGGGTCCGGTCGTCCCCACCGGTCATCGCGTATCGACCGTCGGCGCTCACCTCGAACACGTCGGCCCGGTCCGGCAGGGTGTGCACGACCTGACCGGTCTCGGCCTCCCATACCCGCAGATTTCCGAACGGGTCACAGGTAACCCCGATCCGGCCGTCGGCGCTCAGGGCCAGGGTCCCGTGGTAACCGGTCTCGATCGAGTAGAGCTGCCGACCGGTCCGCACGTCCCAGGCCGTGAGGCTCGGGACGACGTTGACGAACAGGCGCCGGCCATCGGGGCTGAACCTCATTCCGGATGGCCCGACCCCGGTCAGGATCACGTCCCCCCGTCGCCAGATCACAGTTCCCGCCCGAATCGTGGCGTGCCCGGCGGTGCGAATCCGGCCGCTTGAGGCGGAAACCAGCAGTCACTTAGAGACATGAATGAAGGTCGCCATCCACCCGATCGTGTTCTCTCTGTAACAAAATGCCCCGCAGCACGGTATCACGTGGTGAGGTCCCGCGAAGAGCAGGACAACCACGGAAGAGGCTACAGATGGCGCTCCTGCCCACCAGCACAGGGCCCACCGCCCCGGGGCATCCTCATCCAGGGGAACCGCCCGCTCCTCGCCCGATCCGGCGGTGGGAACGTTGGCGGGTGGCCTGGCACGGTCGCCGCGACGCCCGGTTGCGAGCCGTCGACGCCGACCTGCCGATGCCGTACCTGGACGCCCTGCGCGCACAGGCGCAGGCCGGTCAGCGAACCGTCAGCGGGTGGCTGCACGACAGAATCGTCCCGGTCGACGTCGAAGCGGTCCGGATTCTCACCTTGCTCGAACAGTTCCGGCGGGACCCGGTGACTCGCCCGAGCCCCACGCTGATCAAGCCGAGACCGGAGAATCCCGATTCGAAGCCGGCCGACCGAATTCCCGACTGGCTCGTCGAAGCCCGCCAAGCCGCCGCAGCGGTGCAGGCATACCAGCGCCGGAGCACCGAGCAGAACGCCGCAGAGCAGCAACTCGGCCAGCTGGGCACCATCCGGCACCACCTGATCGAAGTCGCCCGTGCCGCCGCCGGAGCACATATCGCCCGATACGAGCAGCTGGTGGGCATCTACGAGGCAGCGCTGCTGCGCCGCCATCCGAATCCGGCCTCGATCGGAGTTTCCGACCGGCCTCCACCGGTCGCGGCGGAGTCGTGGGTGCACGGCGACCTGCCGCTGCTGGCCCTGGAGGTCGACAACGAGCTCGCCGAGAGCTATCGGTGGTTCCTCAAGGACTTCGCGACCCGCACGTCGGCGCCCGCCATCGAGCATCCCTTCCCGATCCAAGTCCCGCGCGTCGGTTAGAGGCGGCTGGTCACGAGGACCAAGGAGTTGAGTGATATGCCATTCCTTCAGCCTGAGAAATCCACCGGAAAAAACCCCGCTGACGAGCAAGCCGCGATGCTTGTTGTGGCGGGCCCGGCCGCCGGTCCGGACGTCGAAGCGGCCGTGTTGCGCGATTTCGTCGAATCCGAGGCGCGCAAAGACGCGGCCAGCGGAATGTACGACGTCAACGTCGGCGTACACGGCCATCCACTGATCATGGAGCACAAGATCGATCGGTGGCACCACCGGTGGTCGGCCGACGCGGAAATACGCCAGCAGAACGACCGGAAGACCGCCGCCCAGCTGCACCGCGGCGCCACCCGGAGCAAGGCCACCGGCGAGCAGACCGAGGAGCACCTCAAGCAGGAGCTGGGTGAAGCCACCACCTATCACAACCGGATGCACGCCATCGTGGCGGGCACCGAAGCGGGCGACGACGGCGGACACTGGGCTGCCCAGAGTCGGATCGACGAGAGCCGGCGAGGGGAAGTGGCCAAGGACTGGGCGATCTACCTGGGAGCCGCGGTCGCCGAGGTCGGCCTGAACTACAGCGCATTCCAGCTGATGGGCAGCTCGTTGGCCGAGACCGCGGTGCTGGCCGCGTCCATCATCCTGGTCAACGTCCTACTTCCCAAACAGCTCGGTGAACTGGTCGCCCGGGTCCGCCGGGCCCGCCGCGACCGGGGCCTGCTCATCACCGGCCTGGTGGGCGGAGCGCTGCTGTGGGTGGGCGTTTCGCTGTTCGTCGCCGCGATTCGAGCGGCCTATCTGACGATGGGAGACTCGCTGCTGGAACGCTCCGGTGTCGGTGCCACGATGCTCACTCTCGGCTGGCTGATCGTTGTGCTCGCCGTCGGAACGGTCGTGCTACTGCGCAGCGCCACCAGGTACAACCCGTATCTGAAGAACCTGCGGGCGGCTCGCGCCCGGGTGGCGAAACTGCGGGCGGCGTTGGTGGCCAAGCACGGTGACGTGGTGGTGGCGCGCTTCGATATGGACCGAGCGCGGGAGGCCGAAGCCCAGCTCGCCGAGCAGTGGGCAGGCAAGCGAGCCGAGCAGGATGGTTTCGCCGCCGAGCTCAAACACCACTACCAGCACCATCTGGCCCGTGATCTGGCGAACCCTATGATCACCGACGGTGTCGAGATCACCATCGGCCGCACCTACCGCCCGGAACAGGGGGAACTGAAGCGATGAGGCTCCGCGTGCTCGGTGGGCCCGTGCTCGGGTTGATCCTGCTGACGCTGATCCCACTGGCCGGGTGCGGCACAGCGAGCGACGAGGGCGAGCCGGGAGCGTTGGCGCTCATCGTGGGGGCCCGGGCCAACATGGTGGCGCCCAGCCTGATCAACGCGGTCCAGGACGAGATCGACACCGCCTCCGACCTGGAATCCCCGGTGACCGTCATCGTGCCCGACAGCACGCCCACCGCATCGGCAACCCTGGATCTGGCCACCCCGAACGACAATCCACTCTACAAAGAGGACAAGGTCACGCAGCTCAAGGCTGCCCTGGACGCCACCCGCGCCGACAGTTCCGAGGTGGACCTGCTCGCCGCGCTGTCCCTGGCCGCCCGTTCGGTGACCGACGCCGCCGGGCCGCAGACCATTCTCGTGATCGACAGTGGTCTGCAGACCACCGGTGCGCTGCGCTTCCAGGACCAGGACGGGGCCCTGCTCAGCGCGAACCCGAGCGAGGTGGTCGATCTCCTGCGCCGCACCCAGCAGCTGCCCGATCTGACCGGGATGCGGGTGGTGTTCACCGGTCTCGGCGACACCGCCCCACCCCAGCAGCCGCTGCCCCAGCCCGCCCGCGCCGTCCTGGTGGAGCTGTGGACCGCGATCGTCGACGCGGCGGGCGGCGACGCGGAGGTCGTGCAAGCGCCCCTGCCCAGTACCCGGACCCTGGACGGGCTACCCCCGGTCAGTGTCGTCCCGGTGGCCCTCCGCTCGATCGGACCGCTGCCCTCGGTCACCGTGCTGCGCGACGGCACCGTCGGCTTCCTCCCGGATCAGGCCGTGTTCCGGGATCCCGGCGCAGCCCGCGACGTCCTGGCCGACTACGCCCGGGAGATCGCCGCAGGCAAGCGCGCGGTGCTGACCGGAACCACCTCCTCAGCAGGCACCGCAGCCGGGCGCCTCACCCTCTCCCGCGACCGCGCCAACGCCGTCCGCCAGCTGCTCATCGACCTCGGCGCCCCCGAGGACCGAATCGAGGCCCGCAGCCTGGGCAGCGACTTCCCCACCTACCTCCCCGACCGCGACCCAGCAGGCAACCTCGACCCCGTAGCCGCCGCCCAAAACCGCCAAGTAATCATCGAACTCACCTAACCCTCCCCCGGCGGGGTTAGCAGGTGGGGCGGAGGGCGCCGAAGAGGCCGTCTTTTTCTTCGGCGGGGCCTGCGGCGAAGTACAAGGCGTTGGCGTCGCCCAAGCTTTCTCCGTTACCTAACAGCATGTTCCACAGGCCGTCGATACCGGCCGGTGCTCCCGCCTGGTCGCGCAGATAGTCGACGAAACCGCCGGTGGCGTCGTCGAAGGCCGCGATCCGCCCGGCGCCGCCGAAGTTGCCGACCAGGACCTTGCCGCCCAAGGTGCCGAAATCCGCGGGTGCCACCGCGACTGCCCATGGTGCGTTGAGCCTGCCCTGGTCCTCGAAGACCCGGACCAGCTCGCCTTCGCTGGTGAACTCGGCGAGTTTGCCCTTGTTCGGGACATCGGCGGCGGCCTTCTCCTGTTCCCTGTTCAGCGACTCCTCCTCGCCGGCGTTGAATGCCACCCCCGGCTCCTCGGACGGCTGGGAGATGGCGTAGGTCACGAACACCCGATTTCCCACAGTCGTGATGTTGAACGGAACCGGGTCACCTGGCGCCGCCTGGTTGTCCGCGCCGGTGGCGAAGGGATTGACGAAACCCTCGGTCGGCACCAGCTGCCAGTTCTGGTCGAACTGGCGGATCTGTGGCTGCGCGCCGAAGTCAGCGGCCCACAGCGTGTCGAAGCTGCCCTGCTTGATCGCCACTCCGAAGAACTGCATGCCCTGGGGCTCACCGTTGAACTTCTCCTGAGCCGGGCCGTTCACCCGAACAACGGTGCCGTCCGGACCGCGCTCGCCCCAGGCGGCGATGCGCCCGGAGTCGGTGACGAAGATGAACCGCGCCGAGCCACCCAACCCGACAGTGCTCCCGCCGACCTGCGCGGGCTGATCGATCACGGCGAACTTGCCGGAGTTGATGTCGGAACCGTTGAAGATCACCCCGGTGGTCTTGCCGATGCTGGCGTCAGTGACGTCACTGTCCGCGCCCGGGATCGTCACATCGGTGAGGCCATCCTGGAACAGCTCCCGCAGCTTCGGATCGGCCGACACGGAGACGTCACCGATGAACTCGTAGGAGTGCCCTCCGGCGCCGACCCAGAAATGGCCACCTGCCCCCTGGGGGCGGATCGCGATGCCCCAGGCGTTGACCATCTCCGGCACGGTGAAGCGCGCCTGATAAGCGTCCACATTGGCAGCCAGGTTCACCTGGCAGTACCGGTTCCCCGGCTCCGTCTGCGCCCCGGTGGTGGCGGGCGACCCGGGGGTACCGGGCGCGGCACCGCCTGCGCACCCAGCGACCCCCACCACAACGACGCAGGCGACAGCCCGACGCACCAGCTGGGACGTATACCCACAATCACGCATGGTGGCTCCCACAGCAGCTAGCCCGACTCAGCGATTGGTGAGCCAAACCTTAGCCACCAAAGGACCAATCGGCCGATCCGGTAGCCCGTTCGGGCGCCGTGACCGCCCACCGGAGGATGTCGACCATGATCCCGTCGGTGTAGGCCCGCACGTGGCCCGGCCGTCGAGGATGCCGTCGCGGCCGCCGACCGCCAATGCTCGGTGCCGGACGGGGCGAAGTTGCAGTACGCGGGCCGAAGCGCCTCTGGTAGAGCGGGTCGAGCGCCGTGAGTCCCTCGAAAGCAGTTGCACAGCGTCACTCTGCTCCTTTGCGAAACGCCTGTGCTGATCGTTGGTAACGATCCACACTTCCCTCTCGATACAGAGTGAACAGGAATTGTCACTGAGCGTGACGTAGAACTCTGCGTCGGGACGGATCGAACACCCGGCGCGAACCAAAGGGCGATGCCGATGAGAGCCAAGCACTGGGACCCAACAGGCAACGCCTTGGGGGGACTGCTCTTCGATGGAGCGCCCGCGCTCCTGAACCAACTGGACAGGCTCGTTCGTGCACTTTCAGCTCACGATACGTTACTGGTGTTCATTCAGGGTGTCCAGAACGCCGAAGTCGACCGACCTTCGACGGACGCGGTGCTGAGGGGAATCGAAGAAATCAGCAGCGAGGGTCACGGCCCCCTCAACGGCCCGAGCGGTCAGATCGACTACCCGCGCACCGGCAGTAAAGCAATTCCGAGAAATAAGGCAACCATGATACTGCGCGCTCAAGCTCATATGGAAACCGAACGCGTGCTTCTGTGCGGAAGGCACGAAACAGCCGACCCCCCACCCGACACGTGCCCGGCGTCGCTCGGCCCTTGAGCCGCATTTCATGAAATGACCAGGGTGTCGAGCTTGTCCTCGGGCAGGTTCTTCTTACCTCGACGTCGCTGAGGACCGGGGCCGACAGCCTACCGGCTGCCCCGCACCGGCACCGGTCAACTCGAACATCGACGCGGGCCGTGTGCCGGCGCCTACCACCAGTGGGTTCCCATCCTGTGGACAGGGCGCCGAACCCGGCGGCCACTGGCGAACGTACTTGCATTGTCAGATCGCACCCACCGCACCGTTGCCGAGATCAATACTGGTCTCGCGCAGCCGAAGACTTCCGATCCGGAGCTGGCCTATGACCATTGGGACGCTACCGACGTGGCGGCGTAAGCCGTCAGCCGAGCTGCCGTCAGCCGTGGAGCAGTTGCTGCTCGATCTCGTCGCCGATGGGTTCGTCGTGTACTGCTGCGGTGACCGGAGGGCGCCGGCCGCCCTGATCGCCTCCTATGAGTGGCCGCAGTACGTCGATCTCGTCACCATCCAGGATTTCGAGCGGATCACCACAGCCAGGGTGGCCAAACAGGGGAAAGTGGACGTGTTCGCGCCCGAGCTCGTCGTGTGGGCCTACGAGGGAACCGCAGAGCACGCCCTGCGGGCCCTGCTGAACCTGGCCCATCCCGAACATCCCGACGCACCCACCGCCAGCTACCCGGCGCCATCGTCCCTGTGCGTCCCTCGGCATGAGCAGCGCCCGACGACCATCCGGCTTCCTCCGCCGGGCCGGGCTCAAGTGCGCGCGGCCCGGCTGACCGACTTGTGGCTCTCGGATCCGCCGGAACCGAGTTAGCTCTGGCCAGGTTTGTGCTTGGAGTGGTGTGAGCTGCGCTTGCGGGTGCCTCCGTAGCGTTCGTGGGCAGCCTGTTTGCTGACCCCGAGGGCGCGGCCGATCTCAGCCCAGCGAGCGCCCCGATGGCGAGCCAGCTGAACCAGCCTGGCTCGCCACAACTCCACCACCTGCACGAGCAGGTCCGCCGCAGCCAATGCCTCGAGCACCGGCCGAAGCTGGCGGCGTTCGATGTCCTTCTCGGTGGCGTCGTATGGCAGATACCGCGCGAAGCGTGCGGCGGCCCGCAGCGCATCATGGGTCTGCCACCGCAATGGCACCCGGTCGGCAGATGGAGCTTGACCTGGGTGGACGACGGTGGGCTGGTCCGCCTGTGGTTTGGGTTGCGCGGGGAACGCCAGGTGCAGGCGAACGGTGGTGCCCTCGGCGCAGGTGTGCAGCCGGACCAGGTCGGCGAGGTGGTTGACCAGCAACAGGCCGCGACCAGTGAGCTGGTTGCGCTCCACGGGACGACGGCCGACGAGCAGATCGGTGATCTGTCCGCCGTCCCGGACCTCGCAGACCAGGTAACCCTGCTCCGACCAGACGGACAGCGTGCCGGTACCGCCGCCGTAGACCACGCTGTTCGTGGCGAGTTCACCGACGATCAGCGAAAGCTCGGTGTGATCGCCGCCCCAGCCGAGGCTGGTGGCCTGCTCACTGGCGAACCGGCGAGCGAACATCAGAGTGGTGGTATCGAAGGTAAAGCAAGGGGCCTGCGGGACTGGGAACGGCCGGTTGTATTCGGCCACGATCCGTTCGGCGCCGTAGCGGACGCTCTTGCGGGTACCGCTGGCGTCGATGAGCAGCGGATGGGTGGCCTCGGCATCGGCGAGCACCTGGATATCCAGGTGCTCCGCGTCGTAGGGGCACAGGATGGTGACCGGACGGCCCGCGAACGCCAGGTTGATCAAAGCCTCGTGCTGGGCGCAGGCCGGGTACTCCAGCGCCGTGCGGCCGGGCCAGATGGGCTCGCCGATGATCCGTACCCGCCCGCTGGGGTGGGCGTCGGCGAACGCGCGCAGCACACCGGGGATGATCCGGCCGGGGTTACGACCGACCTGGGTCATATCGAGCAGCAGCACGCGATCGGCGTCGACACCGAGTTCGGCCACGATCAGCCGCAGATTCGGACCGGGCACCGCGACGGCAACGGGCTCACCTGCCGCCAACCCGGTGCGGATGAACGAGACAGTTCCTTCGAGATATTCCTCGGCACCCCGGTAGAACAGTGCTGGGTGAACGAACTCTCCAGCGGTCCCGAGCGCGGACATGGCCAGCGCGGCACCTCCATCTTCAAAGTAGCGAGCCTGCGGCGAAACACCTGAGCGGCCCCCTCGCAAGCGACGGTAGGCGCTCGGCGGCGGTGTCACAACACGGATGAAGGGGCCGTCCTGGTGCGCAGTCGCTTGGTCACGATCAGCTAACGTGAGATGAGTCACCAAGGCGCCGAGCGATCATCTACCCCGCTGGGAAGGCAGGGATCGACGTGCACAACGGGATCACCCACTTATTCATCCCCGGACCGACTACTGTCCCCGACGCCGTTCGCCGGGCGATGAACATACCCATGCAGGACCACCGCGCACCCGACTTCCCCGACCTCACCTTGCCGCTGTTCGCCGGCCTCAAGAAGCTCCTGGCCATCGACTCCGGCCGGGTCTTCCTTTACCCCGCTTCCGGCACGGGAGCGTGGGAGGCGGGAATCACCAACACGCTCAGCCCTGGTGATCGAGTACTCATGTCGCGCTTCGGGCAGTTCTCCCATTTATGGGTCGACATGGCGCGGCGATTGGGTCTGGATGTCCTGTGCGTGGACGTCGAGTGGGGTGCGGGTGTTCCCGTGGAGCAATACCAGCGCCATCTCACCGAGGACAAGACTATCAAAGCGGTCTTCGTCACCCACAATGAGACCTCCACCGGGGTGACCTCGGATATCTCCGCGGTACGGAAGGTACTGGATACTGTCGGCTCCGATGCGCTGCTGTTCGTCGACGGAGTCTCCTCGATCGCCTCGATCGATTTCCAGCAGGAGGCCTGGGGGGTCGACCTCGCCGTCACCGGCTCACAGAAAGGGCTGATGCTTCCGCCCGGACTGGCCGTTCTCGGTGTCAGCGACAAAGCCCTGCGTGCCGCCCGATCAGCCACCATGAACCGCTGCTATTTCAACTTCGATGAACAGATAAGAACGAACGACACGGGGTATTTCCCCTACACTCCGCCCATCCCGCTGCTACACGGACTGGCGGCCTCCCTCGAGCTGCTCTTCACCGAAGGCCTGCCCCAGGTCTTCGCCCGCCATCACCGGCTCGCCGAAGGCATCCGTCAAGGCGTCGACGCACTGGGCCTGAGCCTATGCGCGGTCTCTCCTGACTGGTACTCCGATACCGTCACCACCATCACGGTTCCTGAGGGAATCGACAGTGCCGACGTCGTCCGCATCGCCCACCAGCGCTACCGCACGTCGTTCGGCGGGGGTCTGAACAAACTCGCGGGTAAGGTCTTTCGCATCGGCCATATCGGCGATCTCAACGAAGTCTCCTGCCTGGCCGCATTGGCCGCCGCCGAGATGTCCCTCGCCGACGCCGGCGCCAAGGTGGACCTCGGCACGGGTGTCGCCGCGGCTCAGAATTACTACCGCCAGGAGTCGGTTCGATGAGCCAGACTCTTTACCCGATGCGTAAGCCGCGATTGCAGCGCAGCGAACTCGCCGTGCCGGGTTCCAATCCGGCCTTCATGGAGAAGGCGGCGAACGGCCCGGCCGATTATGTCTTTCTCGACCTCGAGGACGCCGTCGCACCGGCTGACAAAGAGCAGGCTCGCAAGAATGTGATCGCGGCGCTCAACGACATCGACTGGGCGGGCCGGGGCAAAACGGTGTCGGTACGCATCAACGGACTCGACACCCATTACATGTACCGCGACGTCATCGATGTCATGGAGCAGGCGGGGAACCGGCTGCACACGATCCTGGTGCCCAAGGTCGGCGTGCCCGCGGACCTGTACTGCGTCCAGACACTCATCGATCAAGTGGAGCAGGCGAAGGGCTATTCCACGCGGGTCGGTCTCGAGGCGCTCATCGAGACCGCCCTGGGCATGGCGAATGTCGAGGCCATCGCGAGCAGTGGGGGCGGGCCGGGGGCCCGGTTGGAGGCGCTGCACTTCGGCGTCGCCGACTACGCCGCGAGCCTGCGCGCGCGAACGGTCAGCATCGGGGGTCTCAATCCGGACTACCCCGGCGACCAGTGGCACTTCGCGTTGTCCCGCATGATCGTCGCATGCCGGGCCTACGGGCTGCGCCCGATCGACGGCCCGTTCGGCGACTACTCCGACCCCGACGGCTACCGCGCCGGAGCCCGGCGCGCGGCCGCGCTGGGATGTGAGGGCAAGTGGGCGATCCACCCCAGCCAGATCGAGCTCGCCAACGAGGTCTTCAGCCCACCTCCGGCCGAGGTCGAGCGGGCCCGCAACATCGTCGAGGCGCTGCGCGCCGCGGCCGCCGAGGGAAAGGGCGCCGCATCGCTGGACGGGAAGATGATCGACGCGGCATCCGAGCGGATGGCCCAGACGATCATTTCGCTGGACGACGCCATCCGCGCCGCCCAGACGAGCCGGGGCTGAGGGGCAGCGGTGGACATCCACGAATATCAGGCGAAGGAGATACTGGCCCGCTTCGGGGTACCCGTGCCGCGCGGCGGGCTGGCCTACAGCCCCGAGCAGGCGTCCTACCGGGCCCAGGAGATCGGCGGAGCGGCCTGGGTGGTCAAAGCCCAGGTGCACACCGGCGGGCGGGGCGAGGCGGGCGGGGTGCGGTTCTGCCGCTCCGACCGCGAGGTGCTCCAGGCCGCTGAGGGTCTGTTCGGCAAGCGGCTGGTGACCCGGCAGTCCGGGCCCTCGGGCAAGCTGGTGTACCGGGTGTACGTCGAGGCGGCCACCGACATCGCCAGGGAGCTGTACTTCGGGATCGTGCTGGACCGCCGCATCGAGCGGGTCACGATCCTGGCCTCGGCGCAGGGCGGCATGGACATCGAGGAGCATGCGGGCGCCCAGCCTGCGGCGATCATACCGACGAGGATCGAGCCTGCGGTGGGTTTCCTCAACTTCCAGGCGCGGGAGATCGCGTTCGCGCTGCGGCTGACACCGGCCCAGATCGCCCAGGCCGCTCGGCTCTTCCGCGGGGCCTACCGGGCGTTTCGGGACCTGGACGCCACCCTGCTGGAGATCAACCCGCTCGCGGTGACCAGAAACGGCGCACTGGTCGCGCTCGATGCCAAGATGTCCTTCGACGACAGCGCGCTCTTCCGCCATCCGGAGATCGCGGAGCTGCGCGACCGCAGCCAGGAGGACGCCAGAGAGAGCCACGCGGCGGATCGCGGTCTGGCCTACGTGGGCCTCGACGGGGATATCGGGTGCATGATCAACGGGGCCGGGCTGGCCATGGCCACCATGGACATGATCACGATCGCCGGCGGGCGGCCGGCGAACTTCCTCGACATCGGCGGTGGCGCCTCACCCGAGCGGGTCCTCAAAGCCTTCCGGGCGGTGCTGCGCGACGACAACGTCAAGGCCATGCTGATCAACATCTTCGCCGGGATCAACCGGTGCGACTGGGTCGCCCAGGGGATCATGGCCGCGTTCACCAAGATGGACGTCACGATTCCCGTTGTGGTGCGCCTGGCAGGCACGCACGTCGAGGAGGGACACAAACTGCTCCGCGAATCCGGCCTGCCGATCATTCCCGCGGACAGCCTCGCCGACGCGGCCTACAAAGCCGTCGCCGCCGTCACGCCCGTCGGGTCCGCAGGTCACGAGGCGGGGTCATGAGCATTCTGATCAACGAACACACCCGCGTTCTCATCCAGGGGATGACCGGCCGGATCGCGCGATTCCACGCCGAGGACATGATCGCCTACGGCACGAACGTCGTCGCGGGCGTGACGCCGGGCAAGGGCGGGGAAACCGTGCTGGACCGGCCGATCTTCAACACCGTCAAGGACGCCGTCGCCGCCACCGATGCGGACACCTCGATCGTCTTCGTGCCGCCACCGTTCGCCGCCGACTCCGTCATGGAGGCCGCCGATGCGGGAATCCGCTACTGCGTCTGCATCACCAACGGCATCCCGACGCAGGACATGATGCAGGTAAAGCGCTACATGCGGCGCTACAGGGCGGAGAAGCGGATGCTGCTCACGGGGCCCAACTGCGCCGGCACGATCAGTCCGGGCCGGGCGCTGCTCGGCATCATGGCCGGCCATATCTACCTGCCCGGCCGGGTCGGCGTGATCGGACGATCGGGCACGCTCGGTTATGAGGCCGCCGCGCAGATGAAGGCGCTGGGCATCGGGATCTCCACCGCTGTCGGCATCGGCGGGGATCCGGTCAACGGATCCTCGTTCCGCGACCATCTCGAGCTCTTCGAGGCCGACGAGGAGACCGACGCCATTGTGATGATCGGGGAGATCGGCGGACCCCAGGAGGCGGACGGGGCCGACTACGTGCGCAAGCACGTGCGCAAGCCGGTCATCGCCTACATCGCCGGGATGTCGGCGCCCAGGGGACGCCGGATGGGACACGCCGGGGCGATCGTCTCGGCCGCGGGTGAGTCCGCCCAGGAGAAGGTGGAGATCCTCACCGCCGCGGGCATCACGGTGGTGCCCAACCCGTCGTTCATCGGCGCGACAGTGGCCCACGTCCTGGCCGAGCGCGGCCTGTTGCCCGCTCCGGCCTGAGCCTATCCGGGTCAGCCCTGAATTCTGTTCGCAGGAAGGAACCTCGTGTCAGATCCCGTCATCGTGGTCACCCGCCGCTGGCCCGCATCGGTCGAGCAGGAACTGACGGCGCGTTTCTCGCAGGTCCGGCTGAACGCCGACGACGTGCCACTGGGGGCCGAGGGGCTGCGCACCGCGCTGGCCGAGGCCGACGTCGTGCTGCCGACCGTCTGCGACCAGTTGCCCACCGAGTTCTTCGAGGGGCCGCTGCGAACCCGGTTCCTGGGCAACTTCGGCGTCGGTTACAACCACATCGACGTCGCCGCGGCGGCGAAGGCCGGGATCGTGGTCACCAACACTCCCGGCGTGCTCACCGACACCACCGCGGACACCGCGATGACGCTGCTGCTCATGATCGCCCGCCGGGCCGGTGAAGGAGAGCGCGAGGTGCGGGCCGGGCGGTGGACCGGGTGGCGACCGACGCATCTGATGGGCGCCGATGTCACCGGCAAGACCCTGGGCATCCTCGGCATGGGCCGGATCGGCACCGCCGTCGCCCGCCGAGCATACTTCGGCTTCGGAATGCCGATCGTCTTCTACGAGTCGGCCGACGTCGAGCCGGCCCACGGAATCCCGGACGCCCGCCGCGTCGACACGATCGAGGAAGTACTGCAAACAGCCGACTTCGTGTCCCTGCACATGCCCGGCGGAGGCCCGAACACCCATCTCATCAACGCCACACAATTGGCTCGCATGAAACCGAGCGCCTTTCTCATCAACAGCGCCCGGGGCGACATCGTCGATTCAGCAGCGCTCATCACCGCATTGCGCTCCGGCACGATCGCCGGCGCAGCGCTAGACGTCTACGAGGGCGAACCCGACATCCCCTCGGGCCTCCTCGAACTGGACAACGCCGTCCTGCTCCCTCACCTCGGCAGCGCCACCCTGGAAACCCGCACCGCCATGGGCATGCTCGTGCTCGACAACCTCCAAACCTTCCTGGACGGCCACGACCCCCCCTGCCGAGTCGCCTGAGCGCTCCGGACCATCTCGACGCGCCGCTGGCCATAAATCGTGCTGCGTGCCGCCGACGTTACTACCATTGGTAGCTTTCACCCAAATTTGTTATTACCCTGCGCCATCGATTGACAGCGCCGTGCGACAGGTTCAGGCTGGGCGCGAAAGTCCCACAGACGTGGTGATGGGGACTGCGGCCCATAGGAACTTGGGGTAGGCGAGTCGCGTGGAGAATACTTCTACCAGCGTTGCGCTGGTTGATCGTTTGTTTGTTCCGCAGGAGCGGTGGGGGTGGGAGTATGTCGAGCCCGCCGCGCTGGCGCGCAGCGCGGACGCCGATCAGATGCCGGTATGGTATGAGCCACCGCAACCCGATGTGAGCCTGTGGCAGCAGCAGCGAGCGCAGGGTATGGCGCGCCTGCCCAAAAGGCTCGGAATCGTGGCCGTGTTGTGGATTCTGTGCTCGCTCGCGTCGGCAGGGTTCGGGCTCTTGGTGTTGCTTGGCGGTGTGACCCTGGCCTGGGTGGTACCGGTCCTGGTGCCGAGTCAACGGATCAAGGCAGCGCTACGCGGGGCCCAACTCAACCGCGATGCACAGTTCGCTCAGGTCCAGCAGGCGCAGCACGACTGGCAGGCTCGGATCGACGCGCACGACGAGCACGAGCGGCAACGGCATGCAGCGGCGTTGTTGTGGTTTCCACTCCAACTTCAGTCCGGTCCGAGTCGGGTAGATGTGTTCGGCGGCACCGGAGACGGATGGGCCAGCCTGGTGACGACGCTGGGATGTTCCCTGCTGCGGTCCGGTAATGCCGTTGTGCTGGTGGACCTCAGTGAGCAGTACATCGGGGGTGCGCTGGCTACGTTCGCTTCAGCCCGCGGTGCCGAGGTGACCCAGGTCGATCTCCCGGTGGAATCGTCGCGGCTCAATGTGATCGGAGGGATCAGCGCCGAGGAACTGTCGGAGTTGCTGGCCGAGTCGGTCCACTCGATGCGGCCATCCACCGACGGCGCCGACCTCCGGGCGCTGCACGCCGAGCTACTGGCCGCAGTGGCCACCCGGCTCGACGCGCCGCCAACCTTCGCCCGCCTGGTGGCGGGATTGAAGGCACTCCGCCGTATCTACGAGGTCACCGACGACGGACCACTCACGGTGCTCGAGGCCACCCGGCTCACGTCCTATGTGGATACCATCGGTCAGGCCGATCGGGTACAGCATGAACTGCAGTTCCTCACCAGTGTGCTGGATCTGCTGGCGAAGGAAGACGGCAACACCGTGGGGAACACCACTCCCGTCGGTAAAGCGCCGAGCCTGTGGCCCGGTAATGGCCTGACCATCGTGAACACGTTCAGCAGTCACCAGCGGCGTAAGGATTTCCTGGACCGGGTGCTGTTTCACCGGCTCCTGCATGAACTGCGCAACCGCCGTCCACAGGCCAGCGATGATGTGATGATCGTGGCCGGCGCTGACCACATTGGTCGGGAAAGCCTCGAGGCCATGACACGGCAGGCGCGTCGGGTAGGGGTTCGGCTGATCCTGTTGCTGGAGCGACTGCGCGGCGAGCTGCAGGAGCTGCTGGGTAGCTCGGACAGCGCGTCCATCATCATGCGATTGGGCAACACGCAGGATTCGGCAGCTGCGGCCGAGTTCATTGGCCGCGGGCACAAGTTCGTGCTCAACCAGGTGACCAATCAGGTCGGTAAGACATTCACCGAGGGCACCGCGGAGAGCCGGGGCACTCAGGAAGGCGAGAGCCACACGAGCGGTCACGCCAAGAACAGGACCCAGAACTGGACCGCAGGAGCCGGGCTCTTCTCCCGCTACGCGGGGAAGTCATTGGGCACCAGCACGTCCGAGTCATACACCGAGTCACGGTCTCGGACCTGGCAAGAGACGGTGAGCCAGTCCGTGTCCGACTCGACCACCGACGGTACAGTGACCGCCAGGGTATACGAGTTCGCGGTGGAGCCTACGGAGATCCAATCGCTGCCGCCCACGGCATTCGTTCTCGTCGAGGCCGGACTGTCTGGCCGTCGCGTGGTGCTGGGCGACTGCAACCCCGGTATCACCCTGCTGGACCGGGTCGGGACGACTCCGCAACTGCCTGGTCGCTGATGGATCTACTCGACGGGTTCGAATTCCACCGGCTGATCTCGGTACCCCGTCGGCCGGTGGATTCACCTGAGCCCGACCCGACGCCCGCTCAGCTTTTCGCCGCGTTGACCGCGGCACACGCCGAACTCAGGACTGATCACCATGATGCCCCCTTAGTCGCAGTGGCCTGGCAACGACCTCAAGGGCACAAGCAGCTCCGGGTGTTGGTCGGCGGGCGTCCGTTCTTTCCGCCCGGTGGCTCCGGCACAGTGTCCGCCGGGCGGATTCATCCCATCTTGTATCCGCCTGGCGGCATTGGTGAAACTGTCGACCCACACCAGGTGGTTCAGGAGTTAGCCGACTTTCCAGCGTGGTTGCGGTGCCCCGGACAGCCAGATCCGCTGTGGATGCCGGACGCCGAGCGGCGCGAGAACGGCCAACGGCACCGAGGTGGGTTCGACGATTGCGTCGCGCATCTGGCGGAGCCTTTCGCCTGGCTCATCCTCGCCGAGCCGCTGTCGGCTGAAGCCGTCGACCGTGAGCTTCTCATGCTGGCCACCCACGTTCCCCGGCTGCGGCAACGGGAAAACTCCGAGCTCGACCGGATCGCGCTGGAACGGGCGCAGGGCCGGTATCGCGAGCTGAGCCGGGCGCGCGCCAGCGGGATGTGGAACGTCCATGTCCTCGTCGGTGGTGCCACCGCAGCGGAGGCACATCGCGCTGCTGCCCTGCTGTGTAGCGCCAGCGATCTTGATGAGCTGCCTTACATACTGCTTCCCGGTACAAAATCGGAGCCGTTCGACCTGGCATGCCGGGATGTGATCAAGGATGCCGAGGGGCCCCGCTCCCCTTTTTCCGCGACCACCGAGTTGCTCGCAGCTCTGGCCCGTCCACCACGACGGGAACTTGCCGGTATCCGCCTGGTCGAGCAGGCCGACTTCGACCTCACGCCCGAACGTGACGGTGCCATCCGGGTCGGTGAGGTCCTCGATGACAGCGACCAACCAGTCGGTCCCTTCGGAGTCGGTACCGACACCCTCAACCGGCACACGTTCGTCGCTGGTGCAACCGGAGCCGGCAAGTCCCAGACCGTGCGTCACCTGCTCGAAGGGCTCCATCATGCCGGCATTCCGTGGTTGGTGATCGAGCCCGCCAAGGCTGAATACGCTCGCATGGCCGGCCGTATCGGCCACGACCAGATAGCTGTGATCCGTCCAGGCGATCTCGACGCGATCCCCGTGGGCCTAAACCCGATGGAGCCCGAAGACGGGTTTCCACTGCAAACCCACATCGATCTGGTGCGCGCGCTATTTCTGGCCGCCTTCGAAGCGAACGAACCGTTTCCCCAGGTACTCAGCCACGCGCTGACCCGCTGCTACTCCGATCTGGGCTGGGACACAGTACTCAACGAGTCCCGTTTGGCTGGTGTGCTGCCCAAATATCCCAGCCTCGGGGATCTACAACGCACCGCACTCGACGTGGTCGAGGGCATTGGTTATGGCAAGGAGATTACCGACAACGTCCGTGGATTCATCGATGTCCGCATCGGCTCACTCCGGCTCGGCACACCAGGCCGGTTCTTCGAAGGTGGCCATCCCCTGGACGTTGCCGATCTGTTGCGCCGCAATGTCGTGCTAGAAATCGAGGACATCGGGAACGACCAGGACAAAGCTTTTTTCATTGGCGTGGTACTCATTCGTCTCTATGAGCACCTGCGGGTACGCCGCGGCAGTGCCCAGACGCGACTTCAGCACGTCACTGTCGTGGAAGAAGCACACCGGCTGCTCAAACGTGTCGAGCCCGGCAGCCCGGCCGCGCACGCCGTCGAGCTGTTCACGGCCCTGCTCGCCGAGATCCGCGCCTATGGCGAAGGAATCATCATCGCCGAACAGATCCCCGCCAAGATTATTCCAGACGTCATCAAGAATACTGCGTTCAAGATAATCCATCGGCTACCGGCCGCCGATGACCGAGATGCTGTTGGTGCCACGATGAACCTCGATGAGGCCCAGTCCCGTCATGTAGTCTCGCTTCCACCTGGTCGGGCGGCGGTATTTGCCGATGGCATGGACCGGCCACTGCGGATCGAGGTTCCACTGGGTGAAGAACGGGAGAGCCACTCCGGGACCAGCCGCGCCGTGGCGATCACCCGCGCACGAAGCGTCGCCTGCGGTCCGCAATGCCAGATGCGACCCTGCGTATTGCGTGAAACCAACAATGGCGGGCGACTCGCCGAGGATCCGAAGCTGATCCTGTGGATCGAGCTGCTCACCGTGGCCCACCTGGCCGGCCGGCCGGCACCTCGTCCAGAGCAGGCATGGTTGGATGAGCTCGCCGGGCGGGCCGACCGGCGAGCCATCGAGTGCGCAATCGCGCACCGGGTGCAGGCGGCCATCGACAGCCGCTACACTGGGTTAACCGCCTACTATCAGCCAGAATCACTCGCCGCGCATCTCGCAGACAGCGCATTCGGCCGCCTGAACGGGACCACAGCGCCCTGTAACGGCACCGAGGTACGCTGGCAAGCCGGCCGCTACCGCTGGGTCGATGTTCTCCAGGCGTTGAAGAACGGTTACGACCCTGTCGACCAACCGCATCCGCACACCGCCGCATGGGCCGCTCGCGGCCTGCATCTCACCGGCCGAACCCAGGCTGAGCAACTCAGTGCGCTGCGACAGCACCCCGATTACTGGCGGCCATCTCGTACCGTTATCACCGGAACTTCACCGACCTATGTGGCCGCCACCACCGAGCTCAGCAGCGCTCGCGACCCCAAGGAACGCTTCCTCAACGCGATCAAATTCCTGCACCTGACCACTACGTGGCCACTTAGCGTACTCGACGTGGCCAACCCCCTATGGGGAAGCGACACCAGATGAGTGTCGACTCCCGTGATGTACCTCAGCCTCCTCCGCCACCTGATATCCCAGATTCGGCCCACGTTGATTCAGCGCCCGGAGAAGCAGGGGATGATGGCGATGCTGAACGGATGTTGGATGAGGAGCGGGCTCTCGATCACTCCGATGAGAGGGATACGTCGTCTTTCGAGGATTCGCCAGACTCCCCAGGCCAGCCCGAGGACGCATACACCACCGATGATGCACCATCCGCAGACAACGATCTGGGTGATGCGGACCAGATGCTCGACAACGAGCAACCGCTCGAAGATCCACCGGATGAGAAGCAGAACGCTGACGAACTACCCGCACAGTCGGAACAATCCGTCGTCGACAACACCGATAACAAACCCAACGATGACATGCTCGGTGCCGACCGAGACCCCACGACAGACCGAGACACAGTGGACCCAGTCGTCATCGATGCCGAGCAACCGAATGCTGAATCATCAGACGATGATAGCCACGGTGACACCGAGCAGATGCGTAATAGTGAACAATTAAATGATGAAAAGTCAAATAGAGATGAACCAATCGATTCGCCGCAGACCTCCCCGGTAAGCTCGCCTACAGGAGAGGAACTACATGAGGACAGGGTCGTCAAAGACGATCAAGCAGAGGAAAAAAATACCGATTCTCCTCCTGACCCGCAGCAAGACCTCGACCCGCAGCAAGACCTCGCCTCGCCCGAGACCAAGGAGTTCACCGCCACTAAGATAGAATCAGATGCGCAAGATCTCTCAAAGGAGGACACTGCCGAGGTCGACGCCACTGAGTCAACAGACCCAAGCCACGGCCAAGTAGACACTCGCCAGACGTCGTCCGACGAGCAGCCACCGACAAACTCCGATGACGAACCTCCAGTAGACGAAAAAGCACCAGTCGACGGCGACAACCAAAAAGGTGTCGATTACAGTCGCCCCAGCGGTTATCGGAGTGGTGTTCGAGATCAGGCCTGGGAAGATAACAGGGAAGATTCCACCGGTCAGGTTCGGGACCGCCAGACAGGCCAGTTCATGGATAAGGAAAAGTCATGGGACATGGGCCATAAAGAGGGATATGAGTTTCGGAAACACCAACAAAGCGCTATCGAACGAGAAATCAGTAGAAAGGAATTTCTTAACGAGCACAACGAACCGTCGCACTATCGTCCGGAGTTGCCGCGTTCAAATCGAAACCACCGTTCGGAGAACGTTACGGATGACTACTTCGGACCCTGATCAGATATGTTGAACTCTTAATCGGTTTCACATGAAGCCAATTAATTCTTCTAGAGTCGCTAACCATAAGGAGTCATCGTGGGTGAAATTACCAGACATGGCAGGCAGTTGGCCAAGTACGTCGCCGATCTTATGGTCACCAAACCCGAGGTAAGGCGTTCTGAATGGCATGGTCACATTGTCGATGTGCTGGTGGGACCTAATTTTCCACAAGATGGTACAACCACGCTCTACACCGTCAGTCTTTCCAGCAGAAATGTGATCATTGATGGCGTCGAGCAGGATTTCGGGATTGAGCTGGCAACTTGCCATTCTAATTCCATGGACGGCTGCATAGATGTAATTTTCGACGCCGCATTCCTCTATGTCGAGCATGGGGAGGAATTCTATCCAGGCGCAGTGCTCCCAGATCTGATCGGACGTCGAGGCCTATCGGAAACCATGAAGCACTTCTTTTTGATCACGCCGTTCCTGTGGGACGGAAAACTAAAATCCATAAAAGGTATTGGCGATCGAGAGACAAGGTACCTCCTCGCGGTTCCCATCTCCGACGCTGAAATGGCACTAGCAGGCACCGAAGGATCGGAAGCTCTAGATGATCTATTCGAACAAGAACAAATTGATATATTCGACTGGAACAGGCCCTCCATAACGCAAATTTAAGTATCCTTGGTGTCAAGTGGTAGGTGCACCGGAGGCTGGTGATCCCCCTTTCCAGACGCACCCTCAGCTCGAAGATCCACTTTTATCGACACGCCAGTGTTCACCGCTCAAGGGCGGACTGGACCATGGCCCATCTCATGTTATTGACTAACTTAAGTTAGTCAATAACATGAGATGTATGAGTGTTGGGACGACGGTGGTGGTTGTTGGAGCGGGTCCGACGGGGCTGGCGTTGGCCTGTGGTCTGGTGGCCGATGGGGTGTCGGTGCGCGTGCTTGACGGGGCCGGCGGGCCGGCCAGGACGTCGCGGGCTCTGGGCCTGCAGCCTCGGGGTGCCGAGGTGCTCGACCGGGTCGGCGCGCTGGGTGATCTGCCTGCGCGATCGATCGGAATCAGGCAGGTGGCGGTGCACATCAACGGACGGCGGGTGGCGAGCCTGCGGGTCGGCCAGCGGACGAAACTGGTCACCAGGGCGGGGCTGCTCGTCTCCCAGGCGGAGATCGAGGCAGCGCTGCGGCAGCGCCTAGCCGAGCTCGGTGTGCAGGTCGAGTGGGCAGTCGAGCTGGTCGGCGCCGAGCAGGACGCCAGCGGCGTGACAGTCGGGCTGGGAGACGGCGCCACGGCGCGGACGGAGTGGGTCGTCGGTTGCGATGGTGCGCACAGCAGAGTGCGCAAGGCAGCGGGCATCGGGTTTCCCGGCGTACCGCTGGTCGAACGCTTCCTGCTCGCCGACGTGCATGCCGACCTGCCGGTGCCGCGCGACACCGTATCGGTGTGGTTGCAGGGGGCGAATCTGATCGGGGCGTTCCCCTTGCCGGGCAAGGACCTGTGGCGATTGATGGCTCCGGCGCCCGAGGGCGCCGCATCGCCGGAGAACACAGTGATGCCGGAGAACACGGTGGACGACGACATGGTGGCGCTGTTGGCTGGGGTGCTGGCACAGCACAGTGGGCTTGCGGCGTCGTCGGTCCGAGGCGCGGAGTGGACGTCGAGCTTCCGTTTTCACCGTCGGCTGGCTGAGACGTACCGGCGGGGGCGCTTCCTGTTGGCTGGCGATGCCGCGCACATCCACAGTCCATTCGGTGGCCAGGGGATGAACACCGGCCTCGGCGACGCCGAGAACCTCGCGTGGAAGCTCGCGCTGGTCGCCACCGGCCGGGCCGGGCCGGCTTTGCTGAACAGTTACGAAGCCGAACGCCGGCCGATCGCCACCGAAGTGCTCGCCGCTACCAGCGGCATGACCAGGCTGATCCTCGGTGACACCGCGCCGGCCCGGCTGGTGCGCGATCACGTCTTCGTGCCGTTGCTGAACCGGCCCTGGATCCAGCGGCTCATCTGGGAACACGCGTCACAACTGAAGATCAGTTATCGGCGTGGCCCGCTCGCTAGGCAGTGGTTCATCACAGGTCCGCGACCAGGCGATCGAGTTCCCGATCTCGCCTGTAGATATGCCGATGGCCGAAACACCCGACTGCACGCTGAACTCGGTTCCCACTGGGTGCTGCTTACTCCGGACGAGCTCGACGCCTGCGGGACGGTGGCCCGCAAACACCTGGGCGCGGTCACCGTGCTGGTCCCCGACGGCGGTCCGACACACGACGTGATGCTGGTGCGGCCTGATGCGCACTTGGGATGGCGCGGCGCGTCCGCACCGGATGTTCTCGATCGGTGGCTGACCGGCATCCTTGGCCGGTGACGTCACGCTCGGAACGGCCGCGTACCGGGCTTCGAGCCCAGCAGAAGGCCCGGACCAGGCAAACTATCCAGGAACATGCCCTGCGGTTGTTTCTCGCCAACGGCTACGAGGCGACCACCGTGGCGGAGATCGCCGCAGCCGCAGGCGTGTCCCATATGACGTTCTTCCGTTACTTCGCGGGTAAGGAAGCCGTCGTCGAGGCCGACGACTACGACCCGATGTTGGCCGATCTCGTCCGGCAACGGCCAGCTGGGGAGAGCCCGCTGACCGCAGTGCATCAGGCGGTACTGCAAGGTCTGTCCGCGATTTACGTCACCGATCGGGACGCTATTCTCGCCCGTACCCGGCTCATTCTGAGCACCCCCGCGCTGCGGGCCCGACAATGGCGCAATATCGACGCCACCCAATTATTATTCGCCGAGGCCATGGCCGCGCGCCTGGACACCGCAATCACCCTGGAGATCCGGGTGCTGGCCGCCGCGGCCGTGGCGGCGCTGAACACCGCAGTCAGCGAATGGGCGGCCAATAACGGCAACGACGACCTGGCTACCCTGGTCGACAGCGCCTTTCACGCCCTGCAGGGCCAAGGTAGCTGACCTGAGCAGCGCCACGCTGGAAACCCGACCGCCATGGGCATGCTCGTCCTCAACAACCTCCAAGCCTTCCTCGAGGACCGCGAACCCCCTGTCGGATGGCGTGAACACCAGCCCGCTCCGGACACAGTTACGATAGCGCTTCTCCACCCTCGCTGTGGATATAGTTTACCTATAACGGAGCCGCACATTGTGATAATCGAAGGTACCGGATCGCGACCTTGGAGCCCGGTAGCGTACTTTGTGGTTTCGCGCTGGGGGTTGATGATGGACTTGCTGAGAGGGTCGTTGTGATCGGACAAGTGGCAGCTGCGGTTGGGAAGGGTCTGTTCGCCGGGATGGTCGGGACGGCCGCGATGACCGCGTCCAGCACGCTCGAGGCGAAGCTGCGCGACCGCAAGGCCAGCACCGCACCGTTCGACGCGGCGGCTAAGGTTCTCGGCTTCGAGGCGGTCGGTGAGCAGGAGAAGGCCCGGCTGTCCACCCTGGTGCATTGGGCTTACGGCACGCTCTGGGGAACGCCTCGCGGGGTTCTCGCTGTGACCGGTCTGCCCGCTCCGGCCGCCACACTTGCCCACCTCGGCGCGGTCTGGGGCGGCGAGGTGACCATGCTGCCCAAGCTGGGGGTGGCGCCGCCGATCAAGGAGTGGGGATCGACCGAGGTCGCGATCGACCTCTGGCATCACCTCGTCTACGTGACCGCGACCGCGCTGGCCTTGTCCTATCTCAACCACTCGTCCTCGTGACATCCCGCTTCGGCGCGGAACTGTCCGGATCTTGAAGACCCGGGCGAGTCGGCAGGTAACCCGACCTCACCCCGTCCATGACCGCATACGGTGTTCAAGCCCGATGAGGTTTCCGCCTGGGTGGCGACCACCTGCCGGGCCATCCGGGCCAGCTGCCGCGCGTCACTGCTGGATCGGAGCTCCAACGCGGCGATCAGCGGCCCCAACCGTCTGCGGGCCCGTACCGAGCTGAGCCGCGTGATGCCGGTGATCGCACCGTGCGCCAACTCCAGACCGTTCGGCTCGCCTGCCTTCACATGGATGGTGGCCAGGACGATGCTGGACCGGGCGTGGGAACGCTTGCTGACGCCCTCCCAACGGCGCACCGACGCCGCGAGGGGCTCGGCCACGTCCAGCCACCCCCGGGCCACCTCCAGCCGGGCGGCCACGATGTCCAGATCACCCTGGTCGGTGCCGGTGGGCCGCCATAGCTCCTGTGACTTCGCCAGTTGGATGTAGGCGGCGTCCGGGCAGCCCAGCCGGATCAGCGCGATCGCGGAGTCCGCCCGCGCACACGCGTCGATGGCCGCCCGAGGGTCTCCCGTCCGTCCGTCATCCGACGGGTTCGCTTCCACGGCTTCGACGCGCCGTTGGAGATCTCCGGTGCGCCAAGCCCGCGACGCGCACTATTCGCGGCCAACGACTACCTGCCCGCGGCGCTGCGGCCCGAATCAGTCCACGACCTCGACGCGCTGCTCGGCGAGGACGCGGACTGGACGAACCAGGCGGCTATGCTCGACCCGGCAGCGTCCATCGGTGACTCCGACCGCGCTCGCGCCCTGCGCATCGTCGCCGACGACCTCGCCAGCACGCTGCGCCGCGCGGCACCCGGCCTGCGTCCCGCCGACCCGACCGGCTACGTCCACGCCGTCGCACACGCGCGCACCGCCCAGGGCCTACTGCGCTATCACGCGGCCATGGCCAGCCCCGCACCCGATCGCATCGCGACCTTGCTCAGCCTGCGCGCCGAGATGATGGCCGAGAACCTGCTCGCGATCGTTGCCCAGGAGCAGCGACGCGGACCGAGCCTGGTGTTCGCGCACAACGTGCACCTCCAGCGTATGCGGCCCCACATGCCGGTCGGCGAGGACGACGTGAGCTGGTGCAGCACTGGCGCGCTCGTCGAGCTCACCCTCGGCGAGCGTTATGTGTTCCTGGCAACCGACGCCAATCCCCACAGCGACCCAGGCACCCTCCAAGGCGTGTTGGCCGAGGCGACCACCCGCCGCGCCCTGTTCCCGACCCAGGCCCTGCGCGCCGCGCTTCCCCCGTCGATCGGCATGGGCGAACCGATCGTGCCCGGCCACCTCCCGCTGAACCCGGCAGAGTTGGACGGCGCCGACGCAGTCATCTTTGTCACCGACACCGACGGGAAGCGGCATCAGTACTGGTAGCGGCACTCGATGCGGAGGCTCTCGCCACCCGGCGAGCGTGGCCGTATCGGCGACGAAAAGTGGCGCACCGGCCGCCAGTTGGCCGCACACTGGACGAGTGATGATCGTGCGGGAGGCCCAGCGGCAGGATGCCGCCGAAGTGGCCGGTGTCTGCGTGCGGTCCTGGCAGGTGGCCTACCGGGGCTTGTTCCCTGATGACTACCTCGACGGGCTGCGCGCCGAGGACCGCATGGCCCAGTACACCTTCGGCGAGGCTCGCCCTGACGGCCCCTGCACCCTCGTTGCCGTGATCGATGCCACCCTCTGCGGTTTCGTGAGCACCGGGCCGTCCCGGGACGAGGATGCGGTGAGCGCCGGCCAGGTGTATGCCTTCTACGTCGATCCGCAGGCGTGGGGGCGGGGAATCGGGCGATCTTTGATCGCCGAAGCCCGGGCTCGCCTACGCCGCCAGGGATTCGCGGAGGCCGTCTTGTGGGTCCACGCCGGCAACGACCGAGCTCAGCGCTTCTACCGGACCGACGGATGGCAGCCCGACGGACACCGGCGCCAGGAATACGTGTGGGGCGTGCTAGCCGACGAAGTCCGTTATCACCGCAGTCTGCCCTGATCCCGGACCGCGCAGATTCTGTTGCTGTGGATGTACCCGTACATGCCGCAGCGAGTGATCGAGTTCGTGCTTGTGGACTGCCGAACGCTGTTCGGTCAGCCGTTGGTAGAACTCGACGGCATCGTTGATCGCGGCCAGGGCCTGCTATCGCTAGCTCAGCTCACTCAGCCGGATCGACAGGTTGTTCAAGCTCGTGGCGAGGTTGGGCAGAAACGCGTCGGGGGTGCTGTTGAGGCCGTCACCCATACATGCGGCGTCAAATCAATCCGCTGGGGATCGGGTGTGGTATGTCATTGGAAAATCAAGGGATGGAGTAGGCTGTCCCACTCGCGCAGTTCCTCGACCAGTTGCTGCTGGCTGCGGCGGTCGGCGAGAAAGCTCACGGTAAGAGCCACAGCCGCCAGTACCAGAGCCGCTCCTGAGATCACCACCGCAGTAAAAAGTATCCTCGGCGGTGCGTCGCCCAGCGACAGGCTGATAACCAGACTCGTGGTGGTCAGGCCGATGGTGCCCCCGAGGGCACCAACAATGACGGCGGGAAGGGCATTGTGGTGGCGTCCCCCGGTCAGCCACTGGCGCCGGGTGCGGCGGGTACGCTTCTCCAGCACAGCCCGCACCTGCACCAAGGCGTGGTACACCGACTCTGCCTGCCGCTGCCGGGTGAAGTCGCGTGGCGCCCGCTGGTTCGCGATGAGCAGCTCGTGCAGTCGGCTGGCGGCCCGGCGGAACGTGAGGGTGTCCGGGGTGACCGGCGGGGGCCAAACCGTGTCCATCTGTGATACCCGCCGCACCTGGCGCTGGACCAGATACGCCACGACAATCATCACACCGCCGGTGAGCAGGACCTTGACCTGGATGCCGCCCGGCGAGTCGAACAACGGAAGACCTATCCAGATCACGGCCAGCGTTAGCAGGTATATAGCATAGGCGGGCCACATGTTCCTTAGGCTTGCCGCGAACGACCGCTCCTGGTGTCGCCTGCTCACCGCATCCAGCCGTGGCTGCGTTGCGGCTATCAGGACGCCACTGAGGGTGAGGAAGGCCATTTCCAAGCACGTGAGCAAGGCCGCCATCATGAGCGTCTGCCACACCGGGTGGCCCAGCTGGGATATTAATAGCACGGGAAGGCCCGCGAATACCGTGCCCCAGCTCGCCGCACGCAGCGCCAGCCGCAGGCCTGGCCGGGGGGGCTGGTCGCCCGTCGGATCCGCAATCGTGAGGGCCGCCTCGGGCGCCGCAGGAGTCCGCTCGATCGTGGCGGCCAGCATCGCGAGGTCCGCCTCATAATGGGCCGACCGCAGTGGCGTGGACTGGATCAGCGTAACCTCGGCGATCTTCTGGGGCACCTGGGTGAACTCGGGCTGCGACGCCTGCTCCAGTAGGACCGGGATCACCGTTTTCCCGTCGTGCAGGGCCGTCTCCAGCTCGTACTCCACCCAGTCCATCCGTCGCTCGACGGCGAAGTCGGCCACCCAGCCATCGTGAACCACGGCGACCACCACGTCACTCGCAGCCAGCTCCGCCTTGAGCTCTGCGGGGTACCGCTCACCTGGGGTCAGGCGGGTGTCGATGAACACCCGGTCCCGACCGAAGTGCTGGGCCAGCCGCTCGGCGAGCCCGACCACGGCAAGGGCGTGTGCGCCCTGCCGGCGGTAGCTGACGAATACCTTGCCCACGGTTGTGCCCCCGCAGTCGCCGGTGTTCCCCCGCCCGGCCGGACGGTGCGACGCCAGAATCATACCGGTCTGGGGCGGGACGGAAGCCCAAGGTCACTGCGCGAATTCACGCCAGCTGAGGCCAGCCTGGGCATTGGCCACCTCCGCAGCTGGCCGCCGCAGTCAACTTCGCCATTCTCGCCCGCATCGCTGAAATCATATGGACATCTCAGCTGGACCATAACGGTGAAGAAAAACAAGATCGATAGGTAGGCTCCAGGGTCACTTACTACGAGGATGGCGCCGAAAAGTAGACCACCATTTGTGGAGTCCCAAGACCTCTCTGAATTGCATTCCCCATGGGGGTCATATAGTGGATTATATCCGTGTAGTTTCAACCGCATCGAGCGCTACCTGCCATGGATAAGTGTGCAGATTTTTGGAGCCTTGATGGGGCGCCTGCGGTTCGTAGCCTCCGGAGCCGAGTAGCACTGTAACACCGGATGCGCGAAGCGCCTCGATGTGACGATCGAAGGCTGGGTGCGCTACTAGCGCCGTGTTCACGAACGGTAATGCGACGATCGGGATGCCCAGCCCGATACCCTCTGTGAGAAGGCCGAGGGCCAGGGTGTCTGATATCCCCAGCGCCCACTTGTTGAGCGTGTTGAAACTGGCTCCACCGACGATCATCGCGTCGGCCGGTGGCAACACGTCCGGCGTACCTGGCTCCTTGTACTGATGGCGTACCGGGAAGCCTGTTTGCTGTTCAAGGGCAACCTTATCGATGAACGCTATCGCGGAGGGCGTAGCGATAACGCAGACGCACCAGCCTCGCTTCTGTGCCAGATCCACCAGCTTGCCTACATCACGAGCCGCTGGGGTAGCACAGGTAATGACATACAGCACTGGGCTCAGTTGCGGCTGATCATCGCTCATACCGCCACTCCCATGGCTCGGGCAAGCTGAGTTAACGCGGACAGCGGACGGATACCGCAAGGATAGCCCTGCAACAGGTCAGTAAGAACCGTTCGGGCGAGCGTACAGCAGCGCACTTCCGCACGAGCAAGCTGATCAGCATCCAATAGTACACTGGCAGCCTCATCACGCAAACCAGCTTGCAGATAGCCACGGGACACATCGAGCAAATGCCTGCCCCGACGTTCACGCGGTAACCGCAACAGATCACCCTGAGGTATGTCACGTGCCGCCTCGATCACTCTTACTCCGCTCTGCATATCTGCGAGTGCCGAGACGCGATGCACCAGAACATTGGTCGGACCGAAAGCCGACCAATTATCATTGCGATCCCTGCCGAGACGATGAGCAACGGATTGTGCCTCTTCTTGGAGATCCTGGACATCGGCTACACGGTGAAGCCGTGCTGCGGCAATACTCCCTTTGAGCAGCAAAGCACCGTAAGCCGAGGTAAATGCTGGATCAGCGTTTGCTAGATGTGGTTCAAGACGGTCAGCGGCCGACTTCACAAGCTGTATTGCGTCAGGACTCTGGTGTGTCGCATTTAACGCATGGGCGACCCGTCGCGCCGCGCTGCCAATGAGCGGCAGATCACCCGTTTGTTCAGCAATCTGGATACCACGATCAGCAGCTATCCAGCCCAGCTGGGCATCACCGAGTTTAAAAGCGATCTCTGCTGTGAGCTGATACGTCCATCCAAGCCAGATTTGCGCGCTTCGCCGCTCCTCGTCGGCAAGCTGCCACACAGCCGCCTGGGCATCACGAATAAGATCTGCTAGAAGCTGTCCGACAACTTCGTAGTTGGCAGCCTGAAACGCCATCCAACCGTAGCACACCGCCCGTTCCAACTGAGGAAGATTCGGCTCCGGCAAGACGTCATCGTTAGGACGGAAAACATTCGTAATGGCATCATAGCGCCGAAGTGCCTGGCGTACGGATTCAACCTCTCGGCCATCAGGACAAACACCCAAGCGCTCGGCTTCTTCAGGATCAACAAGGATACTTAAAGGAATATCCAGAACGCCTGCGATACGTCGGAGCACTGAGAGACGATCCAGCTGTCGATCACCAGCTCTGATCTTATCTACCCAACTCAGTGATTTACCCATACGATCAGCAAAGACTTGGCGCGTCATCCCCCGCCGTTGCATCCAGTACAGCACTATGTCAGCTGTCTGCTGTCGCTGACCAGAGCCTGGGGTCACCATACCGAAACACCTTCCACTGCCTGTGCGTGCTGGGGCACAGGGTAGCCAGACGAACGGTACTCGACAGGCGCAGAACTAGACAGGTTGTACAGGATCCAGTGACAGGATGCGTCCTAGCGTCTCTTCCAGGCCCCAGGGCCGGGATGTATGACTTCACCTGCGCGTTAGGTGCCCGTCGGCGGCCGATCTCACGCACTCCCCTGAACGTGAGAGTGGTTGAGCGACAGGCATTCGGACTCCCCGTCCGGCCGCCACTTCAGGTGAACTCGCCCCGGCTCTGGGTGCCGCTCATGCAGAGCTGGAACGAGCACACGAGCGGGTTCTGAAGCGTGGCGCACGAGGATGGGCAAGCAGGTCAGGACAGCAACAGGTTTCGTCACAGTGACGATGTGGCCATGGGTGGCTTCACCCACAGCATCAGGCCTGGGGTGCGGTGTCCGGCAACGGTGCTGGTCGTGGCGATGACTACGGGCAGCTACCTCCTGGTGAAGTATCTGGAGGGTGAACCAGCAGCACTGGTCATCGCCGAGGATGCTCAGCTCCTGCGACAGGGGCTTGAACAGGCGTTCGGGCATCCACAAATCACGCTTGCCAACGGAAATGGCAGCGGTCCGAAGCCAGCGGGACGCGATCATGAGCCATAAGTCCGCTGGTTCGGGAGGTGACTGTCTGCGGCTGTGGCAGCGCATCCGTGGCTACTTCCCAGCGCCGGGCTGAGGTCAAGGCTGGTTTGTCCCTGGTTGGAAGCTGTTCCTGCTTCATGTCTTGAACCACATTCGCCAAGGGAGGTATCGTCGTTGCCGATTGTCCCTCCACCGTATCCAAAGCCTCGATTATTTGCGTGGTTCCCGCTTGCTGGGCAACGGCACGCCATTGATCGGCGAGATCGCAATGTCGCCCTCGGTGAACCGATGCGGTGCCTGTGTGCCGCTATCCATCCCCGAGGCGCTGATGGTGATATGGAATGGCTCTGGCCTACCTGCGATCGGTGTTGGGAAGAAACTTGCATGATTGTTGGCCTCCGCCGTCGATGACCTCCTCGCCCCTCTCTTTGGTGCGCAAGAAGGAAAGAATACATGTCATGATCAGAGAAGACAGAGAGTTACTGGCCGAGTTGGCCCAACTCAACATTGATATGGCGTCTCTGGCTCTGCGCATGATGGAGGGCAGTACAAGTGCTCCTGAACAGGTGCGCTATGCGCAGCGACTGATTGCGGCCGGAGAAGGGTTGCGACAGAGAGCGACCAGAATGGATGGAATAGTTGTGGAAGGCGAGGTCGAGACCAGCGAGCCACTTGCCCTTCCCGGGCAGCGATGGCACCGCGCGGGTATTCGACGCGGCCACCGGCACCGAACGCACCCGCCTCACCCACGACAACACGGTCCGATCGGTGATGTTCAGCCCCGACGGAGCCTGGATCGCCACCGCCAGCACCGATCACACCGCCCGGATCTTCGCCGTGGGGACTGAGGAGCTGCGCGCTGCGGTCGTTGTGCACCTGCTCCGGCCACTGACCGAGGCCGAGTGGCGACGCTACGGCGGACGGCCCCTCGAACTGTGACCTGGACTCAGCCGAGGTATTTCGGCTGCGGTGAAAGGACGGCAATCATCGAGAAATCAGGCACGGTGCCCGGAAAGCCGGACTGGACGTCGAGATGTACGAGCTGACTCGCCACACCGGCATCTGCTGTAGCGACATCACGACCACGATCCCTCGCCACAGTGAGATCCCGGAACAGATGGCGGAAGTGATTTACAAGCAACTCGCGCCCGCACTGGGCGAAAGGTGGTGGACCAGATGACCTACCACTGCACCGCGACCGCGCGGCGTATCGACGGCTGGTGGATGGTGCAATGCGACCAGTGGCCTGGAGCGCTGTCCCAGTTGCGCAGCCTCGCCAAGGCCCCTGACGAACACCGCGAGGCCATCGCGTTCGTCTCCGGCCTGCCAGCCGATCAGATCGAGGTCGACGTCCGTGCCGTCTTGGCCCCCGAACTGGCGGCCGAACTCGAAGAAGCCGACGGGATGGTGCAACAAGCCCGGTCGAACATCGACATCGCTGGACAGAAACGCCGGAAAGTGGCGCGTAGGCTCGCCGAGGACGGTCTCACCGTCCGTGATATCGGAGCGGTGTTCGGCGTGTCCTACCAACGCGTTCACCAGCTGGTGAACGACTAGCGAGAGTTTCAGGCCGCGCCGTAAGAGGCCAAGCGGTCGTCGAGGGTGCGGACGGCGGCGGTGTGCTCCCACGGCTGCAACTCGGCGCGGGCTTGCTTCAGACGCTCGGTCAGCCGGGCGGAGCTGTTTCCCACCGCGAGCTCACCGGCGTCACCGAGCAGGCGAGCCGCCTCATCGATCTCGTGGCACAGCACATACGCCATCCCGAGATCAACAGTGGTGAAAGCCACGTTCCGGACGTGGGATGGGTCCAGATTCCCGAGCGACTGCTGCGCATAGTCGGCGGTGAGCTGACCGTCATGCAATTCGAGGTGGCATCCACCGCGAACGGAGATGTGCAGTGCTTCGTCATAGAAGTAGGCGTAGCTGGGGGTGTCGTCACCGACCAGCGGAAGGGCGGCGTGGGCGGTGTCGAGTGCTGTCAGAGCGGCCTCTCGCTGCCCGTCGGCGGCGTAGGCCCGCGCGGCCACGTCGGCGGTGTAGGCCTGCAACCGTAGGTCACCGGTGCGGCTGGCCCACTGCTCGGCCGCCACGGCGTGGTCGATCCCGATCCGGGGCTGGCCCCGCCAGGTGGCCAGATGGCTGGCCTGGCACAGCACCATCGCGCCCAGCTCCAGGTTCTGCGCCTCATGCGCCCGCGCCCGGGCGTCTTCGTAGTAGTACGCCGCGCTGTCGAACTGGTTCAGGTCGAAGGACAGCCAGCCCGCCTGGCGTGAGGAGTCGCTGAGGGCTGAGAGCAGCCGGGGCCGAAGGCCGGCTGGGCAGGCCGGCAGCAGCGCGCGGGACAGGTTGCGCTGGGCGAGCACGGTCTCGAGAGCGGCTTGCGGACCGAACGTGGCGTCCTGCTGTACGCAGCGCCACAGCACCGCTTCGATGTGCTCGATAATCTTCGCGTCGACGCGATTTGATCCGCTGAAGACCGAGACGATACGCGCCTGCTCGTCCAGGTCGATACCGTGAAAGAGGAACGCGGCCGCGGCCGCCCCGACGAAATTATGCAGCGCTTTGCGACGGTCCATGGTGTGCGCCCAATTCCTGAGAAGCTGAACAAACAGTTTGAATATCTGATCGTACTCGTAGGGCGACACGATTATATCACGATCAGCGAGCGCCGGCGTGTCGAGCTGTTTCATGAGCACCATGGCGAATCCATCCGGCAGCGTCAGACCAGTCAGCGCTGACCACACCGCAGAATCGTTCGGCAACACCAGTTCGGTACCGGACCGGATAGTTGAAAGCATTGCCGCCTGCGGGCCGGTAGCGGTGTCACCATGGCGGTAGTCGCCGAGATCGGACAATAAATCGGCGACTCGGCATTGGTACAGCTGCGCCAATCTGTCGAGTACCTCCAGTGAGGGCTGATAGCCGGTGGAGCTGGGCCAGACCTCCCAGTACGAGAAGTTCTTCAGCGTCTTGGGCTCGTCCGGCCAGCGCCGGTTCCACTCCTCGGCGGCCTGGCGCTGGCTCCAGCTGTGCGCCAAGCGGAAGGCCACCCGAGCGTTGACGCGGTACTTCACCCGGATCACCTCGGCCACCTCAACCCAGGTCCGACCCTGAGCACGAAGGTCCGCAGCCAGCCAGACCTGCTCCTGCTTGAGATTGCGCGCTATGTACCGCACTCTTCCCACCACCCCTCATCAGACACCCCGTGAGTGGCGTTGAGTGCTCTAGCAC
>JBOHHE010000306.1:0-26511 GCA_050700355.1 Pseudonocardiaceae bacterium
CGATTCCGGCGGCACCCCCCTGCGCGCTGGAGGTACCAAGATGGGAGGTGACATACTTCACGGTGATGTTTGCGCCTTTCCCGGCCTTTCCCGCGTTTCCTCCGTTGCCCCCGGCACCGCCTGCGGGACTCTCTCGATCGTCGGTTATCCAGCGTTGCTCGTCAGCGCTGTATATAAGGATGTCTCCACCGTCTCCACCGCTCCCGGCGTTGCCGCCGGATCCGCCGTTTCCTCCTTTCGCGTACAGCAACCACGGGCTCTGTACCGTCCGCGCGATAAGAGTAATTGGCCATGCCGAGTTGCCATTGCTACCGTCTGCGCCCGACGTCCCTGGCATTCCTCGCGCGCTGTCCTTGCTCGGCCCGGTCTTCTGGAAGGGATTCACGTTTATCCCGTTCGCCCCGTCCTTCCCGTTCACCCCGCTGGTGCCCCATGAGCCGCTTGTATCAATGCGACGGCCATTCGGATAATAATGCTCGCAGACTATCACGATGGGGTGACCGGATATGATCAAATTCCAGTTCGGATCATGCGTGATCTCACGGGCGACGAGGTAGATGGGGCAGTCTGGTGCCAAGTTCTCGATATCTTTGATTATCCGCTTTTGCAGCGCCGCGTCGATCTGGATCTTGTCTCGGATCAGAACCCAGCGGCTGAGTGTCAGGGTGGAGATGGTAGAGACGGTTGGGATGGTGGGGTTGATTGGCATGATGGTCTCCTCCTTATCAGGATTGGGCTGTGATCGCCCGCGTACCGAAAATGGGAAAGGTGTCGTCGACGTACTGTTGAACAGTGCCGCCGGCGATGCGGTGAGCATGCTCCGGCGTCCTTGGGGAATTCTTATGCGCCACTTAAGAGCTCCGGTGCGCCGCGGACCCGGCCACCGCTGCCTCGAGTGAGGACCCCGGCGAGTGGGCAGGCACGAAGGCCGACGGGCTCCACTGTCACCTGCCATGACGCCGCTGGCGGCTGCGAGCTGCACGGCGGCTGACCGAGCTGGGCGCGGCCCCAACCCGTCCTGGGGCACCGGGCGTTACGTGCGGATTTGCCGGTCGAAAATTATCGTCGGGTCTCTCAGCGGTGACGTTAGAATGCGTCTGCCCTTCGAGGGGAGTACGCGTGGAGTTCCGGGTGCTGGGGCCGATGGAGGTGGTCGAGGGTGGGCGGCTGCTGGATATCGGACCCCGGATGCCTCGCGCGATCCTGGCGGCGCTGCTGATTGAGGCCAACCGGGTGGTGTCTCTGGACCGTCTGATCGATCAGTTGTGGGGGGAAGTGCCTCCGGCGAAGGCTACTGGCGCGTTGCAGGTGTATATCTCGAATCTGCGCCGGGCGCTGGAGCCGGCCCGTCGATCCGGTACTGCTCCTCGGGTGTTGGTGACCCGTCCGCCGGGTTATGTGCTGCTGGTCGAGAAAGATTGTTTCGATGTGACCCGGTTCGAGGGTTTGGCCGCCGAGGGCCGGGCGTTGCTGCGGGCCGATCAGCCCTCGGCGGCCACTGTCGTGCTGCGCCAGGGGCTTGCCCTGTGGCGCGGGGAACCCTATGCCGAGCTGGCTTTCGAGGCGTTTCTCCAGCCTGAGATCGCCCGGCTGGGCGAGCTGCGGGCGGGTGCGGTCGAGGTACTGCTGGAGGCTGAATTGGCGTTGGGTGAGCATGCCGGGGTGGTGGCCGAGCTGGAGCGTCTGGTGGCCGTGGATCCGTTGCGGGAGCGGCGGTGGGAACTGCTGGCGCTGGCGCTGTATCGCTGCGGACGTCAAGCCGAGGCGCTGCGGGCCGTGGCCAAGGCGCGTCGGACGCTGGGCGAGGAGCTGGGCCTCGATCTCGGCGCGTCGCTGCGACGGCTGGAGAACGACATCTTGCGGCAGTCACCGCTACTCGACTGGCAGCCCCCGGCCACTATTCCCAGCCACCCGGTCGAGCCGATCCCTCCGACCCCGTCCGCATCGGCTGATCCCGGCGACGGCCTGCTCGTCGGACGCGACCGGGAGCTGTCGCAGCTGATCGAAGTGCTGTGCCAAGTTCGCGAAAACCGGGGTGGGGTGGTGCTGCTGGCGGGTGAGCCGGGAATCGGCAAGACCCGGCTGGCCGAAGAACTGTCCGCCCAGGCGAGTGCTCAGGGTGCTCTGGTGGTCTGGGGCCGCTGCCACGAAGGCCAAGGAGCTCCCGCCTTCTGGCCATGGATGCAGATCGTGCGCACCGTGGCCGATCACCTCGCCCCGGATGCCTTCCGGGCCGCGCTGGGACTGGGCGCGGCGGAGATCGCCCAGATCGTCCCCGAGGTGAAGGAGGCATTCGCCGACCTGCAATCCGTGGCCGCCGTCTTGGATCCGGTTACCGCGCGAACCCGGTTGTACGACGCGTTGAGTCGCTTCCTGCTGCGGGTGGCCGGCGCCCGGCCGCTCGTGCTGATCCTCGACGATCTGCACTGGACCGATCCACCCTCGGTCGAGCTCTTCGGGTTTTTCGCCGGCCAGCTCACGGGGGTACCCATCGCCGTCGTGGGCACCTATCGGGCCGGCGAGGTCTCGGATCCGCTGATTACCGTGCTGGCCAGTCTTGCCCGTCGATCGAACGTCTCCCGGATCCTCCTCGGTGGCCTGGGCCAGTCCGACGTCGCCCGCTTGCTCACCCGGCCCACCGGCGCTGAGCCCAGCGACGAACTCCTCCACGCCGTGTGGGATCGAACGGAGGGCAACCCGTTCTTCGTCGCCGAGCTGGTGCGCCTGCTTGATACCCAGGGCAGCCTCGGGCGCGAGGTGCCTGCCCGGGTCCGCGATGTCATCCGCCGCCGGGTGACCCTGCTTCCCCAGGAGGGCGCCCGTCTGCTCAGTGTGGCCTCGGTACTGGGTCGGGACTTCGACCTCGACGTGCTGGCCCGGGTAGGCGGCTACGACCTCGACGAGGTCCTGGAACTGGTGGAGACCGCGCTGGCTGCCCACCTCCTGCATGAGATTCCCGACGCGGTCGGCTGCTACCGCTTCTCCCACACTCTGATCCGGGACACCCTCTACGACGGGCTCAGCGCGCTGCGCCGAGCGCGCTTGCACTACCGGGTGGCTGAAACGCTCGAGGCGCAAGACCTGGCTGATCCACTGGTGCTGGCCCACCACTACTGGCAGGCGGCCGCGCTCCCCGGAGGTGCCCCTGCGGCACTGATGTGGACACAGCGCGCGGCCGAGCAGGCACTGTCCCGACTGGCCTACGAACAGACCGAAGAACTGCTGCACCGAGCCCTGCAACTCATCGAGCGCCTTCCTCCCGGAGACGAACGCGACCGCGCAGAACTCGACGTCCAGGGTCGCCGCTGGCAGCTGCTGGCCATGGCCAGAGGCAAGGGCGCAACTGCGGTGGGTCAGGCCGCTACTCGAGCCGTTGAGCTGGGCCGCCGGTTCGACGACGCCCAGCAGCTCGGACCCGCGCTGTACCGGCTGGTGTCATTTCACTCGATGCAGGGCGAAATCACGAGGGCTTTGGAACTCTGCAAGGAACTGCTTGACCTGGCCAAGAGCTCACCTGATCCCATCATTGGGCTGCTTGCCCACGTCGCACGCGGATGGTACTTCGACTTCCACCAAGGCCGGCTGAGTGAGGCGCGGGATCATCTCGAATACGCCCTGGCCTTCATCGACCTGCCGCACGACATCTCCCTGATCCCCGTCTTCGGGTTACATCCCGCCGTCGCCTGTCGGGGCTATCTTTCGATCGTGCTGGCACTGATGGGCGCGCAGGACCGGGCGAAAGAACTGACGAACGACGCTCTCCGACTGGCCAACCGGCTCGATTATCCCTTGACGCTCGTCTATGCGCTGTTATGCGACGCCTGGGTCGGAATCCTCTGCCGGGACGTCCCGCATGCTCGCCAGCGCGCTGAACAGACGGTTGCCGCCTGTCAGAAGGGCGGATTTCCGCTGTGGAGAGGGATGGCCATCGCCATGCTTGGCTGGGCCCGCGCTCACGAAGGTGACACCGCTGCGGGAGCGGCCAGCATCGCCCGTGGTCTGGTGGAGTGGGAGGCAACTGGCGCCCGTCGTTTCCGGCACTTCTTCCTCGGTCTGCTCGGGGAAGGTCACCTGTTGGCATCGTGCCCCGAAGCGGCGCTCTCCGCGCTCGACCAGGGCTTGGCCGGAGTATCCGAGACAGGTGAGTGTTTCTACGAGGCTGAGCTGCACCGGTTGCGGGGGAAAGCGCTCGCCGTGCTCGTACCGGAGCGGGCCGTCGAGGCTGAGGCGTCGCTGCGGCGCGCGCTCCTCCTGGCCCGGGCTCAGGGAGCGGCGCTGTTGGAGCGGCGGGCGATGGAAAGTCTGGAGGCGTTCCTGCGGCCGGACGGTCCGGTGGCCGACGCGCCTGCCGGATCCGGGTGAGGCGGGTACCGGGATGCCTTTCGTGGTGCGTTTCGACGACTACACATCAGAGCTGCGGCCACTGCTGGGCGGGAAGAACGCCGGTCTGGGCGAGTTGACCGCCGCCGGTCTGCCCATACCGCCCGGCTACGCCATCACCACCGAAGCCTTCGCCACGCTCTGGGCCGACGTCGCCCTCGCCCGAGACGTGGCGCAGCTCTTGTCCGGCACGGACCCGTCCAACCCCACCGCAATGGAATTGATCTTTCAGGCGGTGCGGGCCCGGATCGACACCGCCGCGCTCCCCACCGGCGTGGCACAAGCGGTGGCCTCGGCTTACCAGCAGCTCTGCGAGCGTTGCGGGATGGCGGATCTGCCGGTGGCGGTGCGGTCCTCAGCCACCGGTGAGGATTCCGCGAACGCCAGTTTCGCCGGCCAGCACGACACGTTCCTGTGGGTGCGCGGGGCTGACGAGGTGGCCCGGCACGTCGTGCGCTGCTGGTCGAGCCTGTGGACTGCTCGGGCCATGTACTACCGGGACCACATGGGCTCCGCTCCGGTGGCCATGAGTGTCGGCGTTCAGAAGATGGTGCGGCCCAAGTCCGCGGGGGTGGCCTTCACGCTGAACCCCGGAAACGGAGATCGCTCCCAAGTGGCCATCGACGCCAGCTGGGGCGTGGGCGAGACGGTGGTGGCAGGCACCGTGACTCCCGACCACTTCCTCGTCGACAAGGTCGTCTTTGAGATCACCGGCCGATGGATTTCCGAGACGTTTCCGTGCCTCACCGACGCCGAGATCAAGGCCGTGGCACGCCTGGCCCGTCTCGTCGAGCGGCACTTCGGCTCGCCGCAGGACATTGAGTGGGCCATCGACAGCGAGCTCGAGCCGCCCGGGAATGTCGTCCTGCTCCAAGCCCGCCCGGAGACGGTCTGGAGCCACCGGGAACGTGCCCCGGTCGCCCGAGCATCCAGCGTTCTCGACAGCATCGTCTCCACTTTGTGTGCGCCGCTCTCTGCGTCCCAATACCCGAAGACAACGAACCGAGAGGAACGAGACGAATGACCGACCGGTTCCCGAGCCCCTTCGCCATCGAGACACCCCCCGGGACGCAGGGCTGGGAACAGCTCTACTCCTACTACCTGGTCTTTTCGGAGGAGCACTGCTCCCAAGACGATTCCAGGTTCTGGTTTCGGGACGCCGCCCATTGGCCGGAAGCCGTCACTCCCTGGGAGGCCACCTTGGTCGAGTACGGCTTCGCCGCCCTCTCACAGTACAATACCCGACACTATCTGATTCCCCCCGCACGCGGTGTCGATGCCCGGATCCTCAACGGCTATGTCTATCTGTCGCCGGTGACAGTGACCGACCCGGCCGAGGTTGAGGCAAGGGTGCCGGACTTCCTGGAGCGGGCCGGCTTCTATTTCGAGCATTGGGATGAGCTCTACGTCAAGTGGATAGCGAAATTGCGGGCGCTCATCGGTGAACTGGAGGTGCTGCGTTTCGAACCCTTGCCTGTGAAAGAAGACATCGAGGTCGTCACGAGTGGCCAGGGGACGGGTGTTGGCTTGACGCTCATCTCCGCTTATCATCGCCTCCTCGATCTGGCACTCATGCTGTGGCAGTACCACTTCGAGTTCCTGAACCTGGGATACGTCGCCTACCTTGACTTCTTCGGTTTCTGCAAGCAGGTGTTACCGAACATTCCTGATCTGGCTATTGCCAAGATGGTGGCGGGCGTGGAGGTCGACCTCTTCCGTCCCGACGAGGAGCTGAAGGGCCTGGCCCGCGACGCGCTCGAGCTCGGGGTCGATGCTGTGTTCGCCACTACCGACGACGCCGAGGTGATCCTTATCGAGCTCCGAGGCACACCAGCCGGCCGACGCTGGCTGGAGCGCTTCGATGCAGCCAAGGATCCGTGGTTTAATTTTTCTTCCGGATCAGGTTTCTATCATTCGGACCGGGTCTGGATCGAATACCTGTCGATTCCCTTCGGGTTCATCGGAAGCTACGTGGCCAAGCTCGCCGCAGGCGAGAATATCGACCGGCCGGTCGAGGAGATCCGTGTGGAGCGGGAGCGGATCGCCACCGAATATGCCGAACTGCTCGGCAGCGACGAGGACCGGGCCGCGTTCGAGGGGAAGCTGGGCCTGGCCCGCACCGTTTTCCCTTACGTGGAGAATCATAACTTTTACGTCGAGCACTGGGGCCATTCGGTGCTTTGGCGCAAGATGCGCGACATCGGCTGGATGCTGGCGCAGGAGGGATTCTTCGCCGAGGCCGACGACATCTTCTATCTGAAGCGCACCGAGGTCACCGACGCTCTCAGCGACTACTACATCAATTGGGCGGTCGGCGTCGAGGCGCGTGGGCCGAAATACTGGCCGAAAGAGGTGCAGCGCCGCAAGGACATTCTGGCCGCCCTGCGCCAATGGTCGCCGCCCACAGCACTCGGAACTCCGCCCGATGTGGTGACCGAACCGTTCACCATCATGTTGTGGGGCGTCACCTCGGAATCAATCAAGCGGTGGCTGGGGAAAGAATCCACCCGCGATGGCGACCTCACCGGTTTCGCCGCGTCCCCCGGCGTGGCGGAGGGACCGGCCAGGGTGATCTCGGCTGTCGATCAGATCGGTCAGGTGCAGGAGGGCGAGATCCTGGTTGCTCCGCTGACCGCCCCGTCCTGGGGCCCGCTCTTCGCCAAGATCGGTGCGACCGTCACCGATATCGGGGGGGTCATGAGCCACGGCGCCATCGTCTGCCGGGAGTATGGCCTGCCCGCCGTAACCGGCACCGCCTTCGGCACCCGCAAGATCACCACCGGTCAGCGGATCCGGGTCGACGGCAACACCGGCACCGTCACCATCCTCGACGACCACAATTCCGAACCGTACCGGTCCTCGGCGGAGGACCGGTGACAACTACCTTCGCCGGGCTCCTGCTCGATATCGGCGGGCCGATGATCCGCCTGCCCTTCGAATTCCTGGATGAGATCGAACACAGCTACGGGCTTGCACCGGGCACCATTACACTGCGGGGTCCGTTCGGTCCGGGCGTCGATCGGCTGTGGCGTGATCGCGACACCGGCCTGCTCTCCGAGCGGGAGTACTGGAGGCTGTGGGTTGAGGAGATCGGAAAGGCGACGCAGCGAAGCTGCGACCTGGGGAAATTCTTCGCCACATGTTATGGGCTACTTGGTCCGGAGGTCGTCCGCGGCGAGGCCACCGCGTTGGCGGTGGACGCCCAGGCAGCAGGCTTCAGAGTGGGCGCACTGACCAACGACGTCTCCTGGTTCCTTTCTCCGGAGCTCATTCCCCGGTTCTCCATTCTTTCGGAGCTCGATGCTTTCGTGGACCTCTCCCACGCTGAGGTGCGCAAACCTGACCCGCAGGCCTACGCTATCGCCCTCGATGCCCTCGGCCTTGCCCCCGGGCAGGTTCTCTTCGTCGACGATCACCCGCGCTACGTCACCGGAGCCGAGGTTGCGGGCCTGCCCGCCCTGCACTTCGACATCACCGACGCCGCTGGCAGCATCCGGCGAATTCGGGACCGGTTGGGTCTGCCGGCATGAGCGCGAACAAAAAGATCGACGAGGCGCAGGGCGGGTCGCTGCGGGCCCAGGTGTCTTGAGCAGCCAGATCCAGAACAAGTTGTTGAACACATCCCGGGGACAGCGGATTGGGCCTTGAGGCGGATCCGCGTTGATATACCTACGTTTGATCAGTCTGGGGGCCGCTGGAATGAGAAGGTTATCTTCGCCTCATTGTTACTCTCGTCCTCCTCATCGATGAGATTTTCGACATCACTCAGCAGGCTCGCCACGTAAAAGTGGGGGTCACCCGGATTGACCTCCAGCACGCGATGCTCCTTCGACCAAATCTGCCCCGGCTGCAGCGTGATCTGCTGAGCGGGAACAACGTTGGACTTACCAGGCGGCTGTACCCTCACATCATCTCGAAAGAGAGTTCCGACCACCGTCAGAGGACCAGTAATCTGGTGGCTGTCATTAGCGAACGAGTACCTCAGAATCACCCCTTGCTGGCCGTCGAAGACGGTGCCGCTGGGCCGAACCTTGCCTACTCGGCTTTCGATTATCTTGATCCAGCCGTGAACGTCCGGTAGCTGTGCCATGTCGTCCTCCAGGGAGTTGTTATGACTAGGGCGGCGGTCGCCGACCTAATTAATACCAGGATGCGCCGCCGCCCTTGCGTAGTTCTTATGCAGTCCTTGTGCGCGACTTAAATGAGGCGGAGAAGCCCGACCATCCGTCCGGACAGCTCCTTGGTTTATATGACCCGCCCACCGCGGCGTTCGACATCACCGACACTGCCGGCGGCAGTAGGTGTATACAAGAGCACTCGGCCTCATCTGCACTGGCTTTTAGCAACGCACAAGGATTCCTTAAGAACAGTGACGCATGTTCACTCCATCGCCGAGACCAGCTAGCCGAGGAATTCCGGATACGCTTGCCGGTCCCGTGTGTGTACCTCTTCCACAGTATTACCCCAAGGGAGCGAAAGGATCACTCCCTTTTAGGCAACCCAGGAGGGCAGAGACATGAATAGTAGATATGTGTCACGGTGGTTCTCGGCGACCATTGGGGGTGCGTTCTGGCCGCGACACTTGTAGCATTCGCCGCACCGGCGTCCGCATATCCGGGGCTTGTACCCCAGTTCGCGGTTACTCCGTTGGATGGGACGCTCATGAAGGCCAAATCTGTGAACTGCCCGCCCGGCAAAGTGGTCATTGGTGGCGGGGGCGCGGTCATCGGCGGATTCGGTAATGTGGCCCTGAACTGGCTGACTCCCGTGAAGGGAACGAACAGCTTCGAGGCGCGGGCGACACGCGCCACACCGAATTGGGGTGGGTCGTGGCAACTGAGTGTCTATGCGATTTGCTCGAACCCGATCCCCGGGCTCGAGTTCGTGAGTGTTACGACCGCAGGAGATGTGACGGCTTCCTGCCCATCCGACAAGAAGGTCATCGGCACCGGCGGTAGGGTCAACGGAGGGCCCGTGACGGGTGAGGTCGTCCTCGAAGATGTGCGCCCTGCCGACGATCTCGGCGGCGTCCTCGTGCGCGCCGCCGCAGACCCTGTTTCGGTGGTGACCTGGAATGTCACAGCGATCGCGATATGTGTCCCGCCGATCGCCGGCCAGCAACTGGTGAAATCGCCGGCCGGCAATCCCTCGGCGGTCGTCTCCTGTCCGGTTGGTACGAAGGTACATAGTACTGCGGCAAAGCTGAACACCGGGTGGCATGGCCATATCGTATTGAACGATCTAATTCCGAACGTGGGACTCACCAGCGTCTCGGCGAGCGCATTCGGGGATGTCCATAACCCACCCCCGGCCTCCTGGTCAATCAATTCATACGCGATATGTGTTACCTGAATCGAATCAACCGATGAGCATCGGTGATGCGCGATACACCAGGAGACGGGCCTATCACGGCCGGTCTCCTCTCCCTTGCTTACTCCGACCACGCGGCAGCAGGCTGGCATGAGGACGGCCGCTGTCGCGATCATCGTGCTGACGCTGTGGTCCAAGCGGGCGCCCAGGCTCAGGGGTGAATGTGTTCCAGGTGGTTGTCCGCAACAGTCGTCGTTCGGTGACTACAGTCGTGATCAGCTCGGCCGGTGTCACGTCGAAGGCCGGGTTGAACGTGAGGGTGCCCGCGGGGGCGACCGGGTGGCCGGCGTAGGTCGTCACTTCCTGGTCAGGGCGGTCTTCGACCATGATCGCGCTCCCGTCCGGCACTGTCTCATCCACGGTCGATTCCGGTGCGGCCACCAGGAACGGGATGCCGTGCCGGGCAGCGGTGACGGCCAGTCCGTACGTGCCGATCTTGTTGGCCACGTCGCCATTGGCGGCGACCCGATCCGCACCCACCAGGACGCAGTCGACCAGGCCACGGACCATCGCTGCCGGCGCGGCCGAGTCCACGCACAACCGGTGCGGGATGCCCGCCTCAGCCAGCTCCCAAGCGGTCAGTCGAGCGCCTTGCAGCAACGGTCTGGTCTCGGTGACCAGCACGTACTCGACCCGGTCCGCAGCAGCAAGGTCGCGGATAGCGCCGACGGCGGTGCCCAACCCGGCGGTTGCGAGCCGGCCGGTGTTGCAGTGCGTGAGAATCCGCACCCGCCCCGGCCCACACAGCTCGTCGACCAGGTCGGCGGTTCGCCGCGCGACCGCCCGGTTGACTTGTTCGTCCTCGGCGAGCATCTCCAGTGCTTCGGCCAGGACAGCACCGGGGTCTTCCGGCAACCGGGACAGTGCCCGGCGCACCCCCCAACCCAGATTGACCGCCGTGGGCCGGGCGGCGGCCAGCCGCTGGGCGTCCGCGTGCACCGCGGCGCGCTCCAGAGTGCTCATCGTGGCGTGCCGTGTGGCGGCCAGCGCTACGCCCAGCGCCCCGACGAGGCCGAGCGCGGGTACGCCCTGCACCGCCAGCCGGGCCACCGCATCAATCACGTCGTCCACGGTCTCCAGGCGCAGCATTGTCAGTTCGTGCGGCAGTGCGGTCTGGTCGATTACGACCACGGCTCCCGCGTTCCATTCAACTGAGCGTTCCATCACAATCTCCTCACTGGTCGTGCCGCTGTCCACACAGAGGTTCCCGGCGATCTCAGCAGGCACGCCCTGTTCCCGGAAGTCCGCCGTCACCGCGGCCTCGAACTCCTCGTGCGGCTGATGAAAAAGGTAGTCGTCCAGCGATCCGCGTTCAGTCTCCAGTAACGCGGCGATCCCGGCGGCAACCACGGTCGCATGAGGACGGCGAGTACCATTTTCGTGCGCCATCGAGATAACCCCCGGGTCCGACATTCCGGGATGAACCCGTCGTCCGTCCTGGTCGATGCCATCGAGCACGTCGCGAGCCGCCCACAGCCGGTTCAGCAGCCGCGTCTTCATCAGCCGCTGCACTCCCTCGGTACTGCATCCACCGGTACCGTGCCCACCGGTACTGGGCGGTTTCCGTATCACGGCTCGTCTCCTCTCCGCTTCCCTTGCTCGTCCCGGCCGGGCGGCATGGAAGTGAGCATGCAACGAAGCCCTTGGAAAGTTCTTGGGAATCATTGTGCAGCACTTAAGCGGCTAACTTCGAAGAACCGCTAAAACACCCTGGAACAAGGCTGATTACGCATTTCAGATTCGAAGCCCACAAGCATTCCGCCACCCCGTGAACTTCCCGAGAGAAACCCGACATGTGCTGGCTCGGAAGAACTTGCGAGGCTTGCGCCAGCGCAACGCCCCTGTACTTTGTTACGGCAGAGGGATCCTTTCCGGACGGCTCACGTGGGGATGCCACGGCGGGTGTGGCTAGCTGCGGACCGCAGCGTTCGCCGAGTGCCCTGAGTCGATCTACCTGGTCTTCGGTACGGGCTGGGGAGGGGGTTAGCCCACCCAGGTCACCTGGAGTATGTCCACTCGTTGCTGGTCTTCCAGGATTAGGTAGGTGGCGAACCCGGCACCGCCCGGTCCGAACACCACCGTCCGCATGGTGCCGTCCGGCAGGGCCTTGTTGTAGGGCTGGCCGTTCCAGGGCACCAGTTCCAGTACCTTGACCGCGTCGTCGTACCCGGCCCTGGCTTGCGCGGGAAGGGCGTCGACCGCTGCCTGGGCATCGGGGTAGGTCTCGATGCGGTACAGAGTCGGCCTACCGGTGCTGCTGAGTCAGCTCGGCGAGTTCGGCAGCCGTTGCATTGCCGGGAGCCCTTTGCCGGGTGGCCAGGGTGTAGTCCACCCGGGCGAGCATGAGCCGGTGAGCTTCTGGGCCGTGTTGGGTGGTCATCCACGCGATACGCCGCCACGACTCCAAGCACTGGGTCAGCGCGTCCAGCCGGTACTGCTCGGCGGCCACCCGCAACGCCTCGGTGTACTCCCGCTCGAACTGGGGCAACTCCTCGGGGATCAGCGCTTGCCTGATCTCGGCCGGGGAGGCGTCGGCGTAAGGGGGTTTCACGGCAGTGGCGGCCATGCTGGGCACCCTACCGGCGGGCCGGAGCCGGTACACCAGATATCGAGGTAGATCACCGTTCGTTCTCGCGCATCTGGAGCAGGATCGCGAGCGGGTCAACGTCGTCGGGCACCCGGATGCGAGCGAACTCATCCAGGTCATCGGTGGTCAATCCACGCGTGGCGGTACGGATCACACCCTGGGCCACCAACTCGTCGTACCGGCTCTGCCCACGGGGAGGCGGAACCAGCACGGCGCCGACCCGGCCGTGCTTGGTTACTTCGATCGTCTCGCCTGCGAATCCTCAACCCCTGTCACGTGTCGGGTTCGAGAAGTCGGCCGCGGCCATGATCTGGGTGGACGAGGTGAACCCGCGACCAGGATGATCGTGGGGCGTGTCGTTGCATCTGCTTTATCTGATCTTCGCTCAGGTTTCTTGGCCGGCTGTAATCGTTCGGCCGGTCGTCGACGTCGAAGAACGTCGAGTTGCTCGACCTGTGCCACGGCACCCTGTGGCGTTGCGGGGGTCAGTGACAGGCACTCCACAACGTGATCACCCAGTAAACCAGCAGCCTATCCACCAGCACTCAGTGTCGATCACCGACACGGAGTCGGAGTCACGGTTGGTGATGTAGGCGTGGCGTCCGTCCGGGGAGACCGCCACATCGGAGGGGCGATCACCGACGGTGATGGTGGCGGTGACTGAGCGGGTGTTCTTGGCGAGCAGGACGCTAACGCCCACCACGGCCAGCACGATTATGATCACGGCGGCGATGAGCCGGGGGCGGAAACGCGACCACGGGATCGGTACGAGCGGGGCAGAGGGCGATGCCGGAAGTGACTGGGAATGAGCACCGGTCACCTCCCGCCGCTCAGCAAGTAACATCCGGGAATCGCCGGGCTCCCGGGCCTGCTGCCGGGGTTACTGGACGGCCTTGACAACCGGGCCGGCGCTGGCGGTGCCCGCGTTCCCCGCTGGCGCGATGGTCTCGGGTGCGATGGTCTCGGGGACAGGAGCCGACAGGATCCGATCGATTGCGGTGAGCAGGGTGGTCAAATCGGACCGAAACGTATCGTTGTCCAGCCGCACGGCGTTGCGCCCGGCCAGGCCGTGCAGCCCTTCGGGAAGCTCGCCTCGCTCGGGCATCACAGCGCCATCGACGAGCACCGGATAACGGGTATCCCGCGTGCTAGAGCAGCCCCGATCTCCATGGCCACTAAGTCGCCGGGATCGTCCAGCCTGCGCCGTCTCCACCGGCCCGTGCCCGCCAACCAGGTGGGGCCGATCAGGGCGATGAGTATCCGGTACGCGGCCAGCGCGCGTGCTATCACGGTGGCGAAATCAGCACCCGGCTTGATCGTGTCGACGTCCATGAAGACCTGCCCCGGCCCTAGCCGATCGGTCAGCCGACCAGACGTCGTGGACCTAGCTGACAGCAAGTCGGGGCCAGATGGGACGAGGTACGTGAAGATGGAGCAGTTCGTGGCCGCTATGGGCGTCGCGGTGAGCGCCCTGGACACCACGTCATGAGTACCGATGATGAGGTCGCGACCCGCCGGAAGCGAGTTGCCTGCCTGGTGGCGACGATCCGGCGGGGGGCGCTGACCGCCCCGCAGGCTGACGGCCTGGCCGAGCTGGTGGAAGCCGTATTCCTGACCGTGCGGGCGACCGCACACCCGTACGCGCTGACCCTGCCGGAAGTGTCCGGCCCCTGGCTGGTGCACGGCTGGGTGGAGCTGACCACGGCCTGGGACGCGCTACTGGGGCGGGTGCCCCGGTGAGCACGTTCGCCCGCAGGGTAGCCGAGCAGTTCGGGTCCCGCGCGGGGCCCGGCTGGCGGCGCTGGAGCGCGACTCCCGGGGCTTGCGCGCCCCGAAAGAGCTGGTCGACATCAGCGGTGATCAGGGCCTGCTCGGCCAGGTCGAAGGCCGCACCGCGGACGACGCCGCCTACTGGCCGCGCCAGGCCGGCCCCGCATGGCGCGAGCAGGTCCAGATCGTGGTCATCGACCTGTGCACCATCTACGCCGCCGCTGTGCGGCGGATGCTGCCGCACGCCACCCGGGCCGTCGACGTCTTCCACGTCGTTCAGCTGGCCACCAAGATGGTCGGCGAGGTCCGCCGACGAGTCATCCGGGAGAAATATGGCCGCCGCGGCCGGTCCCGGGACCCCGAGTACGGCGTCAAGAACCTCCTGGTCCGCAACCTCGAACACCTCCGCCCGGACCAGTTCGCAAAGATCATCGACACCCTAAGCCACGACGTCGAAGGCCAGCAGATTCTGTTGGCCTGGATCGCCAAGGAGACACTCCGCGACCTGATCCTGCTCCGGGCCACCATCACCGGGACCACCCCGACCCCTAAACGGATCCGCCACCACCTCTAGGAATTCCTCACCTGGTGCGCCGACCACACCCACCTCCCCGAACTACTCACCCTGGCCCACACCATCGACCGCTGGCGCGACCCCCTCATCGCCGCGATCCTCACCGGCGTCTCCAACGCCACCAGCGAGGGCCTCAACCGAGTGATCAAACTCGAAGGACGCAAAGCCTACGGCTTCTCCCAACACCACCAACCAACGCCGCCGCCTGCGCTACGCCACCACCCGCATCCAACGCCGACCACCCACCGCCACCACCAAGCAGTCACACTCCGCGACTAACCCACAACCCCGTCCCGGCTAACTTCGAAGAGCCAGATAGTAGGACCATGTTGCTCTCGGTCGGACCGCTCTGGATCGGTGATATCGGTATCAAGGTGACAACGGCCCGGATCTCGTCAGGGTCGGGCACCGGGGGCTTGTCCTCATTAAGTGAAGTATTGCTGACTGTAGTGATGTGGGTCCGCTTCTTCGGGTTGGGGCCGTCGCTTGCGGAGATTTTATATTGAAATAAAGGGGCGCCAGAGATCGTCGTCACGTGTGGCACCGGCCGGAGCACTGAGCCAGTGCTGTGTCGTCGCCAATCATCTCTATCACCTCTATATAAGGGCAGTCAGACGCCACGTCGAACTTATCGAAGGTGATGGTGTACTTAACTTGGACGACGGAGGAGCCCGGCGTCGGCGAGCTAGTGATTGTCAGTTTCGGATGAGGGGCGATACGAGCGATGACCACTCTTATCGCCCCTCAGCACTGTGCTAGACGTCCTCGCTATCGTGTGCGGCTTCGTCCGCTAGCGCCCGCCAGGTCTGTGATCCGATGATGCCATCGCTCGGTAGGCCCTTGTCCGTTTGGAAGTTCTTGACGGCGGCATTCGTCTTGGGGCCGAAGATGCCGTCGGCCTTTACCGTGATGTCTCGGTCGTTCAGCAGATACTGAATCACGCGTACGGCGGCGTTGCGATCGTCGCGTCGTACGACCGGGAATGTACTCATGAGGAGCCTCCTGTTTCGCTGTTGTCGGTGCATCCGTGGACCCCAGCATGCGGCAGTGTCCTTGGGAAATTCTTATGCGCCACTTAAGGGCGCTGCTGCCTTAGCCCTGGCTTTGTTCACCGGCAACACCCGCGACATGGCGGTGCAGCTCGCTTCCTGGGCCACTCCTCGCACGGATCCTGCGATCTCTACCTAGGCCGGCTGAGGGAGGCACGCAATCACCTCGAACGAGCCGTTGCCCGACTCTCACTCTCGCCCATCAAACCGATCACTGGGGAGTTCCGTGATCCGCCCAATGCCAGCCGTTAGAGGTGCGGTAATACGCTAAGAGATGGCCGTTGGGGTTAGTGATGAAAGCGAGGACCCGTTGCGGTTTGCCCGCCTCCGGGTAGGTAGTGACACCGGGAGTGCCGGATATAACGTAGGGGGTGTCGAATGTAGTTACTTCGCTCCGCTTGCTGAGGGTCCATGTGGCGCCATCCCCATCGATTGTATACAGCGACCGGAAAGGATTTCCCTTGGTTACGACATCTGTAAGGAAGGCTTGGACCATCCGAGATTCCGTCCCCTCGAGGTACGTGACGGCATCGCCAAAGCAGGGCGTGAAATTAATCTCGTCGAGTTTGTCCAACCACTCCCACTTGTCGTTGTTCACATGATTTACGAGGACGCTGGATGACCCAGAAACAAAAACGGAGATCTGTCGTGATTCAATGCTCTCACGGTAGTCGATGACACTGCAGGTGGTGACGCCGCGTAACTTGGCAGCCGGATTTTCGTTCTTTTTGATTCCTGGCGGCCAGCCCTGGTCGACCCACTTCCACGCGACACCGTCCCAATAATTTAAGAATTGATGGCCGTTGGCTCCTTGGACGAAGGCGCAGATGTGTTGCGTTTTAGGAGAGTCGGGATAGGTGATGGCCGCGGGCGTGCCGGACATCGTGGTGCCCGGCGGTACTCCTAGATCGGCCCACTTCCACATGACACCCTCCCAGTAATTTACGAAGAGATGGCCGTTGGTTCCTCCGATGAAGGCGTAGATGAATTCCGGCGCCAGCCAGGGACCACTACGCAAGGAGATAGCCGAAGGCGCATTAGACATCGTGGTGCCCGGAGGGGCACCTTGGTCGGCCCACCTCCATGTGGCACCATCCGAGTATCTCACGAAGAGATGGCCGTTTTCCCCCTGGATGAAAGCGTAGATGCGTCGTGGATTCAAAGCTGCTGTCTCATAATTGATCACAGAAGGTTTGCCTCGAACGGCGGTCATGTCGTCCTTCTCTCTTCGTTCGCTCGGCTCCGAGCAGCCTTGGCAATGAAGCCAGAATTCGGCAGTGCCCTTGGGAGATTCTTGTGCGCCGCTTAAGGACGCTGCTGTATCAGCGCAGGTCCCCCGCCCACTCGGTGACCAGCCGGGAGATCTAACGTGAGACAGCGGACCAGGAGGACGGGGCAGATGGTGATCGGAAAGCTGGTTGATCCCGCGCGCCGGGTGGCAGTCGGGCTGGTCGCGTTACTGGTTGTCGTCGCGGTCGCGGTGCTGGCGCTGTGGTCGGAGCGGGCGCCGAGCCCGGTGCCCGCATCGGCTCCACCGCAGGAGTTCAGCGCCGAGCGCGCGCTGGGGTCGCTGGGCGAGTTCGCCACCGAGCCCCGGCCGCTGGGCAGCGCGGCCAGCGATCGCACCCGGGACTACCTGGCGGCAACACTGCGCTCGGCGGGGTTCGCGGTGCAGATCAGCCGGGGGGTCGGGGCGTTCACCACTGAGGGCGTCGTGGCTTTCGGTCGAGTGGACAATATCGTCGCCACGCTGCCAGGGCGGGATCCGACGGGCAGTGTCGTGCTCGCCGCGCACTACGACTCGGTCGCGGCCGGTCCGGGGGCTTCCGATGATGCGGCGGCGATCGCCGCGATGCTGGAGACGGTCCGTGCGCTGCGCGGTGGTAATCAGCTGCGTAACGACCTGGTACTGCTGATCACCGATGGCGAGGAGAAGGGTCTGCTCGGTGCGGCCGCCTTCGCGCAGCAGCATCCGCTGGCCCAGCAGCGAGCCGTCGTGCTCAACTGGGAGGCTCGCGGGGTCAGCGGCCCGTCGCTGATGTTCGAGACGTCGCCGGACAATGCGGCCCTGGTCGAGCTGTTCGCCGAGGCCGCGCCGCACCCGCACGGCGACTCCTCGGCGGTCGAGCTCTATCGCATGCTGCCCAACGACACCGACTTCACCGAGTTCGCCAAGGCCGGCCTGCCCGGCCTGAACTTCGCCTATGTCGGGGGCGCGGCGCGCTACCACACCCCGGGCGACACCATCGCCAACCTCGACCGGGCCAGCCTGCAGCACCACGGCGCGAACATGCTCGGGCTCACCCGCGCGCTCGGGGACACCGACCTGGCCACGTTGACCGCTGACCACGATGTGACCTTCTTCCGTTTCCTCGGCCACCTGATCGTCTACCCGACCGCCCTGGTGTGGCCGCTGGCGATACTCGCTGTGGTCATGCTCGCCGCGTTGGTGACGCTGGCCCGGCGCCGACGGCTGATGAGCCTGCCTCGGCTGCTGCTCGGCGTCGTCTCCGTGGGATTGCCGCTGGCCACCGCCGCCGTGGCGGCCCTGGGCCTGTGGTCGGGCTTGGTGCGGCTGCGCCCCGATTACGCCGACAATCCCTTCCTTTACCGCCCGCAGCTCTATTACTTAGCCATCGCCGGACTGGCTGCGCTCGCGGTACTGGTCTGGTACCTGCTGCTGCGCCGCCGGATCGGCCCGGCCGCGCTGGCCTGCGGCCTGCTGGTCTGGCTGGCGCTGCTCGGCGTCCTCACCGCCTGGGACACCCCCGGGACGTCGCATCTGTTCGCATTGCCCGCGCTGGCGTTGGCGGGTGGCGGGCTGGTCGCCATGCTGCTGCCGCGACGCTCGGTGTGGCCGGTAGTGGCCCTCACCGTCGGCATCATCCCGGCCGTCGTGTTGCTGATGCCGCTCGGGGTGAGCACCTTCGACCTTGCCGGGCTCGCGCAGGGCTGGGTGGCCGCGGCGCTGCTGGCGCTGTTCGGGCTCACCCTGCTGCCGGTGGTCGAACTGTTGCTCCCCGCGTTGGACCAACCCCTCGGTGCCCGCCGCGCCGTGCTGGTTCCGGTTGCCGGCGTGGTTCTGGTGCTCGCCCTGACCGGTGCCGGCCTGGCCGTGGACCGGATCGACGCGGCGCATCCGCGCCGGGCGAACCTGGGCTATGTGCTCGACACCGACACGGGTCAGGCCAGCTGGGTGAGCCCGGATGCCGCACCAGCCGAGTGGACCCGCGGGTACGTGACCGAACGTTCCGAGTCCGCCGTGGCCGGCTTCGCCGACAGCCCGCTGTGGACCGGGCGCGCGCCCACCGTGCCGTTATCCGCTCCCGAGGTAATCCTGCGGTCTCGGCAGAGCGGCACCGCCGAATCTCGGCAAATGAACACCCTCGAGCTGCACGTCTCCTCCCCGCGCTCCGCCCCGGCGGTGGTCCTGCGGATCGATCACCGCATCGACCAGATCATCGCCACCGCCCCCGGGCTCGCCCCCACCGTCATCACTGTTGAGGGCACCCAGCCGGGTATCTGGCCCACCGAGGTGCGCTTCGGCGACCTGCCAGCTGAGGGCATCGACCTCACGCTGCGCACCACCCACCAGGGCCCGCTACGGATCTCCGCCTACGACCAGACCTCCGGCCTGGCCGCCATCCCCGGCTTTCCACCCCGCCCTCCAGCCCTGGCCCCCCGCCACTCCGACTCCGACACCATCACCGTGGCCCTTACCTATGAGTTCTGACCACTCCTCCTGTTGATCTTCCTCACCGAGGAAGGTGTCAGCGGTGCTCAAGCTGAGCGAGGGCAAGGGCTGGCAGCTCGCTCGAACCCGTGGATCGCACCGTTAGTACAAGCATCCGACGAAGCCAGGTGTGGTGACCGTCCCAGGGAAGTCGAGCGACGAACTGCATCCGAGCCATTGAGCAGCATCGTGAAGCAGTCCGGGCTCAGGAACGACACTGGCAGACCGATGAGGCTGCAAAGAGACCTTGATTTCAAGCGGTCAGTGCATCATAGGCTTGACCTGAGGATGAGGGCTCGTAAGCCGGTTCGGTGCATCGGGCGACTCCTGGCCGACTCGCTGGCAGCGCCGCGCACATCGATCACCGTATCAATAACTTGATAAACAAGTCGAGCAGAGATCCCATCGTCTCCTGCATTGTATCTTCGCAAAGCTTCGAACGTCTCTTGATCTTGACCCGGCGCACATCGAGCAGCGCATCAAAAAGAAGGGCGAGCGACCCTACGCATGCTACGCCAACCCCTAACCAGAATGATATCCTATCGTCATGCAGGCTGCGCGCGGGTTGAGGAGCGATTCGCTGCAAAGGATCCCAAAGCACTCCGACGAACGTGCCTTTATCCGCAATGTGAGAGCTGGTCACCATCTCGTCCGGACCGCCTTCAGGACATTGAAGGTGGTGAACATATTCAGGCACGGAGTAAGCGCCGTGCCCCGAAGGTAAAAGCTCCGCTCGATACCTTAACTCCACGGTCTCGACTAGACAATTAGCTATCTGACCACGTTCGGCCAGTGCTCGCTCCTCCCCCGCAATAAAGGTTAGCACGAGGCAACCACCGAATCCTATCGCGGCCGTTAGGGCTAGGAACTTGTATCGAATGTATCCGTCTGCGTAGATATACGCGGCGGCAAGTATTGTCGCCGGCCATAGGAATATAGCTATGGCTGCATACCATACAAAGACCCAGGCGCCGGTCAGAATATGGTCACGAACGAAGGCGTCTAGAAAGGGGAATCCGATGCACAGCACAGGGGCCCCCGCGGCCAGCGCGAGGCGCAATGTGACACTCTGTGTCGGTCTGTCGTCCTCCATGATCGCCTAATTGTATCCCGCTCCGCCTCACTCTGGCCTCGTAATGAAGCACCGCACATCCTGGCCACATCATGCGCCCAAGAGTTTCAAGTTCCGTTCGTGCCGCATTTCTTCACTCAGCCGCCGGACACGCTGGGGTGGCGGATGGTGGAACCGTCCAGCCCGCAGTGGCGCGAGTCCGTGTACAGCCTGGCCCGCTGATCACTCAAATTGACGGTGACGACTCGCTGACCGAGACCGCGCACCGGGCAGGCCGTGAATGGCCCGGCCACCTCGTCGTCCAGCGCTCCCACGCTCATGGACTTGATGCTGCAAGCCTTGGACGTGCACGACGGGCACACCGTCCTGGAGATCGGAACCGACACCGGGTACAACACGGCGCTGCTGTGTCATCGACTCGGCTCCGACAATGTGACGATCATGGACGTGGACCCGGCGTTGATCACGCGGGCGGCCGAACGGCTCACCGCACTCGACTACACGCCCCACCGTGTGGCCGGCGACGCCCGCGCGCGCTTCCGACGAGTGGGCACCGTTCGACCGAATGATCGCCACTGTGGGACTCGGTCGCGTGCCCGTCGCGTGGATCGACCAGACCCGTAGCGGCGGACGGTTGCTCGTACCGCTCGACCGCTGCAGCGGCGGCGGGCTGCTCGCGCTGCTCACCGTCCACGACTCGGTCAACCCATGCGGCAACGCTTCGGCCTCACCGTGGAGCACGGCCACCACACCCTGTGGCTAGAAGAGCCCCAGTCCCTACACGTGGTCCCTTGACGGCCGGATGGCCCGGAGGTGAGATTTCCTCGGCCTACCCGGCCACCCGGAGCCCACCCCGAACGCCACAGCTGGGAAGCCTCGGACTGCCAACCCGAGGACATCCTCCTGAGCAGCCGACACGCCGACGTTTACAGCGGACCACAGGCGTGTCGTGCACAACCGCCGGATCGCTGCAAAAATCAACATCAACACCCCGCGCTTGCACCGCTTGACCTGCACCGTTACCGTGGGGTCCTCATTGCCCCTACGAGGGATAGAAACATCTTGCGCTGCCACTCTCGGCCGCTCAGGTGTCCACGTCCTCATTGCCCCTACGAGGGATAGAAACAGTTGTGGAAGTGTGACGGTTGTGGCTCATTGTGGCCTGTCCTCATTGCCCCTACGAGGGATAGAAACAATCGTGAATATCAAGTGGTGGAATGATGATAGATCCGTCCTCATTGCCCCTACGAGGGATAGAAACTCGTAGACCACGCCCGGATCCTCGGCGGAGCCGGTGTCCTCATTGCCCCTACGAGGGATAGAAACCAGAGCGCCTGCTCAAGTGTCGGCACTTGAATTCCGGTGTCCTCATTGCCCCTACGAGGGATAGAAACATGTTGGAGAACGTGGACCGTTCCAGGTCCCCGATCTTGTCCTCATTGCCCCTACGAGGGATAGAAACGTGCTGTTCATCATCCTGGACGAGTTCAGCCTGCGTCCTCATTGCCCCTACGAGGGATAGAAACATGTAGGCGACGGCAGGCAGCTTGCGGTTTGTGACCAGTCCTCATTGCCCCTACGAGGGATAGAAACTTAGTTCAAATCCACGCCTGCCATAGCACTGCGTCACGGCAGTCCTCATTGCCTCTTGACGGCTAGCTGGCTGGCGTCAGGATTGCCCTGCCATGGGAGTGACCGCAACTGTGGATGACTGCACGGCATCACCGGAGCTACGTCTCCAGGAGGGTCGTCCGGTGCCGCCACGCGAGGCTTAGTGCGGCTATCACGTTGGGCGATGCCAGGGGTTCCCTGTGAAGGAACTGGTCGACGGTGGTCTCGTCGAAGGGAATGTCACGTCCTTCCTTGTCGCCCGCCAAGTGAATCACAACCTTACCCTCCGCGTTGGCGTCGGCCAGCTCGTGGAACAAGGAATCGAAAACGACACTGTCGATGACCGCGACCGTGATCAGGGCGGTATTGAGGCTCAATGCGTTCAGGGCCGCGCCCAGCACGTGAACTCGCAGTTCACCTCGTTCCCGAGCCTTCTGCATCGCTCGGAAGAACGGCCAGTGCTCATAGTCGATCGGCCGCCCACTGCTTCCGTCGTGCTCCGGCTGCCCGAGCAACTCTTCGCTGTACTCGCGCACAATGTTCCGCCAGATGTCCAGATCCGACAGTAAACTGTCGGGAGAAACACTTGCCGGCTGGAACTCACCAGCCGGGAGGAGGCAATACAGGCCACCGCCCGTTGCCACCTTGGCCGGGTCCCTGCGGAGCAGGAAGAAACTTGACCGCCCGCTAGCGGGATCGCGACGAATGGTGAGGGTGTTGATGGATGTGTTCACAGTTCGCAGAGCTAGATCAAACGGATCCGCGATAAGCGAGCGGAACGGTAGTTCCGACCAGGTTGGTGTCGCGTTCATCATGGCTGCGGACAGCTCGTGCACAAGGACTTCAGCCACGTCGATCTTGTCGAAGAAGCAGGACTGTCCGAACCGAAGGCGGGCTGGGCCAGGTTCGCTCAGCGATGCCTCCAACAACCGGTAGCAAGGGCGGTTCTCGAACAACTTGGGAGGATCGAGATATCGAATCGCGCTACTGTAGCTCGGAAAGGTCTGTCGTGTGGTGCGCAAGGGCAGCAGTGAGCGGGCTTCTGGTTCCTGGCCGGTGACAATCGATTTAGGCGGGTTTGGCTCCCATTCGAGCTCGATATCCTCCAAGGCAATAGGCTGATCCGGCAGCCAGGAGCCTTGTGATAGCTCGGGTGCCTGCGGTAGGCGCCACGATGGCTCGTAGAGACAGGCGGCTCGGGCGAACAACTCGTTTCCGCGCCGGGCATGGTGCTGTCGCACCTCGCGCCAGGTGCGCTGGCTGGCCGCTACGGGGTCGCTGTTGGGCTCCATGTCATGCGGAAGGGCCGTCTCTGGGCTGGCCATTCCCAGATCCGCGGGGGTCACCCGGCGTCCGAGCTTCGCGCCGAGTGCCAGAGCGAGGTACTCCGCAGTGCGACCGCGCGGCACGCTGCCCTCCAGCCACCTGCGTACCGACACGTGGTCAGAAGAGAACCCCGCTCCGCCAATGCCCTGACCCGCGCGGCCAGTCCCTTGTTGCTCACCCCGGCTTCGGCCATCACCGCAGCCAACAGCCGATTGGGCTCCCTCCGCACACTCACATGATCACCCTTTGCACCCGGTAAAGCACGCTCATTGTGCAAAACTGCACCCCCACACGCACACTGCCGCACTCCCCCGGTCGGTGCGATGAACTCACCACATGCCAGCAATCGTGCCCCCCGCAGCGGAAGGGGGTGAGCCCGACCCGCAGACGTGGCGAGGCGACCTCATGACCGGCGCCCGCGCCGCCGGCATCGCGGTGGCCGGTCGTTCCCCTTGTCCTCGGAGTTCCCGGACGTCCCGCAGTTCCCGGATATCACTGTGCCGCTGCCCCCGCGGTCAGACGGTGAGGTCCGGGTCCCGGGCACGGCGGGACCGGTCAGCCCCATCCCTGGCCTGGTCCCGCCGTGCCTCCCACATCCCAGCCCGGCAGAGCGGTAGCCGACTGGACGACAGGACAGAACCAGGGGCGCCCGCTGGGGGCGTCACCGGGCAGGACCCCGGAGGCGTCTGGTGACTAACGCCGCGCTCGTCATGTCCGTGGTGGACACCTGTATCGAGGAACTGCATCTCGTCGCTGTCGAAACGGTGGCCTTGCACCGGCGTTCGGGGTTGTACCCCGCTTTGTGCGGGGCCGTCGTACCTGCGGCCAGCCTCCTGACCGCGCCTGTTCGGCGCTGTCGAGCGTGCGCCCAGAGGAGTGTGCCCGGGGGGTCATCAAGGAGAACCGCACCGACGACGGTGATCGGTGCTCGCTGGTGGCGGTATATCAGCCCATCGGCGGGTGGCGGTGCTATCCGCATGGCGACACGAGGCGTGGTGTGCGTTTGGCGTAGGTGGACGCGGTCAAGGTGGCTCGGGCAATTCGGGACGGCAAGCGGTGAGTGACCCCAGCCTGTACGAGTGGATCGCGTTGCGTCGGGTACACGACGGTGGGGTGGGCAAGGTGGCTGGTGTCTACCTCGATCATGGCCGCCCGACCCCGGACTATCTGGCCGAGGTCTTTGATCGGCTCATCTGGACCGGATGGGCCAGTGTTGCCGAGGGCGACCCGTTATGGGCCTTGCGGCGGCTATGTCTAACCGAAGCGGGCGCCACCCGCTATGCCGAGCTATGCGAGCGAGAACGCGTATTCCAGCAGCACCAGGAAGTCCCGCCTGAGCCCGAGTTCGACCTCCAGGCCCCGGATGGCCGCCAGTTGAGCGACGCACGCCCCTCGGCTCCCGACGACGACCTGTGAGTTGAGGTAGCCTCCTACGCCGCCGGAACCGGATTCGGTCACGTTAGGTGACACTAGGTCGCTTCGAGCCAGGTGGCCAAAGCGCTCGGGAGGACGTATGAAGCATTCGGTCTGTCATCAATGTCGATTGTGCATGAGTTCGCGGTGACGACAAGTACGGGCCGGCTCGGGGGCTCGGCGTGGACAATTGCCCTCATCACTTCATTGACACGTATAGAGGGCGCGGAGTACAGGATTCGCACACCTCGCGGTACGGCGATGGGCTCTGGTTGTTCCTTCTGGCTGTCGAAGACAATCGTTACCTCCGCGTCGGTCCGCGCGGCCAACGCGGCCAGTCCGTGGATCAACTTGTCCATCGCGTCCTCAGTGGACAGCTCGGAATAGACCTCATCGCCTTCGACGATCAAGTGGGCGCTCGCGGGTTTGAGCAACGTGTCCAGGTCGGCGGAGCCAGCCGGGCCGGCAGCCAGCTGAGGGCGGGGGGACGGTCTCCGCGCGATGAGGTCTTGACAAACATACAACCGATCGGTTGTATGTTTGTGGTGGTCGAGGACAGCGAGGACCGGGTGGATGCCCTGTTCCACGCGCTCGCCGATCGGACCCGGCGCGACATCATGCGCCGCGTGCTGGCCGGAGAGCACTCGGTCACTGGGCTCGCGGCGCGGTACGACATGAGCTTCGCCGCGGTGCAAAAGCACGTCGCCGTGCTTCAGAAGGCCGGTCTGCTCACCAAGCGACGCAGCGGTCGCGAGCAGTTGGCCAGCGGCGACGTGGCGGCGGTGCGGTCGGTGGCGTCCCTGCTCACCGAGTTGGAGCAGCTCTGGGGTGGCCGTATCGCGCGCATCGACGAACTTCTCGCATCCGATACCGACCAGGAGGACTCACACCATGCCCGTGACCGACGTCCAGCAGGACCTTGACAATCTGACCCTGACCATCACCGCCGACTTCGCCGCGCCGGTGCAGCGGATCTGGCAGATCTACGCCGACCCACGCCAGCTGGAGAAAGTGTGGGGGCCGCCGACCTACCCGGCGACCGTGATCGACCACGACCTCACCCCCGGCGCCCGCACGACCTACTTCATGACCGGCCCGCAAGGCGACAAGCACGCCGGATACTGGCAGATCACCGCCGTCGACGAGCCCACGGGTTTCTCCTTCGACGACGGCTTCGCCGACCTGGACTTCACCCCGACCCCAGGAATGCCGGTCTCCCACAACGTGTACACCTTCACCGAGCACGACGACGGCACTCGCGCGACCTACGTGAGCACCTACGAATCCGCCGAGGCGCTGCAGCAGGTGCTGGACATGGGCATCGTCGAGGGCGCCACATCGGCAATCAACCAGATCGACGACCTGGTCGCCTCCTGAGATGCGCCGTAGCCGGCCGTCTCGGACATCTTGGCGGCCGACCACCCCGTGGGTCGTGACATGGGTGCTATCAGATCAACACCACGCTTGCTTAGCGGTTCAGTTTGATTACTTTAAGTAATCAAACTGAGGGGACCCCTTCAGCGCACCTCTACAATCACGGAGAGTATCGCTCAGTAACTCAGGGCACTTTCTACCATTCACGATCCACCCACGCCGTCCCGGCGCAGCATCAACCCACGTCCATGA
>JBOHHE010000307.1:0-2201 GCA_050700355.1 Pseudonocardiaceae bacterium
ACCCAGGGCCTGTACCGGCGCCGATACCGTCGCGGCCCGACCGGTCCGGCCACCGAGGATGACCTGGTCCAGCGCAACTTCGCCGTGGCCGCCACCGACTGGCTGTGGTTCACCGACATCACTGAGCACCCCACGAAAGAAGGGAAACTGTACTGTGCCGCGGTCATGGATTCTTATTCGCGACGCATCATCGGATGGTCGATCTCCCATCACATGAGGACCGAACTCGTCATCGACGCGCTCGGGATGGCCACACTTCGCCGACAACCCGACAACGATTCGGACAATGGTGCCACGATCCTGCACAGCGACCATGGTACACAATACACCTCCTGGGCGTTCGGGCAACGGCTCCGCGCCGCCGGGCTGCTCCCGTCGATGGGCACGGTCGGGGATTGTTATGACAACTCGATGATGGAATCCTTCTGGGGCACCCTGCAACTGGAGATTCTCGATACCAGGACCTGGGAAACACGCGCTGAACTTGCCAACGCCATCTTCGAGTGGAGAGAATGCTGGTACAACACCGAGCGACGGCATTCCAGTCTCGGAATGCTCAGTCCGGTCGATTTCGAAGCCGCTACACCGCCCCACACATCCACACAGGATGATCACTAACCCCACACCGTGGGTGTCCGTGCTACGGGGTCAAGCTCAATCTCCTCAGACTCACTACGCGCCATGGACCAAGCCACCGAAGGCATCCACCATCCATGGCCGCCATCCAACGCATCTCCGAACTCCACCGCAGACAGCACTGACGCGCTCCACCCAGGGTGGACCTCACGCAACGCCTTCGCTCACGGCGAGGGCAAAGCCGGCTCACGCGTGCGCAACCGTCACTGCCCCCGTCGATGCTCACTGCGTCGGCGTGCCGAAGCACCGTCGGGTAGCCCCGATGCATTGCTGCATCGGGGCCCCCTCAGATCGGTACGTGCCACTCGTCGCGGCATACGGCTCAAGCAAGCCCCGGTGGGCGTGTCAGGCATGGAGCAGCGCTGGGTTTTTCTGGGCGTTGGTTGTCCGGCGCTGGCAGTGTGAGTGAGCGAGGTGGGTGTCGTCGGGTGTGGCTGTGTCCGCGTGAGTGGTCACGTGGTGCTTGGTGATCGCTTTGGGGGTGACCCGGTGTCATTGTTCCCCTTCGGTGGGGCTTTGTGGCTCGTGGTCGGTGTGCAGGAGTAGTCCCTGGCAGAGCGCGTAGCGGCCGTTCTGCTTGGTGAGCAGGATCAGGATGCTGCGATCGAGCAGGGGTGGGTTCTTGCCGCGCCGTTTGGCCCAGTAGTCGGTCAGGGCGGGGTCGTGTGGGGACGCCGCGCCGAGGACCAGACTGTGCCGGACGATCTTTGTCCAGCCGATCCGGGGCATCTAGGCGCCGCTGTGGCGGTTACCGAAGATCCACCGGTCGTTGCTGGCGGGGTTGAACCGGCCGTAGTACCGGGAGATGATCCAGGCCTTTGGCTTGTTCTGGTGGCTGACGCACGCCCACTTGTAGGTGAGCTGCCACAGGTAGCGGTCCAGGGCCGCGAGGGTCTTGGACGATGCTGTTCCCCGGTAGTAGTTCGCCCATCCCCGCACGATCGGGTTGATCTTCGTGAGGACGGCGGCCGCGTTCGTGCCCCGCAGCGCACGCATCTCGGCGGCCAGGCGATGTGTGACCCGCTTGAGAGCGGCCTTGCTCGGCCTGGTGATCAGCTTTCCGGCGTGCCGGCGGACCGTGAACCCGAGGAAATCGAACCCGTCCTCGAGCGACACGATCCGGGTCTTGGCCTCGTTGAAGGACAAGCCCCGCGGAGCCAGCCACTGGGCCATGCGCGCCTTGACCTGTTCGGCTTGTTGGCGGGTGTGGCACAAAGCGACCATGTCATCGGCATAGACCACCAGGGCCGGGCAGCCTCGTTTCGTGCGAGCTGGATCGCTTGCCTCGTCACGGACTCCGGCCACTTCCTCCAGCCCATGAAGCGCAACATTCAATAGCAGAGGTGAAATCACACCACCCTGAGGGGTCCCCTCATCGGTCGGCGCGAAACCTACCTCCTTCTCGAACACGCCCGCTTTCAGCCATCCACGGATCATTCCCTTGCCGGGGAACGAGCCGAGCTTGGTGAGTAGGTGAGTGTGGTCGATTTTGTCGAATGCCGCGGTCAGATCGGCGTCGAGCACCCATCGGCGGCTGGGATTTTTCCCGCAGCCCATGACGTGGA